>NZ_JBIBYR010000002.1:0-199544 GCF_043083485.1 Streptomyces sp. NPDC014727 | reverse complement strand
CACCGTTTATTGGGCAACGGACCCGCCGGTGGGTGCACGGGTCGGCCCCACCAACTCATTCCGCGGGCCCGGGGGGGGGTTTACCCCCCCCCCCCCGGGGCCGCTCTCGCACGCGCGGGACCGGCGCGGCGCCGCTTCTCAGCTCACCGGAAGGACTCCGGTGTCCAGTACCAGCGCGAACGGCTCGGGAAGCGTCAGCTTCTCCCCGTACTCGACCGCCTCCAGGACCCGGTAGGTGCCGTCGGCGGGTTCCCCGTACAAGGTGGCGGTGGGACGGCCGGAGTGCCAGGGGTCCAGGAGCAGGAAGAGCTCGACACCGGCCTTCGCGTATCCGTGCGCCTTGCCGATGCGGTCGTGGTTGGCGTTGGACTGCGAGGTGATCTCGACGACGAGCCGGGCCTCTTCCGCCGGTACGCGGTTGCCCGGTCCGGTCGCCACGGCACGCGGCACGACGACGAGATCGGGGATGTAGAGCCCGGCCCGGCCCGGCACGGCGACGCCGAGCGTCTGGTAGATCCCCCAGTCCTCCGGGATGACGGTATAGAGCCTGCGCTGAAGCAGTTCCGCGGTGGTGTTGTGGTCCTTGGACGGCGGTGGCGACACGGTGACGATCCCCTCGATGATCTCCACCTTGCAGCCCTCGGGTGCGTCCGTCTCCTCCCAGATCCGGACGAGGTCGTCCCAATCCTGGCCATGGCCCGGCGCGGGGTCGACGGTGAGTGCGCTCATGGCGGTCTCCTCTATCGGTGCGTCACCGAGTCCAGCATGCCGAACGGGACCGGTGGCAGTCCACCGGTCCCGTTCACCCGTACGAGTAAGAGTGCCTGGCAGCAGGCAGCGCGGGGCCTACGGCAGGGCGCTCCGAGCCGCAGGTCAGGCGATACGTTCCCGCACCACGGGGGTGGCCGTGAACTCCGTGCCCTCCGGAGCGATGTCGTACGAGGAGGGCAGTGCCTTCAGCGCGTAGTCGAACTTCTCCGGGGTGTCGGTGTGCAGCGTCAGCAGCGGCTGTCCGGCCGTGACCGTGTCGCCGGGCTTGGCATGCAGCTCGACGCCCGCGCCCGCCTGCACCGGGTCCTCCTTGCGGGCCCGGCCCGCGCCGAGACGCCAGGCGGCGACGCCGATGTCGTACGCGTCCAGGCGGGTCAGCACGCCGGTGGACGGGGCCGTCACGACGTGCTGCTCACGGGCGACCGGGAGCGCGGCGTCCGGGTCGCCGCCCTGGGCGGAGATCATCCGGCGCCAGACGTCCATCGCGGAGCCGTCGGCGAGGGCCTTCTCCGGGTCGGCGTCCTTGAGCCCGGCCGCGTCCAGCATCTCGCGGGCGAGGGCCAGGGTGAGGTCGACGACGTCCTTCGGACCGCCGCCGGCCAGCACCGCGACCGACTCGCGCACCTCCAGGGCGTTGCCGGCGGTCAGGCCGAGCGGGGTGGCCATGTCGGTGAGCAGCGCGACCGTCCGCACTCCGCTGTCGGTGCCCAGCGCGACCATGGTGGAGGCCAGTTCGCGGGCGTCCTCGATGGTCTTCATGAAGGCGCCCGAGCCGACCTTGACGTCCAGGACGAGCGCACCGGTGCCCTCGGCGATCTTCTTGGACATGATCGAGCTGGCGATCAGCGGGATGGCCTCGACGGTGCCGGTGACATCGCGCAGCGCGTACAGCTTCTTGTCGGCGGGGGCGAGCCCGTCACCGGCGGCGCAGATCACGGCGCCGGTGGTGTCCAGGACGCTCAGCATCTCCTCGTTGGTGAGGTGGGCGCGCCAGCCGGGGATGGACTCCAGCTTGTCGAGCGTGCCGCCGGTGTGGCCCAGACCCCGTCCGCTGAGCTGCGGCACGGCGGCGCCGCACGCGGCGACCAGCGGGGCGAGCGGCAGGGTGATCTTGTCACCGACGCCGCCGGTGGAGTGCTTGTCGGTGGTGGGCCGGGAGAGCGACGCGAAGTCCATGCGCTCGCCGGAGGCGATCATCGCGGCGGTCCAGCGGGCGATCTCGGTGCGGTTCATGCCGTTCAGCAGGATCGCCATGGCCAGCGCGGACATCTGCTCATCGGCGACCTCACCGCGGGTGTACGCGTCGATGACCCAGTCGATCTGCTCGGGGGTCAGCTCGCCTCGGTCCCGCTTGGTGCGGATGACGGAGATGGCGTCCATGTCCTGGGAGTCCTTCCGGCCGGTACGTACGCAAGAGTCCTGGATGACTCTACGCGCATAGAGGGTGGAGAGAGGGGTGGCCCTCCCGACGGGCGGGAGGGCCACGGTGGTTCGGCTGCGGATGTCCGCCGGTCCGGTCGGCCCGGACGCTCGGGACGGGCCGGCCGGACCGGTCGGCACGGCTACTTCAGATGGCCCGGTCCGAACGCCTGCGGCAGCATCTCGTCGAGCGTACGCAGCCCGTCCGGCGTCTCCAGGATCAGCTCCGGCCCGCCGAACTCGTACAGCAGCTGCCTGCACCTGCCGCACGGCACGAGGATCTCGCCCGCCCCGTCCACGCAGGTGAAGTGGGTCAGCCGCCCGCCGCCCGTGGCGTGCAGCTGGGAGACCAGACCGCACTCGGCGCACAGCCCGATGCCGTACGAGGCGTTCTCGACGTTGCAGCCGGACACCGTACGCCCGTCGTCGACGCGCGCCGCCGCACCGACCGGGTAGTGCGAGTAGGGGACGTACGCACGCGTCATGACGGACCGCGCGGCGCTCCGCAGCGCCGCCCAGTCGACCTCCGCGCCGGCCGTCACTTGCCCTGGCCCTTGCGGTAGCGCATCCCGTCCGCCTTCGGCATCCGCAGCCGCTGCGCGGAGAGCGAGAGGACGAGCAGCGTGACGATGTACGGGGTCGCGCTCACGAACTCGGTGGGCACCGTGTCCGTACCGAGGTACCAGACCAGCACCGCCGCGGCGACGACCGCGCTGACCACGCCCTGGACGAAGCTCTTGCGGTAGAGCTTCCAGGCCGCGAGCACGGCCAGCATGACCACGAGCAGCAGGAGCAGCGCGTGGACGGACTCGCCGCCGTTGCGCAGCTGGAGCGCGTCGGCGAAGCCGAACAGGCCGGCACCCATGGCCAGTCCGCCGGGCCGCCAGTTGCCGAAGATCATCGCGGCGAGACCGATGTATCCGCGCCCGCCGGTCTGGCCCTCGTTGTAGATGTGCGAGGTGACGAGCGAGAGGAAGGCACCGCCGAGACCGGCCATGCCGCCGGAGACGATCACGGCGATGTACTTGTAGCGGTAGACGTTGACGCCGAGCGATTCGGCGGCGACCGGGTTCTCGCCGCAGGAGCGCAGCCGCAGCCCGAACGAGGTCTTCCACAGCACGAAGAACGTGAGGGCGAAGAGGACCACGGCCAGGATCGTCAGCAGCGACACATGGGTGACCAGGCCGCCGATGACGCCGGCCAGGTCGGAGACGAAGAACCAGTGGTGCTTCTCGATGGAATGCAGCCAGTCGGAGAGGCCCGGGATCGTCACCGAGGTGATGTCGTCGGCCGGCGGGGACTGCTTCGGGCTGCCGCCCTTGGCCGCCGCCTCGCCCGAGTTGAACCAGAGCTTGGCCAAGTAAGTGGTGAAGCCGAGCGCCAGGATGTTGATGGCGATACCGGAGATGATGTGGTCGACGCCGAAGCTGACGGTCGCGACGGCGTGCAGCAGCCCGCCGAGCATGCCGCCGATGACGCCGGCCAGCACGCCGAGCCACGGATTGGTCTGCCAGCCGGCCCAGGCGCCGAAGAACGTGCCCAGGATCATCATGCCTTCGAGCCCGATGTTGACCACACCGGCCCGCTCGGCCCAGAGGCCGCCGAGACCGGCGAGCCCGATCGGCACGGCCATCGCGAGCGCCGCGCCGATCTGCCCGGCCGAGGTGACGTCCGCGGCGCCGGTGATCGCGCGTACGGCGGACAGCGCGAGCAGCACGCCCGCGATGATCAGCAGTACGACGGGGAAGGAGAGGCGGGTGCGGCCGCCCTTGCCGCCGGAGACCTTGGGGGCCGCGGGGGGCGGAGTGGAAGTCGCCGTGACGGTCACGCCGACACCTCCTGCTGGTCGGAGTTACGGGCGGCCTGTGCGGCTAGTTCCGCGCCGACCTTGCTCTGCTGGCGCTTGAGTCCGTAGCGGCGGACGACTTCGTAGGCGATGACGACGCACAGGACGATGACGCCCTGGATCACGCCGACGATCTCCTTGTCGTACCCCTCGAATTCGAGCTTGCCGGTGCCGCGCTCCAGGAATCCCCAGAGCAGCGCGCCGAGCGCGATGCCGATGGGGTGGTTGCGGCCGAGGAGGGCGATGGCGATGCCGGTGAAGCCGATGCCGACCGGGAAGTCGCCGCTGAACTCGTAGCTGTCGTTGAGGAGGGTCGGCATACCGATGAGACCGGCCACGGCGCCGGAGATCAGCATCGAGGTGACGACCATCTTCTTGACGTCGACACCACTGGCCTCGGCCGCGGAGCCGGACTGTCCGACGGTGCGCAGGTCGAAGCCGAACCGGGTGCGCGAGAGCGCGAACCAGTAGGCGATGCCCGCGACGACCGCGACCACGATGAAACCCCAGACCGGCGACGGGGTGGTCGGGAACTCGAAGAAGTGCGAGGACTCCGGGAGCGGCTTGGTGGAGATCTTCGTGCCGGCCTTGTCCAGGTGGCCGAGGCGGCCCTGCTGGAGCAGATAGCCGATGACCGCCGTCGCGATGGCGTTCAGCATGATCGTCGAGACGACCTCGCTGACGCCCCGGGTGACCTTGAGGACACCGGCGATACCGGCCCACATCGCGCCGACGATCATCGCGGTGAGGATGATCAGCGGGATCTGCAGGGCGCCGGGCAGGGTCAGCGCGCCACCCACCGCCGCGGCGAAGAAGGCCGCCAGGCGGTACTGGCCGTCCACGCCGATGTTGAAGAGGTTCATCCGGAAGCCGACGGCCACCGCGAGACCCGCGAGGTAGTAGGTCGTCGCCTTGTTCAGGATGTAGACCTGGCTGTCCGACTTCAGTCCGTAGTCGAACATGATGCCGAAGGCGTTGAACGGCTCCTTGCCGGTGGCGGCCAGCACGAGTGCGGTCACCAGGAAGGCGACCACGATCGCGAGTATGGGGGCCGCGATCCCCAGGAGCAGCCGCTCCTTGTCGATCTTCTTCATCGGTCCTCTCCCCCGTCCCGGGGGTCGGTGTCGGTGCTGTCGGCACCCGGGTCGTCCGGCGCTTCGGCCCCGTCCGGTGCTTCGAGGTGTCCGGTGGCCGCGCCCGTCATCGCCGAACCGAGCTCCTCCGGGGTGATGGTCGCCGGGTCGGCGTCCGCGACCAGCCGGCCGCGGTACATGACGCGCAGGGTGTCGGACAGCCCGATCAGCTCGTCCAGGTCGGCGGAGATCAGCAGCACCGCCAGTCCGTCGCGGCGCGCCTCGCGGATCTGGTCCCAGATCTGCGCCTGGGCGCCCACGTCCACGCCCCGGGTGGGGTGCGCGGCGATCAGGAGCTTCGGGGCATGGCTCATCTCGCGGCCGACGATCAGCTTCTGCTGGTTGCCGCCGGAGAGGGAGGCCGCGGTGACCTCGGTACCGGGGGTGCGGACGTCGTACTCGCGCACGATCCGCTCGGTGTCGGCGCGGGCACCCTTGAGGTCGAGGAACGCGCCCTTGCTGTTGGGGCGTTCGGTGACATGGCCCAGGATGCGGTTCTCCCAGAGCGGGGCCTCCAGCAGCAGTCCGTGCCGGTGGCGGTCCTCGGGGATGACCCCCATGCCGTTCTCGCGGCGCTTGCGCGTCGGCGTGCGGGAGATGTCGGCGCCGTCCAGGGTGAGCACACCGCCGTCGAGCGGGCGCATGCCCATGATGGCGTCGACCAGTTCGGACTGGCCGTTGCCCTCGACCCCGGCTATGCCGAGCACCTCACCCTTGTGGATGGTGAAGCCGATGCCGTCGAGCACCGAACGCACCACACCGTCCGGGTCCGTGGCGCTCAGCCGCAGTCCCTCGACGGTCAGCATCGGAGTGTCGGTGACGGTCGACTCGCGGGTCTCCGGCGACGGCAGCTCACTGCCGACCATCAGCTCGGCGAGCTGCTTGGTCGTGGTGCGCTTCGGGTCGGCGGTGCCCACCGTCGTACCGCGCCGGATGACGGTGATGTCGTCGGCGACCGACAGCACCTCGCCCAGCTTGTGCGAGATGAAGATGACGGTCAGGCCCTCGGCCTTGAGCTCGCGCAGGTTGTCGAAGAGCGCGTCGACCTCCTGCGGTACGAGGACGGCGGTGGGCTCGTCGAGGATCAGGGTGCGGGCGCCGCGGTAGAGGACCTTGAGGATCTCCACGCGCTGCCGGTCGGCGACCCCGAGGTCCTCGACCATGGCGTCCGGACGGACACCGAGACCGTAGGCGTCGGAGATCTCCTTGATCTTGGCACGGGCCCGGTCGCCGATCCCGTACAGCTTCTCGGAGCCGAGGACGACGTTCTCCAGGACGGTGAGGTAGTCGGCGAGCATGAAGTGCTGGTGCACCATGCCGATACCGCGGTCGATGGCGTCGCCGGGGTTGTGGAACGAGACCTGCTCGCCGTCCACCGCGATGGTGCCCTCGTCCGGCTTCTGCATGCCGTACAGGATCTTCATCAGAGTGGACTTGCCTGCACCGTTCTCGCCGACGAGAGCGTGGACGGTGCCGCGGCGCACGGTGATGTCGATGTCGTGGTTGGCCACGACCCCGGGGAACCGCTTGGTGATGCCGCGGAGCTCCACGGCATGGGGACTGCTGGACGCGTTGATGGCGCACTCTCCTTGGCAGGAGCGGAGGGCGGAGGCGGTGGGACGGAGGCGGTGGAACGGTGGGACGGAGGCGGTGGAACGGTGAAAGGTACCGCGCCCGGCGGATGCTACGCGCGTAGCGCCACCGAATCGTTGGCCACCTGATGACAGGTGGCGGACAGTGTGTGCACGGCTACGGCACGTCGGCCGGACCCGTATGTGAAATCGGGGCCCGGGTGAGGCCGAAGCGGCTCACCCGGGCCCCGATCGACAGTGGATCAGGTCGTGGTCTTGACCGTGATGGAACCGTCGACGATCTTCTTCTTCGCCTCGTCGAGCTTGGCCTGGATGTCCTTCAGGTGGTCACCCGTGGTGGTCAGGCTGACGCCGCCCTTGGCCAGGGAGTACGTCTGCGTGCCGGCCACCGGCTTGCCGTCCTTGACGGACTTGATCAGGTCGTAGACACCGCCGTCGACGTTCTTGACGACGGAGGTCATGATCGTGTCCTTGTACTTCGCCAGCGACGGGTCGAGGGCCTGGTCGGAGTCGACGCCGATGGACCAGGCGCCCTTCTTGCCCGCGACGGCTTCGATCGAACCGGCACCCGAACCGCCCGCGGCGGCGAAGATGACGTCCGCGCCCTTGTCGAGCATGCCCTTGGCGGCGAACGCACCCTTGTCGGGGCTGCCGAAGCCGGACAGGTCCGAACCGGTGGACAGGTACTGGATCTGCACCTTGGCCTTCGGGTTGGTGTCCATGACACCCTGCTGGAAGCCCGCGGCGAACTTCTTGATCAGCGGGAGGTCGACACCACCGATGAAGCCGACCTGGCCGTCCTTCGACTTCAGCGCCGCCGCGACACCGGCGAGGTAGGAGCCCTGCTCCTCGGTGAAGACGATGCTGTCGACGTTCTTCACGTCGGAGACCGAGTCGACCAGACCGAAATTGACCTTCGGGTACTTGGCCGCGACCTTGTCGACCGCGTCCTTGTAGGCGAAGCCGATCGCGATGACCGGGTTGTAGCCGCCCTCGGCGAGCGACTCGAGGCGCTGCTCACGGTCGGCCGGGGTCTCACCGGTCTTGGCGGTGAGCTCCTTCGTCGTGGCACCCAGCTCGGACTTGGCCTTGTCCAGACCACGCGCCGCGGAGTCGTTGAACGAGTTGTCGCCACGGCCACCCACGTCGTAGGCCATGCCGATCTTCATCTTGCCCTTGTCGGAGCCGGAGCTCTCGGTGGACGACTCGCCACACGCGGTGGCGGTGAGCGCGAGGGCCGCGGTGACAGCACACGCGGCAGTGATCTTGGATACCCGGCGCAAGGGAAGGCTCCTTCAAACCTGACCGAAGCGCCTCTTCCGGCGCTGGTTTCGCGGCGATCGTAACGCGCGTAGATGTCAGATAAAGCCCTGTACGGAAGCCGTTATCGGATCGTCGCGAACCAGAGGTGACCTTTCCGGTTACGGATGGTTGCCGTCGAGCAACGCGCAGGCAGTGAAGAGCTCCACCGCCACCGTGATCGCCTCCTCGTCCGCGTCGAAATCGCCACGATGCAGGTCGAGACGGGCGGTGTCGCCGGGCGTGCGGACCCCGAGCCGGGCCATGGCCCCCGGGACCTGTTCCAGGTACCAGGAGAAGTCCTCGCCGCCGAGGCTCTGTTCGGTGTCCTCGATCGCAGACGAACCTCGCCGCGCGGTCATCGCCCCCGCGAGCAGATCGATCGCGGCGGCGTCGTTCACGACGGGCGGGACGCCCCGGACGTAGTCGATCACCGTCTTGGCGCCGTACATCCCGGCCACCTCGTCGATCGCCGCGTGCACCAGGTCCGGCGCCTCGCGCCAGGCCGCCAGGTCCAGGCAGCGCACGGTGCCGGAGAGTTCGGCGTGCTGCGGGATCACGTTGCAGGCGTGCCCGGACTCCAGCCGCCCCCAGGTGACGGCGAGACCGGCCCGCGCGTCGA
This sequence comes from Streptomyces sp. NPDC014727, assembly GCF_043083485.1. NCBI lineage: Bacteria > Bacillati > Actinomycetota > Actinomycetes > Kitasatosporales > Streptomycetaceae > Streptomyces > Streptomyces sp. NPDC014727. The sequence goes on along the minus strand of NZ_JBIBYR010000002.1, from coordinate 190,862 downwards.
CCCGGCGGGCCAGCAGTGCGGGCACCTCGGTGGCGACCTTGGCTGCGGCGGTGACCAGGTCGGTGGTCAGATGCGGCCGGGCGGTGTGCCCGCCGGGGCCGTCGAGGCTGACCTCCAGCCGGTCGCAGGCCGAGGTGATCGCCCCGCCCCGCAGCCCGATCCGCCCCACGTCCACCTTCGGATCGCAGTGCACCCCGATGATCCGCCCGACGCCCTCCAGCGCCCCGGACGCGATCGCGTCGGGCGCACCGCCGGGCAGCACCTCCTCGGCCGGCTGGAAGATCAGCCGCACGGGGTTCGGCAGCAGCCCCTGCCGGTCGAGCCCGGCGAGCACGAGCCCGGCGCCGAGGACCGCGGTGGTGTGGATGTCGTGCCCGCAGGCGTGCGCCCGGTCGGGGACGGTGGAACGGTACGGGACGCCCGCCTTGGTGTCCGGGATGGGCAGGGCGTCGATGTCCGCGCGCAGGGCGAGCATGGGCCGCGTGTCGCCTCCCCGGCCGCCCACGTCGCACAGGAGTCCGGTCCCGGTGTCGAGTACCCGTGGTGCCAGCCCCGCCTTCTCCAGCCGGGCCTTGATGGCCGCGGTGGTACGGAACTCCTGATTGCCCAGCTCGGGGTGCATGTGCAGGTCGCGCCGGAAGGCGATCAGTTCGGCACGCAAGGGCTCTGACAGGGCGCCGGGCAGCGCCTCGTCCCCGGGCAGCTGGGCATCGGAATCGCGGGACATCAACTCGTTCACCTGGTAAAGCGTAAGCCCCTTCCCCCGTCAACTGACCATGAAACAAGAAAAGTTCAGCCACATAGACGAATAAATGACTGCGTCGTGGCGTGTGACGTGATGGCAAGGTGGGTAAACTCGCCCATTTCACTCCCGGCAGGCCACCCGGGCCGGTCATCACCCGCACGACGTCCCGGTCGGGCTCCGTCAGTCGGGCAGTCCCCGGCGTACCGGGAACAGAGCCAGCCCGATGCACAGAGCTCCGGCCGGCAGCAGGTCCAGGCTCACGGCCATCAGCACGGTCCCGGCCAGCACCAGCGCCGGAGCCCACGGCCGGACCACGTCCCGGCGGAAGACGGCGAGCAGGGCGACCAGGCCCAGTAGCGCGACCCAGAAGAGCAGGGGCACCACCGTGTAGACCAACGGCATCACTCCAGGTACGTCCTGCACCTTTGCGAACAAGTCGCTCATGGCCCGCTCGTCCGCCGCGACGAACCCGACCCCCAGGTCGATCAGCGCCTGGACCGCCACCGCCGCCGCGCCGAGCAGCCCGGCCCAGGCGGCTGCCTCGGCGGCGACCCGCTTGCCCCCGCGCTCCCCGGCGAGTCTCCGCAGCCCCAGGAACACCGGCACGAACGCGAGCACTCCGGCCAGGAACAGCAGATGCGCCACCGTCCACCACACCCCGGGGCCGTAATCGCCGACGGCCCGTCCGACCAGCCGCACCGCTCCGTACCCCGCCATCAGGGCGGGTCCCGCGAGGAGGGCCGTGCCGGCCGTCCCACCCTGCCGCTCCGTCGCCATCCGCATCGTTGTCATGCGTTGATGCTCACGCCCGGCCGACCCTGCCCGCTATCGGGACCTTCCCCCAACAAACCCTGGGGTACGCCACTTACAGGTCAGGGTGATCCATGACGCCCCGCTGAGGCTTGCGTACCGGCATCGGCATCGACCGCCACTCCCCGACAGGCAGGAGCCGGCCGCCATCGGCACATGCCTCGGGATCACGGAGTAAACTTAGTCCAGTGGTTAGTCCACACGCCGATCCGTCCCTGCGAGGCAGCCGTGGAAGCAGCTCGTCAGTACAACGTCCATGAGGCCAAGACCCACCTCTCGCGCATCCTGGAGCAGGTGGCCACCGGCGAGGAAGTAGTGATCTCCAAAGCGGGAGAGCCGGTGGCCAAGGTCGTGCCGCTCCGCGCCCGGGTGAAACGGACCGGGCGCGGCTCGCTCCAGGGACAGATCCGTATCAGGGAAGACTTCGACGACCTGCCGGACGACCTGGCCGACGCATTCGGGATGCGCTGATGAAAATGCTGCTCGACACACACGTCGTCCTGTGGTGGCTCGACGACTCCGCAGAGCTCACCGACGAGATCAAGCACCTGCTGGACACGGAGCCCTCGGTCTTCGTCAGCGCGGTCACCCCGTGGGAGATCGCGATCAAGCAGTCCCTCGGAAAGCTCGAAGGTCCCGAGGACCTGGCCGAACGGGTACGGGACAGCCAGTTCACCCCGCTTCCGATCACCGCGGGACACGGCGTGCGGGCGAGCAGACTGCCCGCACATCATCGCGATCCATTCGACCGGATACTGATCGCACAGGCCCAGACCGAGGGGATGACCATCCTGACCCGCGACAAGTGGATCCCCTCCTACGACGTTCAGGTCATGCCCGTCTGACGGCTTTCCGTCTCGCCGCCCCGGTTGCCGAGGACCATGCCGACACCCGTTCCGGCCTCATGCCTCCGTCACCGCCGTGGCCCGCCAGGGCGCCAGCCGTTGGACGTCGCGGGCGGTCTCCGTCACGCCGGACAGGAATCCCTGCGCGCGCGGGGACGCCGTGTCGCGGAGCCATTCCGGGGCGATGTCGCAGACCGCGACCTTGACGTCCGTGCCGACCAGGGCGAGGGGCAGGGTGTGGACGACTGTGGAGGGGAAGCTCAGGACCGTGCGGCCGATGGGGCCGCGGCGGGCGATGAGTTCCAGGGGGAGGTCGGGGCGGACGATCTCCAGGCCGGTGGCGGCCTCCAGGGCGTGGAGCTTCTCGGTGGACTCGCGGCGGTGGGCGAAGTAGCGGGTGGCCCCGTGGGTGCGGGCCAGGGTCGCGACGGCCTCCAAGTACTGGGCCTGGTCGACCACGCCCGTCTCGACGAGCGAGGTGCCGACCAGGTCCGCGCCCTTGGTGAGCAGCGGCGGGCCGAAGCGGGCCCGGGTCCAGGCGAAGGTGTTGGAGGTGACCGTGACGCCGGGCGGAGCCTCGACCGGCATCGCCGTGAAGACCTCGACCGTACGGGTCGCGGACGGGGTGAAGCGGCTGCGGGCGCGGGCCGTGACCGGGGCGAGGGCCAGTTCGCGCGGGCCCGAGCTGCCCTTGCGGTGCCAGCGCACCAGGCGTTCGCCGCGCGCCAGTTGGGCGACGAACTCCATGGTGGCCGTGCCGTCGTCGACCACGGTGAGGTGCCGGGCACGCACCATGGTGAGCAGCAGCTGGACGTAGCGGGAGAACGGGTCGCCTATCACGATGCGCTCCGCCCTGCGCAGCAGCCCGGCCAGGGAACGCAGGGTCTTCAGGGGCGCGCCGGCCCCGCCGCGCGCCTCCTGCCAGCGGACGTTGACGCCCTCGTCGCGGGCCAGCTCCGCCATCCGGCGCAGCTGACCGCGCGACATCGGGTCGACCGGGGGGAGGACGACGACCGTGATGTCCGCAAGGACGTGGCCGTCGCCTCCCTCTGTGCAGGCCCACTCCAGGACGTTCAGGAGCTGGACCGGGCTCTCGACGAAGGCGAGGTTCACCGGTCGGCCCGTCAGACCGCGACCGGCTCGGCGGCCGGGGCCGCCTCGGCGCTCTCGGAGACGACGCCCGCGACGCGGCGGAGCTTCTTCATCGGGCCGAGCTCGGACTCGTACACCTTCTTGATGCCGTCGCCGAGCGAGGCCTCGATGGTGCGGATGTCGCGGACGAGGCGGGTGAGGCCCTGCGGCTCGACGGAGGCGGCCTGGTCGGAGCCCCACATGGCGCGGTCCAGCGTGATGTGGCGCTCGACGAACGCGGCGCCCAGGGCGACGGCCGCGAGGGTCGTCTGGAGGCCGGTCTCGTGGCCGCTGTAGCCGATCGGGACGTTGGGGTACTCCTGCTGCAGGGTGTTGATGACCCGCAGGTTCAGCTCCTCGGCCTTGGCCGGGTAGGTCGAAGTGGCGTGACAGAGCAGGATGTTGTCGCTGCCGAGGACCTCGACCGCGTGGCGGATCTGGCGCGGGGTCGACATGCCGGTGGAGAGGATGATCGTTCGACCGGTCGCCCGCAGGGCGCGCAGGAGCTCGTCGTCGGTGAGGGAGGCCGAGGCCACCTTGTGCGCGGGGACGTCGAACTTCTCCAGGAAGGCGACGGCCTCGGTGTCCCACGGGGAGGCGAACCAGTCGATGCCGCGCTTGGCGCAGTGCTCGGAGATGGCCTGGTACTCGGCCTCGCCGAACTCGACGCGGTGACGGTAGTCGATGTACGTCATCCGGCCCCAGGGGGTGTCGCGCTCGATGTCCCACTGGTCGCGCGGAGTGCAGATCTCCGGGGTGCGCTTCTGGAACTTGACGGCGTCGCAGCCGGCCTCGGCGGCCACGTCGATCAGCGCGAGGGCGTTGTCGAGGTCGCCGTTGTGGTTGATGCCGATCTCGCCGGTGACGTAGACGGGCCGGCCCGGGCCCGCGGTACGGGTGCCGAGGGTGCGCAGACGGGAGGTGCTCATGAGGTGCGTTCCTTACTTGGGGGAGGTGCTCGGGGGACTTGGGGTTGCTCGGGGGACTTGGGGGGTTACTCGGGGGATTTCGTGAGGGTGGGGCCCAGCAGCCAGGCCGCGATCTCGCGGATGGCGCCGAAGCCGCCGGGGGTGGTCGTGACGGCGCGGGCCGCGGCCCGTACCGAGTCATGGGCGCTCGCGACCGCGACCGGCCAGCCGGCGAGTGCGAAGCACGGCAGGTCGTTGACGTCGTTGCCCACGTAGAGGACACGTTCCGGAGCGATGGACTGTTCGTCGCACCACTGCTTGAGTGCCAGGTCCTTGCGGTCGATGCCGTGCAGGACCGGGATGCGGAGCTTGTGGGCGCGGGCGGCGACGACCGGGTTCTGTTCCGTGGAGAGGATCAGCAGCGGCATTCCGGTCTTGCGCAGGGCCGCGATGCCGAGGCCGTCGCCGCGGTGGACGGCGACGGTCTCGCGTCCGTCGGCGTCGATGAGGACCCGGTCGTCGGTCTGTGTGCCGTCGAAGTCGAGGACGACCGCGTCGATGTCGTCGAGGGTCGGCAGCGGTGCGGGGTCCAGGAGCGGGGCGAGGGCGCGGGCGCGGGCCAGGTCGTGCGGGTCGTCGATCTCCAGGACCCGTGACGCGTCGGTGCGCACCAGGGCGGTGTGGCCGAAGAAGCGGTGACGGTGGGTACGGAAGCCCGCGGCGTTCATGGCGTACGCGGTGCCGGTCTCCAGCAGGTCCTCCGGACGGTCCTGGCGCATCTGCCGGACGGACTTGTCGTGGTTGACGCCGTGGTTGTCCTCTTCGAGCGCGCTGCCGTCGCGCCAGAGGAAGCCGTGGAAGGGGGCGACCGTGACCGCCGTGTCGGCGCCGTCGTGGGCGACCGCCGCGGCGACGCCGTCGATGTCCTCCCGTACGACGAACGGGCTGGTGCACTGGACCAGCAGCACCACGTCGGCCGTCCGCTCGCGCATCGCCTCGTACGCGTCCAGGGCGTGCAGCACCGCGTCCTCGCTGCTCGACCTGTCCCCGGCGATGGCCGCGGGGCGCTGCACGATGTGCACCCGCTCCGGGGCGCCCAGCGTGTCGCCCTCGGCACGGGCCGCGTCGGCGATGGCCGCGTCGTCCGTCGTCACGACGACGTCCGTGACCTCACGGGAGGCCAGGCAGGCGCGGACGGCGCGGGCGACCAGCGGTACGCCGCCGACCTGGGCGAGGTTCTTGGCCGGTACGCCCTTGGATCCACCACGGGCGGGGATCACGGCGAGCACGGTCGGGGTCCGGGTCATCTCTGCTCCTGAAGTGGTGTTCACAGCTCGCCCATCCGTCGGATCACCGGGGCGACCCGCTGGACGCCCTGCCGGTACGCGCCGCGCGCCGCTTCCCGTACCGCGTCGCGGACCGCGCCGCGCATCCCGCCGGTCTCGCGCGGCCGGTCGCTGCCGGGCAGCGGGTGGCCGTCGGGCGCCAGGTGGTGGCGGGCGAGGATGCCCGGCAGGTAGCCGGGCGCGGTGGCGGGCGTGTAGTACGGCGCGAGGTCGGGCAGCCGGCCGGCGGCGAGCAGGGCGTCGACGCGGGCGCGGGCGTGGTCGTAGGCCGTGGCGTAGGTGCCGTCGGCTGCGACGCCCTGGCCGGCCAGCCATGCGGCGTCGGGCTCCGGGCTGTGGCCGCCGTCCAGGTGGTCCCAGGAGGTGAGCAGGCCGGAGCCGATGAAGTGGTGGTTGCCGAGGGCCTCGCGGACGCCGAGGTCGGTGAGGACCGCGGTGGGGATGCGCCGGTGCAGCGCCTCCAGCGCGGCGGTCGAGGAGACCGTGACCAGCAGATCGGTGCGGTCCAGGACCTCGCCCATGTGCCCGTACACCAGGCGGAGGTTGGGCGGCAGTCCGCCGGGCAGCTTCTCCGCGAGCCGCTGGTAGGGGAGTTCCTCGATGTGCGTGGTGTGCTCGCCGGGCTTGGAGCGCAGCTTCAGCAGCACCTCGCGGGCCGGGTGCAGCCTGGCGTGCTCGACGAGCCTGCGCAGCAGATACGTGCGGTCGGCGCGGGAGGCCGGTACGGAGGGCTGGGCGGCGAAGACGACCGTGTCGCGGCCCTCCCGCAGGCGGTACGGCTCGCCGCCGAGGAACGGCAGCGCGGCCTCCGTGACGGCCGAGGCGTCGGCGCCCACTCCCTCGTACACCGCGCGGAAGCGCTCCGCGTCGTGGCGGGAGTTGGCGAGGACGACGTCCGCGCCGTGCCGCAGCAGCAGTCCGTCGGCGAGCTTCTCGTAGACGACGCCGACATAGCCGGTGACGACGACGGGCCTGGCCGGCAGCCGCAGCGCGGCGAGGCCGTGCAGCATCGCCTGGACGGCTCCGCCGACGAGGGCGAGGACGACGACGTCGTATCCCTCGTCCCGCACGGTGTGCAGGAACTCGACGGCCGTCACCTCACGCACCTGTTCGGCGCCGATTCCGACGTCGCCGACCTCGGCGAGCTGGCGCGGGGTCGGGGTGGCCCGGCCGCGCAGCAGGAGCCCGGTGATCTCGACGCGCTGCGCCGACCCCTCGGACCCACCGGTGGCGAGACGGCGCGCGGTGAGCGCGCCCCATTTCCACCGGGTGTCGGAGTCGGCGAGCACGGCTACCCGGAGGGCGGTCGTCTTATCGGTACGTGGGGGCACGTCCCAGAACTTAGGAAGGCATTTCGATTCGCGGCCCAACGTGGCGGCAACAGCTGGTTAACAGGCCGCCGACGGTTGGCGAATCGCCTTCACAAAGGGGACGCAATCGCCCACGAAACAGTCCGGTTCATCATTCCGACATTCGCCGTTCACCCGGTGTCCCTCCTGGGGCCAAGGCAAATGACGGGCTCCCGCCTAGCGTGAGACGGGTGGTTAAGCTCTCGGTCATCGTGCCGTTCTACAACGTGCAGACATACGCCCCCGACACCTTGAGAAGCCTGCGGGCCAACGCCCGCGAGGACTTCGAATTCATCCTCGTCGACGACTGTTCGACCGACGGGACCGCGGACATACTGCGTCGCGCCGAGGACGAGATTCCGGGGGTGGTCGTCCGCAGACATGAGCAGAACGGCGGACTGGCCACCGCCCGCAACACCGGCCTGGACGCGGCGCGCGGCGAGTACGTCACCTTCCTCGACGGCGACGACTGGCTGGCACCCGGGTACTACGCCGACATCCTGGCCCGGATTCAGGCGCTGGGCTGCGATTTCGTCCGTACCGACCATGTCCAGGTCGAGGGCAGGAACCGTACGGTGCACCGCGTCCCGCACGGCAGGCGCGGCGAGGTCCTGGACCCGCGGGACGCGATCCTGCCCGCCGAGCGGACCACCTCGGTCGACTATCCGTACGCCTGGGCCGGGCTGTACCACCGACGTCTCCTGGACCGCGGACTGCTGCATTTCACGGACGGTCTGCGCACCGCGGAGGACCGTCCGTGGATCTGGCGGCTGCATCGCGAGGCCGATTCCTTTGCGGTGCTCGGACTTCTCGGAATCTTTTACCGGCGCGGGGTCGCTTCTTCGCTCACCCAGATCGGCGACGTGCGCCAGCTCGATTTCATTCGCTCGTTCGACCAGGTCATTCGGGAAACGGCCGAGGATCGCGACGCACAGGCTCTGCTGCCGAAAGCGGTCCGTACCTATTGCGCGATCATTTCTCACCACATGAGCTCGATCGAAAGGTTCGAACCCGCGGTGGCCCGCACACTGAAGTCGATGAGTGGAGCCGCACTGCGGCGCATGCCGCAGGGGGTGCTCGACGAGGCCCTCGACTCGATGGACGTGCAGCGCGCCACGCTGCTGCGCAGGCTGCGGCGTCGTCCGGCCGCCGCGGGTGCCAAGGAAGGGGCGGCCGCGTGAACGACGCCCGGTCCCGCACCACGCAGATCTTCTTCGCGTCCACGCTCTACGGCACCGCCACGCTCGCCGCCGCCCTCGACGCCGGCTGCTTCCCGGACGCGGACCGCCGCATCCTGCTCGTCTCGAACAACGCGGCCGTTCCGGAGACGACGCCCGCCGTCGACGCGATGCCCGGGTTCGACGTGCTGCGAAGCCGTTTCGACGACGTGGTGTCGTGGAACACGACGATCGCGCCCTTCCACCCCGGCGGCTGGGCGCCTCGCCCCGACGACGTGCCGCTGTGGGAGCGGCATCTGCGCCTGGCCTGGGGGCTGGGCGACGACGACATCGAGCTGGCGGTCGAGTCGATCCAGGTCAACCCCGCGATGGCCGTCACCCAGATCTTCACCGGCGCACCGGTCGACGTCTACGCGGACGGGCTGATGAGCTACGGCCCCACCCGCAACAAGATCGACCCCCTGGTCGGTACGCGGGTGCGCCGGCTGCTCCATCTCGACCTGGTGCCCGGCCTGAAGCCGCTGCTGCTCACGGAGTTCGGGGTGCCGCCGCAGATCGTGCCGACCGAGGTGTTCCTCAAGGTGCTCGGTGAGCTCGCGGACGCGCCCGGGGTCCGGGACGGCGTGCCGTCGGTGGAGGCCCCCGCCCTGCTGCTCGGCCAGTACCTCTCCGCGCTCGGCCTGATCAGCGCGGCCGAGGAGGAGGACCTGCATCTGCGGATGATGCGCGGCGCGGTGGCGCTCGGTCACACCCGCCTCGTCTTCAAACCGCACCCCACGGCCCCGGCGCAGTGGTCGCGCGCGATGGGCGCGGAGGCCGAGAAGCTCGGCGCCGAGCTGACGGTGCTGGACGCGGGGGTGCTCACCGCCCCGGTCCTCGCCGAGGTGCTCTATCAGCGGATGCGGCCCGCGCTGGTCGTCGGCTGCTTCTCGACCGCGCTGCTCACCGCGTCGGCGTTCTACGGGCTGCCGGTGGCCCGGGTCGGCACCGGGATGCTGCTGGACCGGCTCGCCCCGTACGAGAACAGCAACCGCGTCCCGGTCACGCTCGTCGACGCGCTGGTGCCGGAGGTGACGGACCGGGCGGCCGTCGAGCGGGCGGGGGCCGCGGCCGACCCGGCCGACCTGGCGGATCTGACCGGGCTGGTCACCGCCGTCGGGTTTGCGATGCAGCCGAAGATCCATCCAGGGCTGCGGCCGGCCGCCGAACGGTACCTGTCCGCGCACCTGGACGCGACGACATGGCGGTACTTCAAGCGCAAGCGGCTCACGTCGCTGGCGCTGCCGGGGGCGGTACCGGCGCAGCTCGCGTTCCTGCCGCGCAACGCGGTGGTACGCAGGGTGGCACGGTCGGTGCGGCGGCGCGTGGTGCGGCAGTAGGCACTGGCCGCCCGGCTGTCCCGGGCGCCGGACGGGTTCGTTCCGATCCCGTCCGGCGCCCTCGGGCTTCCCCGCGTCAGTCGCGCACGCCGCCCCGGATCACCCTCAGATCGGCCGCGTTCGCCTCGGTGACCTTCCACAGTTCCCGCTGCCGGTCGTGCACATCGGCGACGGTCGCGGCGTGGTCGTCCAGCAGTCCGGCCGCGCGCTCGGCGAGCCGGGCCCCGAGGTGCCGGTCGTGGACCGAGATCCCCCACTCCGGGCGCTCGATGTCGGCGAGGAAGTACGCCATCTTCGGGTGCGAGATCAGGCTGATGATCGGCGTACCGCAGCCGAACGGGATCATGCCCGCGTGCCCGCGCATCCCGATGACCAGCTTCGTACGGGCGTAGGTGTCCCGGATCGCGTCGTTGTCGAAGTCGTACATCGGGATCACCGGCAGCGCGATCCCGTGCTCGCGCCGCAGGTCGAAGGCGATCCGCTCGTCGTCCAGCGAGTGGGCGACACACTGCACCTCGGCCCGCTCGCCGAGCGCCCGCACCGCGGTGGCCATCTCGCCCAGGAAGTGTCCGTAGTCATGGCCGAAGCGGAGCCCGGACCGGTCGTACGCGGCATTGATCAGCACGGTGTCCTCGCGCCGCTCCGGGTCCGTCCAGCCGTCGACCAGTTGTCTGGTCACCGTCGTCGGGCAGGGCTGGAAGCGCACCTTGTCGTGGAGCGAGGCGGGCAGCAGCTCCCGGACCTTCTCGATGGAGCCGTGGTTGCGCAGCCCGAAGAACGAGGCGCGCTCCACCAGCTTGCGCAGGGAGGAGAGGAACCGGTCCCGGCCGTGGCCGTAGGCCTGGCCGTCGAAGGCGTTGAAGCCGACCGCGTACACCATGACGGGTACGTCGATCCGGTCGAGCAGTTCGTCCGGGACGTTCCACTGCCAGCCGCTGTTGCCGTTGGGCGCGGTGTCCGGGATGAAGAGGCCACCGCCGCCGATGACCAGTCCGCGCCGCTCGTTGACCCGCTCCAGCGCGGCCTCGTCGAAGAGCCGGTGGGCGTGGACCGAGTGCCAGCGCTGCGGGCCGGTGTCCCGGCCGAAGGCGAGCCGTACGCTCTCGGGCAGCAGCTTGTCCCCGGCGTTGCCCTGCCGGTCCATGTAGAAGGCGACATGGGCGAGCTGGCCGGAGGCGGGGCCCTCCACGGGTGCGGGCGCGTCCGTGGCGCGCTGGTACATCAGCCGGTTCGCGCGGTGCGTCGGGTCGACGCCGAGGCCCTTCAGGGCGTACTCGGCCGCCGCGCCGTCGTCACCGTGGATCCAGGCGATCTGGGCGAGGCGTCCGAAGGCGGTCGCGGCCCGGTTGGGCGCCGCGGTGGCGAGCAGGAGCCGGACCCGGGCCTCCTCGTAGCGGGAGACGCTCATCAGGGCGTGGCCGAGCACCTCGTGCGGCCAGGCCTCGTCGACGGGTGTCCGGACCCCGCCCAGCAGGTCGGCCGCCTGCTGGTACTCGCCGGCCGCGATGTGGGCGGCGGCGACCTTGCGGGCGGCCTCCGGTGAGCCGGTGCGCCGCACGTGCGGGGTGCCGTAGTGGACCAGCAGATCGTGGTGCTTGGCGCCGGGCAGCGCCAGGTACGCGGAGTGGAACTCGGCGTCGGACAGCTCGAATTCGTGCCAGCGGTCCTCGGCCTCGCGATACCCGGACTCGCCGCCCTGCCAGGGCTTGTGCCGCCCGGTGAAGTGCAGGACGGCGGTCGATTCGGGAACCGGCAGGTCGCCGGAGAGCCGCCGCTTGACGAAGTTGTAGCGGGCGTCGAGCTGCACGAAGTCACCGTCGAGCACGGCGTTGAGGATGCCCTGGTCGTGCTTGTCGAGCTCGTACGTACCGGCCCGCCCGACCTCGTCGATCCGCGCGCAGAACGTGTCGCTCAGATACTCGCGCTGGATGACCAGCAGTCCGCTGTTGAGCTTGTGCTGCCCGTAGAAGAACTGCGGCACCGCGGCCAGTCCGTCGCGCAGCTTCAGCAGCTCACCGAGATCGCCGAGGACCACCATGTCGGTGTCCAGGGTGATGACGGTGTCGTAGTCGCGCACCCGGAAGATGTCGAGGATGAAGTAGGCCTTGCGCACCAGGTAGTTGTCCTGGTCGCCCTTGGCGTACGAGTCGTAGTGCGCGGCGTCGACGCGGCGGAAGTCCACGCGCGGGTGCAGCGCCCGGATCTGCGCGACGGAGGAGGGGCGCAGTCCGTCGTGCAGGACGAGGAAGTCCTCGCAGACGTTCGGGTTGGAGAGTGCGAGGCTGCGCAGCAGGGCGAGGAACCCGGGCAGGTAGTTCTCGTCGACGAAGCTCGCGAAGGCGACCCGGCGCTTGCCGGTGAGCGCGTTCGCGGGGGCGGGCGACACGGGCACGGCCGTGGTGGGCAGGGACGTGGCAGTCGTCGTCATCGCAGTCGGATCCTCATGTCGGTGACGCTCTGGGCGCGTTCCATGACCCACGCCTTTTCGCTGGTGTACTCGTGCACGGAGGTGATGGGCATCTTCATCGCGGTGGGCAGCCGGTAGGCGCCGCTCTCGTAGAAGTCGAAGCCGATCAGGTCGAGCCGGCTGCTGACGTCGAGGTGGTCGAGGAGCCACAGCATGTTGAACCCGGTGGTGGGGATGGCCGGCCAGACGTCGGCGCCGACGCGCCCGATGTCCCGCAGCGGCCAGCGCAGCGACTCGTCGCCCAGGTACTGCTGGGCGCCCGGGACGAGGCGGTTGCGCAGGGAGTGCTTCCAGTCGCCGGAGACCCCGCCGAAGACCAGCCGGGTGTGTACCTTCTGGTCCCAGTTGAAGCCGTGCTTGTGAATGGTGGCGTGGATGTCGGTACGCCGTCCGGTCGCCGCCGGGTCGATCCGGTACGAGTTGAAGCGGACGACCAGGTCGTAGCCGTCGATCTCGGCACCCATCGAACTTCCGCCGACACGCTGCGAGTTGGCGATGAGGCAGATCGACTTGCCGGCTATCCGGTTGCGGAACTCGCCGACCGTGGTCCACTGGACGCCGCCGAAGGTGGGGTCCTCGACCGGGCCCCGCATGCGGCTTCTGCGCTGCTCGGCGTAGAGCGCGACGAGTCCGGTGAGTGCGGCCACGGCGTCCGGGTCCGTCCCGGCCGCCTCCATGGCCAGGTCGAGGTACTGGGACGTGGCGTCCTGGAGCTCGGTCACCGGGGCGCCGCCCTGCTCCTGCGCCAGCAGGGCGCCGATCAGCCGGGGCCGCGCCCCGTCCCAGTCGCCGCTCGCCTGGAGCGCGAGACCCTCGGCCCAGGACTCGGTGACGGGCCGGACGGCGAACGCCGCGGCTTCGGGGCAGTCGCGCTCCAGCCCGCGCAGCAGCTCGTAGCGGCGGTCCTCGCCCAGCCGCAGGCCGACAACCTTGGCCGCGACGCCGAAGCCGTCGTCATCGGTGAATTCCAGGTAGCGCTCGTACGCCTCGATGGCGGCGGCCTCCGCACCCATCGCCTCCAGCGTCCGGGCCCGCAGCCGCCAGCCGGCCCGCGAACGCCTGCGCTGGGTCAGCACGGTGTCCCCGATGAGCACCGCGAGCTTCAGCTCGTCCTCGTAACCGCAGTCCAGCGCCTTGTTGCCGACCGCGAGCAGCGGGTCGAGCAGCTCGTCCACGAGGGCCGCGGCGGTGCCCGTCCCGCTCTTCCCGGGGCGCCGGATCAGCGCGATCGGGGACGCGGCGGGCGCGGACGGCGCGGTCTGCGCCGCGGCGTGCACGGCCAGCAGATGCCGCAGCGCCTCCGCGAGCGCCGTGCGCCGCCGGTCGAGCCCTGCCACCAGCTTGGCGCTGTGCGCGGCGCAGGCACGCAGACACACGTCCAGGTCGGTCGGCGTGACGGTGGCGAACTGCGACGTGACACCCTCGGGCGGGGCCGCGTCACGTTGCCGTGGCCAACGGGTGCGGGCTTCTCTCATGGCGCTCCAAGCGTCTGGTGCCCGTGGGGGGAGGGGGCGTATCCGGGTGTGCGGTCACCGCAGCGCGCCCGGGACGTGCCCCGCCCCGTCGGAACGGGGCGGATGCTCCGCGCGCGTGTTCGGTTCCACGACACGCTAGGAAAGCTGTACGGACACCGGATGAACTCGCCCTGTCGGAACGGGAAACTGCGCACCGACCTCGCTGGTACGAGCCCCGCCCACGTCCCGTACCGGCCTCGCCGCGGTCACACGCTGCCGAGCGAGAGTTTCGCCGCGAACCCCAGGAACAGCAGACCGGCCGCCGAAGTGGCCCCCGCCGACAGCCGCTTGCGGCGGCGGAACGCGGCGGACAGCCGGGTGCCGCCGAATATCAGCATCGACAGGTAGAGGAAGCTGGCGATCTGCAGCAGCGTGCCCAGCACCAGGAAGGACAGCGCCGGGTAGGCGTAGCCGGGGTCGACGAACTGCACGAAGAACGAGATCAGGAACAGGATCGCCTTCGGGTTGAAGAGGCTGACCACCAGCGCCCGCCGGTACGGCCGTTCCATCGCCTCTGCGGTCTCGGCTCCGGCGCTCTTTTCGGTCAGCTCGGCCATCCGCCGGTGCCGCTCGCGCCACATGGACACAGCGGTCCGCAGCATGCCGATCGCCAGCCAGGTCAGATAGCCCGCACCCGCGAACTTGACGACGGCGAACAGCACCGGTGTCGTCCGCAACAGCGACGAGGCACCCAGTGCGGACAACGTCATCAGCACGGTGTCCCCGGTCCACACCCCGGCCGCGGCCACATAGCCGGTCCGCACGCCGCGCCGGGCGGCGACGGACAGCACGTACAGCGAATTCGGTCCCGGCAGCAGAACGATCAGCACCAGGCCGGCGAGATAGGTCGGAAGATCGGTGACACCCAGCATGAACCGGAGTGTCGCACGCGGGTACGACACTCCGTTCCGGGGGTTCGGAAAAGGCTCGGGGTCAGTCCTCGTCGCCGTCCAGGAGGCGGTCCACGGAGAACTTCATCTCGACACCGACCACGTCCGGCACGGTGAACGAGGTTCCGCGCTTGTGGGGCACCTTGTTCTTGTACGCGCCGCTCGCGGGTCGCTGCAGAGCAGCACCTGGTCATGCTTGCGATCGACCACGACGCAGACCGGAATGCCCGCCTGGGCGTAGTCCTCGACCTCGGGGCCGAGGTCGTCGGCCCGGTCGGTAAATCTCCACGCGATGCCCAGGCAGCGAGCGTGCGAGCTGCTCGGCTGCCTCGCCGAGCGTCAGTTCGGGCTGTTCCTGCTCCCGCACCTGCTCCTCGTGCTGTATTACCGCCACGGCATCCTCCTTCGGGGACCCCTGTTCACGAGCCTGTCCGTGACCACGGACATTCGGCGAGAGATCACCCTCACGGGCACACGGCGTCTCAGAACGCGTCCGAGGGCACATACGTCCCCCAGACCTCCCGCAGCGCGTCGCAGACCTCGCCCACCGTCGCCCGCGCCTTCAGTGCGGCCTTCATCGGGTACAGGACGTTGTCCGTGCCCTCGGCCGCCTTCCGCAGCTCCGCCAGCGCCGTGTCCACCGCGCCCTGGTCGCGCTCGGCCCTCAGCTTCGACAGCCGCGCCGCCTGCTGGGCCTCGATCGCCGGGTCGACGCGCAGCGGCTCGTACGGCTCCTCCTCGTCGAGCTGGAAGCGGTTGACACCGACCACGACGCGCTCCGCGCTGTCGGTCTCCAGGGCGATGCGGTACGCGCTGCGCTCGATCTCGTTCTTCTGGAAGCCGCGCTCGATCGCGTGGACCGCGCCGCCCAGGTCCTCGACCTTGCGCATCAGGGCGTCGGCCGCAGCTTCGACGTCATCGGTCATCTTCTCGACCACGTACGAACCCGCGAACGGGTCGACGGTCGCGGTGACGTCCGTCTCGTACGCCAGGACCTGCTGGGTACGCAGGGCCAGCCTGGCGGACTTGTCGGTGGGGAGGGCGATCGCCTCGTCGAAGGAGTTGGTGTGCAGCGACTGCGTGCCGCCGAGGACCGCGGCCAGTCCCTGGACGGCCACGCGCACCAGGTTGACCTCGGGCTGCTGGGCGGTGAGCTGGACGCCCGCGGTCTGGGTGTGGAAGCGCAGCATCAGGGACTTGGGGTCCTTCGCGCCGAACTCCTCCTTCATCACTCTCGCCCAGATCCGACGTGCGGCACGGAACTTGGCGACCTCTTCGAGGATCGTCGTGCGGGCGACGAAGAAGAACGAGAGACGGGGAGCGAAGTCGTCGACGTCCATGCCGGCGGCGACGGCGGTACGGACGTACTCGATGCCGTCGGCGAGGGTGAACGCGATCTCCTGCGCGGGCGAGGCGCCGGCCTCCGCCATGTGGTAGCCGGAGATCGAGATGGTGTTCCACTTGGGGATCTCGGCCCGGCAGTACTTGAAGATGTCGGCGATCAGCCGGAGCGAGGGCCCCGGCGGAAAGATGTAGGTGCCGCGCGCGATGTACTCCTTGAGCACATCGTTCTGGATGGTTCCGGTGAGCTTCCCGGCCGGGACGCCCTGCTCCTCGGCGACCAGTTGGTAGAGCAGGAGGAGCAGCGCAGCCGGGGCGTTGATCGTCATGGACGTGGAGACCTTGTCCAGCGGGATGCCGCCGAACAGGACCCGCATGTCGTCGATCGAGTCGATCGCGACCCCGACCTTGCCGACCTCGCCGGACGCGATCGGAGCGTCGGAGTCGTAGCCCATCTGGGTGGGCAGGTCGAAGGCGACGGAGAGGCCCATCGTGCCGTTGGCGATCAGCTGCTGGTAGCGGGCGTTGGATTCCGTGGCCGTGCCGAACCCCGCGTACTGACGCATCGTCCACGGCCGGCCGGTGTACATCGTCGGGTAGACGCCGCGCGTGAAGGGGTAGGCACCCGGCTCTCCCAACTTGTCGTCGGGGTTCCACCCGTCGAGTGTGTCCGGCCCGTACACCGGCTCGATGGGCAGTCCCGACTCGGACTCGCGCGTCATCTGCTGTGCCTCCCGCTGAAGCTGCTCAGTAAAGCTACTTACTGGTAACCGAGGATTCCCGCGACGGACTGTAGCGGCGGGCGCGAGACCGGTGGAGGGTCAGGGGCTGGGACCTTGCTCACAGCCCTCCCCCACGGTCCGTGCCGCCGCTCTCCCCATCATGCGCGGGCTTTGGCAACCGGGCAGAGCGGGAATCCGTCCAAGGGGACACCGGAGAGACCCGGAGAATCAGGGGGCCGAGATGGTACGCAGCACCACCGCACGCGCGTCACGGAACGGGATACCGGACAGGGTTCGAGCCAGGAACCGGCCCCGGGCGGGGACCACGGCCATGGTGGGGCTCGCCGTTCTCGCCATGACCGCCGCGACCGCCGCCACCGCCGGCTGCGAGGCGCGGCCCGCCGACGGCGCGTCGACGGCCCCGTCGTCCCCGCCCCGGGCGACGGCGACCGACGACGCCAAACCCGCCACGCGGCAGTCGCCCTCACCGGAGGCGTCGTCACCGCCCCCGCGGGCCGACGCGACACCGACGCCCACGCCGGAGCCCCAGGGCACGACGCTGATGGCGAGCGGCTCCCAGGGCGAGCAGGTGCAAGAACTCCAGGCCCGGCTGCGGCAGATCGGCCACTTCCACCGCTCCCCCACCGGTTACTACGGCACGCTCACGGCCGCCGCCGTCCGGTCCTTCCAGGGGAAGCGCGGCCTCTCCCGCACGGGCCGGACGGACACCGTCACCTGGCAGAAGCTGCTCGGCATGACGCACGAGCCGACGGCCGCCGAGCTGAATCCGCCGCCCACCGTGCCCGTCGGCAAGCCGGACAAGCGGTGCATGACGGGCCGGGTGCTCTGCATCAGCAAGAACAGCCGGACGCTGTCGTGGATGATCGACGGACGCGTCGTCTCGTCGATGGATGTCCGCTTCGGTTCCCAGTACACGCCGACCCGCGAGGGCACCTTCTCCGTCTACTGGAAGTCCCGGCACCACGTCTCGACGCTGTATCACACGGCCATGCCGTACGCGATGTTCTTCAGCGGCGGCCAGGCGGTCCACTACTCGGCGGATTTCGCGGCCCGCGGCTACAGCGGCGCCTCGCACGGCTGCGTCAACGTCCGGGACGAGGGCAGGATCGCCTCGCTCTTCGCCCAGGTGAAAACGGGCGACAAGGTCGTCGTCTCCGGATAGTCCGACCGGGCGGCGCCGTCACGCGGACCGGCGGACCGACAGGTGAGGAGGCGCGGACGGGACCGGGGGAACGTGTCCCGCCCGCGCCGATGCGCTGAGCCGTAGGTACGGGGGGAACCCCGGCTCTGTGCGCGGCCGATGACCAGTCGGCTCAATCTGTACTGCGTCATGGCCTCGAAAAACGTCACACCCGGTGGTGGCCGGCAGGACGAGGAACCCGCGCGCGGTGTCCTCAGCCGGGTGAACCGGTGCCGTCGTCGGCCGCCGGCGGGGCGACCGGATCCGAGGCGGAGGGCGACGGCGACGGGGCGGTCGTGAACCGGATCGCCGGGAGCGTGGCGGCATTCTC
Source organism: Streptomyces sp. NPDC014727 (assembly GCF_043083485.1). NCBI lineage: Bacteria > Bacillati > Actinomycetota > Actinomycetes > Kitasatosporales > Streptomycetaceae > Streptomyces > Streptomyces sp. NPDC014727. The sequence continues at coordinate 172,705 of NZ_JBIBYR010000002.1, read as the reverse complement.
CCCGTCCCCGTCCCCGCTCGCGTCGCCGTCCTCGCCCTGCTCGTCACTGTTGCCGTTGCCGTTGCCGTTGTTGCTGCCGTTGCCGTTGCCATTGCCGTTGCCGGAGCCGCTCTGGCCCTTCGTGTCCCTGGCGATCACACGGTCGCAGAACCGGTCCAGGTTGCGGGCACCCTTCGCCAGCGCTTCGAGATACCGCTTGCGGTCCTCGTCCAGATTGCCGTTGCGGTAGTCGCGGCAGGCCTTGAGCGCCGTGGCGTACCAGGAGCCCGAGGAGCCGTTGCCCCGCCCCTCGGACTGCTTGCCGTTCTCGGCGCTGTTCGAGGATCCGCCGCCGGCGCCCTGGGACTTCCCGCTGTCGTCGCCGCCCCCGCGTTCCTCGCCCTTGCCGGTCCTGCCGTTGTCCCGGTCCCCGGTGGGGGCGGAGGGATTCCCCGGACGCGCGGAGTGCTCCGCCTCCGGTGAGACGGGCGGCCGTGCGGGCCCGCTCTCGTCGGTGGTGGGCCCCGAGCCGAGCTCCTTCGGCGTCGCGGCGGACGAGACGGAGGTCGCCGGTACGGGGGCGTGCCCGCCGAACGGGCCGGGGAGCATCCCGGTGCCCGCGGCCACGGCCACGCCGCCGAGCGCGAAGCCCGCGAAGGAGGCGGCCAGACCGAAGCGGACGGGGCGGTTCCAGCGCAGGGCGCGGCCACGGGCGGGGTGCGCGGCCGAGGAGGTGCCCGGTGCGGTGCCACCGGAGGCGGGCCGGATGCGCACCGTTTCGAGTACGTCGGCCCGGCCCGGCTCACCCGTCCGCTCGACGCATCCCTTCACCTGCGGGTCCGCCGCCCCTGTCCGCGCGTGCGCGGGACGTGCCGCGGCGCGGAAGGCGGCCAGCGCCGCGGCCTCGCCCCGCAGTTCACCGGTGGCGGGGCGGGCGGCCCGTGCGGCGGCGCCCAGCGCTGCCGCGAGCTTCTCCGCCTCTGTACACCCGTGACCGACGACCGGATCGACCGGTTCACCGCGGAGCAATTTCTCCGCCGCGCCCTTGTCAAGCCATTCGTACCTCTCGTCGGCCATCACATGTCCTTCTGCGTCCATGGACGCGAATGCGTCACACCGGCCGGCGCTGCCGGACCGCTGGGTGCGGGGCGCGGGGCGGGCACGGCGCCGAGTTCCGCCGCCCGAACCGCCGCGCTCCCGTCGGAGGCGGATTGATCCGCCGGATCGCCCGCGGGCGCACGGTCCCCGCCGACGCCCGCACCGCTGTCGGCACCTTCGCCGACCTCGCCGGGGCGTCCGTCGGCGTCGTCCGTGCGCAGCAGCTCGGCCAGCCGCTTGAGGCCCCGGTGCGCCGCGGTGCGTACCGCTCCCGGCCGCTTGCCCAGTGTCCGGGCCGCGCTCTTCGCGTCCAGGCCGACGACCACCCGCAGCACCACGGCCTCGGCCTGGTCCTGCGGCAGCTGGGCTATGAGCGACATCGTGCGACCGGTGGCCAGGGCCTCCATCGCCTCGTCGGCGGTGTCGGAATCGGCCGGCCTCTCGGCCAGTTCGGACTCGTCACCACCGGTCGCGGGACGCCTGCCACGCATCCGCAGGTGGTCCAGGGCGCGGTTACGGGCTATCCGCGCCGCCCAGCCGCGGAAGCGGTCGGCGTCGCCGCTGAACCGGTCGAGGTCGCGCGCTATCTGCAGCCACGACTCGGACGCCACGTCCTCGGCGTCCGGATCCCCCACCAGTGTCCGTATGTAGCCCAGCAGCCGTGGCTGCACAGCGCGGTACACAGTACGGAAGGCATCTTCGTCCCCGTCCTGTGCCGCGAGCACCGCGGCAGTGAGCTCCGCGTCGTCCCCCAGCACTCCCTCAACCTGCCCTGCTGTCCCGAATCGCAGCTGGTCATCACTGCCGCGCCACCCTGCGCGACTCAGCACGCTACGTCCTTCGCGGGGGCCACGTCCATGGCTTGTACAACCCGCAACATCCCTCGGACGCGGTGCGGTGTGACAGAAAACGCAGCGACGGCGCTGAGAAGAGTACGGGGTCGTCCTACGGCCCCGCGGAAGACGACCGGGGCCTCTCCTGTGGGGGGTGGCGGCCCCGGTCGTCCTCTTTCTTCCCCGGTTCTCCCCAGGGTCGTTCCCCGGTTCTCCCGTCTCCTCGGCTTTCCCCGTCCGACCGGTCCGGGATCCCGCCCAGCACCGTCGGCGCAGTCCGGCGCCCGCTTCAGTGGGCCCGACCCGGCGCCGGCCGCACGGTGAGCGGATACACGCCGAGGGCCGCCCGCTCCCCCTGCATCCGGGTCAGCTTCCGCACGAAGAGAATGGCGAACACCGCGGCCACGAGGTCGAGGGCGTCGGTCGCCATCAGCAGGCCCGCCGCGTCGATGATTTCCTGCGGCTCCTCGGCCTTCCAGTACTGCTGGGACGTGTACCGGGAGGCGATCAGCGAGCAGGCCCACGCACCCCACCACAGGTTCATCACGGTGGCCGGGACCGTGCTCCGGCTGCCGTCGGGGTTGCTCTGGGCGCTCGCCGTCCAGATGCCGCCGGCGATCCGTCGCGGGAGCACCAGGTTGGCGAACGGGATGAACCAGGCGCCGACGGCCCAGCCGGCCCCCATCGGCTGCGCGCTCGGGTCGAACACCTCGGCGTTGAGCCGCACCCGCCGGAACCAGATGATGAAGACGACCGCGGTGGCCAGGGTCATGAGGAGCTGCAGCGCGCCCGCGCCGGCGTACAGGTCGTCCGCGAGAGTCGCCTCCGCCTCGTCGTACGTGGCGAAGCCGTTGTCCAGCCCGTCCCCGAGCACATGGCGGACGTTCAGCCCCGCCGCCACGGCGAAGAGATCCGCCACGGCGACGGCGGCCAGCAGAACGACGACGGCCTTCGCGAGCCCGTCCGGCGAGCGCAGGTACTGCTGCGGGGCGACGAAGGCCGGGACCGGCGGCACCGGGCGCGGACCGGCGCAGTGCAGACAGCGCCCGTCCTCGGTGACCGGCGGTCTGAGACGGCAGGTGGAGCACAGCATGTTGGTGGAACCCCCCAGGATTCTTGGTGCGGGCGCAGGGAGACGCGCCCCTCCCCCGGGGCGCACGGCCTGCGAACGTATCCCCGGCCCACCATGCTGTCCACAGGTAATGCGGCCCGCTCGGCCCGCCCCGCTCAGCCCGTCCGGTCGATCCGTGCGGCCAGCGCCCGGAACTGATCCCAGCTCGGCGTCGGCTTGCGCGGGTCCCACAGCTTCTGGGCCGTCGCCCGCAGCGGCAGCCGGATGCCCTGCGCCACCTGCGCCGCGGTCTGCGCCTGCGGGAGGTCGCCCCAGACCGCGAACCGGCCGCCGAGAATCTGACCGGAGTATCGCGCCGGGACCGGCTGGGTGCCGCGCAGGACGAGCGGCGTCCACTGCTCGTAGATCCGCTTGCCCGTGGGATAGACGAAGTTGTTGGGCTGGCCGAGTACGTAATAGAGGAACTCGTCGTTGAGGTTGACCACCCGTCGTCCCTCGCTCAGATACTCCTCCGGCGGCCGGGCTCCGTACTCCTTGCCCGTCCAGTACTCGACCTCGATGTCCTTGTCGGCGTGGACGACGCCGTCGCGGAAGAAGCCGTCGTTCCACGCCTTGGGCTGCTTGCCGTGCGGGCGCACCACTGCCGCGCGGTCGTTGAGCCAGCCGGTGGCGAGGTCCTTGATACCGGCCTTCGGTCCGTATTTCTGCTGCGCGGCGCGTTGCAGCTGCGGGTACGAGGCAGCCGGGTCCCGCGCCATGAGAGCGAGGTACTCGTCGGCGCCGAGGTGCCAGTACCGGCCGCCGAACAGCTCGGTGAACTCGCCGAGGAGCTCGTCGACGAGCTTCGCCGCCCCCGGGTTCGAGATGTCGAGCGATCCGGGCGAGCGCACGCCCGAGACATTGCGCAGCTGGAGGTCGGGGTGGGCCCGCAGCACCGCGCCCAGATGGCCCGGGGAGTCGATCTCGGGGACGACCTGGATGTGCAGCCGGCCCGCGAGCGCGAGGATCTGCCGCACCTCGGCCTTGGTCAGGTGCTCCGGCGACACCACTTCGGGGTGGGTGTCGGACTGGATGCGGAACGCCTGGTCGTCGGAGAAGTGCAGGCCGAGCTGGTTGAGCTTGAGGTCGGCCATCTCGCGGAGCCGGTCCTCGATCCAGGCGACGCTGTAGTACTTGCGCGCGATGTCGAGGTTGAGGCCGCGCTGCGGCCGGTCGGGACGGTCGCGCACCTCGCCCTCGGGCATGCTGCCGTCGGCGCGCACCGACTGTTTCAGGGTGCGGGTTCCGTAGAAGACACCGGCCTGGTCGGGTCCGCTGATCGTGACCCGTCCGTCATGGGTCCTCAGGGTGTACGACTCGGGGGTGCCCCGGCCCGGGGTGAGGGCCAGCTCCACGTCACCGGCGCGGGCGGGCACGCTGCCCCGGTAGTGGATCTTCAGCTCCTGGGCGAGCAGCTGCCCCTCGTCCGCCAGCGTTCCGCTGCCGCCGGCGATGACGACCCCGGCGGCGGATCCGGGCCGCCAGCCGGGGCCGCGGGCGGCGATGTGCTCGCGGACGGCGGGGATGGTGCGGGGCGGTGTCGAGAGCGGGTAGCTCCGGGTCGGCGAGGGGGCGGCCGGGGAGCCGGAGGGGGTACGGGCCCCCGACTGCTCCGCGAGGCCGCCGCCGGAGCCTTCCGGCCAGACGACGACGGCGATCGTCGCGGCGGCCGCCGCGGTGAGGGCCGCGCCGACCACGAGAGTGCCGCGTGAGGGCGACATCGGTAAGAAACCTCCAGTACGGGTGGAAAACAGGGCAGAAGTAGCGAGACAGCCGGGCATTCTCCTCGGGAGACGATCCCTCAAGCGTTCCGGAACTCTCCCGTCCGGGTGAAATTCGCGTATCCGTCGGACGACCGTTGCCCGGCCTCGCTAGCTTTGAGGCACATCCGTCTCTCCCTTCACCCTGTATCCGCCTGGTCTCACCCGTCCCGCCCCACCCAGGTTCACAGATGTCGTTGATTCGAGGAGCCCACGCTGTCCAGGTCCAGCGAGTCCCACGCCGGCCTCCCGAAGCGACTGCGCCGACCGGCCGCCCGGACGGCCGTACCCGTCCAGGAACCGGCGCCGCGCGACTCCGGTCAGGTCCGGGCCGGGGCCCGTGACCCCGGCCTCGACCGCTTCAACACCGCGCCGTCCGCCGAGGCCGAGGCCGCGCTGCTGAAGTGCTTCGGAAGCCGCCGCTGGGCGCAGCGGCTGGCCGCCCACCGCCCGTACCCCGACATCGAGGCGCTGCTCGCCGCCGCCGACGAGGCGGGCTACGACCTGCCCCCCGAGGACCTCGCCGAGGCGCTCGCCGCCGAGGTCTCCCCCGGGCTGCACGACACCGCGCCGCACTCCGCCCATCTCGCGCTGCGGGCCGCGCACGCCGCGTACGAGTGCCGCTTCGGCCATGTCTTCGTGATCTGCCTGGACGGGTTCGAGCCCGCCGAACAGCCGGACCAGGTGCTCGCCGGAATCCGGGCCAGGCTGGGCCACGACCCCGACCAGGAGCGGGTGGTGACCGCGGAGGAGATGCGGCGACTCGCCCGGGGCCGCATCATCGGTCTGATATCGGGTTCATAACGGAATGGGCCGTTCGGCAGCACCGAGCAGCCCGTTCCAGCCCGTTCCAGCCCGCTTCCAGCCCGCGTCTAGCCCGTCCGTGCCTGTTTGATTGCCACTTCGATCACACCAGAGGCCCCCGCGCGAACGAACCGACAAAGCGTCGCTACGATGGCCGGGGCCGGTGGACCGTACCCGGCCGGGTCAGACCGACAGTCAAGCCGGCCGGCCCCAATCCCCGCTCCCGGAGGGTTCTTCCGTGCCGGCTGGAACGCTGTACCGCGGCCGGGAAGGCATGTGGTCCTGGGTGGCTCATCGAGTCACCGGTGTCCTCATTTTCTTCTTCCTGTTCGTACACGTCCTGGACACCGCTCTCGTCCGCGTCTCCCCCGAGGCCTACGACGACGTCGTGGCCACGTACAAGACGCCGATCGTCGCGCTCCTCGAATACGGCCTGGTGGCCGCCATTCTCTTCCACGCGCTGAACGGTCTCCGCATCGTCGCCGTGGACTTCTGGGCCAAGGGCCCGCGCTACCAGAAGCAGATGCTCTGGTCCGTCGTGGGGATCTGGGTCGTGCTCATGGTCGGGGCCCTGTACCCCGTCCTCGGCCACGCCGTACGCGAAGTCTTCGGGAGCTGAGGCCAATGTCCACCGAGTCCTCCGCCGCGATCGGCTCCGTCGAGGGCGTCAGCCTCTACGACGTCGACCACCCGGCCCCGGTCATCGAGCCGCCGCGCAAGCGGACCGGCAAGACCCCCAAGGCTTCGCGCACCAACTTCGAGATGTACGCCTGGCTCTTCATGCGCCTGTCGGGCATCGTCCTGGTCGTCCTGGTCATCGGCCACCTGCTGATCCAGCTGGTGCTGGACGGCGGCGTCTCCAAGATCGGCTTCGCCTTCGTGGCGGGCCGCTGGGCCTCGCCGTTCTGGCAGCTCTGGGACCTGGCGATGCTGTGGCTGGCCATGCTGCACGGCGCCAACGGCCTCCGTACGGTCATCAACGACTACGCCGAGCGGGAGAACACCCGCTTCTGGCTGAAGATGCTGCTGTACACCGCCACGGTGTTCACCGTCCTGCTGGGCACGCTGGTGATCTTCACCTTCGACCCGAACATCCGCTAGGCGCCGGGCCAGAGGGACCAGAGGAAATCATGCAGATCCACAAGTACGACACCGTCATCGTCGGCGCCGGCGGCGCCGGTATGCGCGCGGCGATCGAATCCACCAAGCGCAGCCGTACCGCCGTACTCACGAAGCTGTACCCGACCCGCTCCCACACGGGCGCCGCGCAGGGCGGCATGGCCGCCGCGCTCGCCAACGTGGAGGAGGACAACTGGGAGTGGCACACCTTCGACACGATCAAGGGCGGCGACTACCTGGTCGACCAGGACGCCGCCGAGATCCTGGCGAAGGAGGCCATCGACTCCGTTCTCGACCTGGAGAAGATGGGCCTGCCGTTCAACCGCACGCCCGAGGGCCGTATCGACCAGCGTCGCTTCGGCGGCCACAGCCGTAACCACGGCGAGGCCCCGGTCCGCCGGTCCTGCTACGCCTCGGACCGCACCGGCCACATGATCCTCCAGACGCTGTACCAGAACTGTGTCAAGGAGGGCGTGGAGTTCTTCAACGAGTTCTACGTCCTTGACCTCCTGCTCCAGGATGTCGACGGAGTCAAGAAGTCGGCGGGCGTCGTCGCGTACGAGCTGGCGACCGGCGAGATCCACGTCTTCCAGGCGAAGTCGATCATCTTCGCCTCCGGCGGCACCGGCAAGTTCTTCAAGGTGACGTCGAACGCGCACACCCTGACCGGTGACGGCCAGGCCGCCGCCTGGCGCCGCGGGCTGCCGCTGGAGGACATGGAGTTCTTCCAGTTCCACCCGACGGGCATCTGGCGCATGGGCATCCTGCTGACGGAGGGCGCCCGCGGTGAGGGCGGCATCCTCCGCAACAAGGACGGCGAGCGCTTCATGGAGAAGTACGCGCCTGTCATGAAGGACCTCGCGTCCCGTGACGTCGTGTCCCGCTCCATCTACACGGAGATCCGTGAGGGCCGCGGCTGCGGTCCCGAGGGCGACCACGTCTACCTCGACCTCACGCACCTGCCGCCGGAGCAGCTCGACGCCAAGCTCCCGGACATCACCGAGTTCGCGCGCACGTACCTCGGCATCGAGCCCTACACGGACCCGATCCCGATCCAGCCGACCGCGCACTACGCCATGGGCGGCATCCCGACCAACGTCGAGGGCGAGGTGCTGGCCGACAACACCACCGTCGTCCCGGGCCTGTACGCCGCCGGCGAGGTCGCGTGCGTCTCCGTGCACGGCGCCAACCGCCTGGGCACCAACTCGCTGCTCGACATCAACGTCTTCGGACGTCGCGCCGGCATCGGTGCCGCCGAGTACTCCGCGAAGCACGACTTCGTCGAGCTTCCCGAGAACCCGGCGCAGCTGGTCGAGGAGCAGATCGAGCGGCTGCGCGACTCGACGGGCAGCGAGCGGGTCGCCGCGATCCGCCTGGAGCTGCAGGAGTGCATGGACGCCAATGTGATGGTGTTCCGCACCGAGCAGACCATCAAGACCGCCGTCGACAAGATCGCCGAGCTGCGCAGGCGCTACCTCGACGTGTCCATCCAGGACAAGGGCAAGCGGTTCAACACGGACCTTCTGGAGGCCATCGAGCTGGGCAACCTGCTCGACCTGGCCGAGGTCATGGCGACCTCCGCGCTGGCCCGCAAGGAGTCCCGCGGCGGTCACTACCGCGAGGACTACCCGAACCGCGACGACGTCAACTTCATGCGCCACACCATGGCGTACCGCGAGGTCTCGGCCGACGGCACCGAGTCGATCCGGCTCGACTACAAGCCGGTCGTCCAGACCCGCTACCAGCCGATGGAGCGTAAGTACTGATGGCAACCCCGACTCTGGACAAGGTCGAGACGCAGTCCGCCGCCTCGCCGTACATCACGGCCACCTTCCGGATCCGCCGCTTCAACCCCGAGGTCTCCGACGAGGCCCAGTGGCAGGACTTCCAGATCGAGATCGACCCGAAGGAGCGTGTGCTCGACGCCCTTCACAAGATCAAGTGGGACATCGACGGCACGCTGACGTTCCGCCGCTCCTGCGCGCACGGCATCTGCGGCTCCGACGCGATGCGGATCAACGGCAAGAACAGGCTCGCCTGCAAGACGCTGATCAAGGACATCAACCCGGAGAAGCCGATCACGGTCGAGGCCATAAAGGGCCTCACGGTCCTCAAGGACCTCGTGGTCGACATGGACCCGTTCTTCCAGGCGTACCGCGACGTCATGCCCTTCCTCATCACCAAGGGGAACGAGCCGACGCGCGAGCGTCTGCAGTCCGCCGAGGACCGCGAGCGCTTCGACGACACCACCAAGTGCATCCTGTGCGCCGCGTGCACGTCCTCGTGCCCGGTGTTCTGGAACGACGGCCAGTACTTCGGCCCGGCGGCCATCGTCAACGCGCACCGCTTCATCTTCGACTCGCGTGACGAGGGCGGCGAGCAGCGCCTGGAGATCCTCAACGACCGTGACGGTGTGTGGCGTTGCCGCACCACCTTCAACTGCACGGACGCCTGCCCGCGTGGCATCGAGGTCACCAAGGCGATCCAGGAGGTCAAGCGGGCGCTGATCACGCGTCGCTTCTGACCGCCACCGGCACACCGGTCGCATCCCGGGCCCCGTTTTCCGCGCGAACACCGCGGGAAGCGGGGCCTCTTGCTGCGCCGTCCGGGTACGGACGGTACGGTCGTGCGGGACCGGACACCGGTTCGCCGCCTCCGGAGCAGCAAGGCACGGGGCGCACAGGCTTGATCGAAAGCGGGGAACGTTGAGCGATCCGAATCCGTACGCGGACGACTCATACAAGTGGGGGCCTCCCCAGCAGCCGGGCAATCCGCCCACCGTCGCGGACGGCCAGGGCCAGGGGCAGTCCGCGCCGGCCTACGGCTACCCGCAGCAGCTGCCCGACTCCGCGGCCCAGCCCGGCCCCGGCTACGGCTATCCCCCGGAGCAGGGGCCGACCATGCCCGGTTACGGCTATCCGCAGCAGCCGGGCATGCCGCCCGGCGGTGGCGGTGCGCCGATGCTGACGTTCGGTGACATCACCGTGATGAACGACCAGATCGTGACGCCGGCCGGGACGATGCCGCTCAAGGGCGCGGTGTGGACGGCCACGGACCTGTCGCGCACGGAGGAGAAGATCCCGACGGTGGCGATCGTCCTGGCGATCGTCTTCGCGCTGCTCTGCCTGGTCGGTCTGCTCTTCCTCCTGATGAAGGAGAAGAAGACGACCGGGTTCATCCAGGTCTCGGTGACCAGCGGCGGCAGGCACCACTCGACGATGATCCCGGCGATGGGCCCCGAGACCTTCCAGATGGTCATGGCACAGATCAACACCGCCCGCTCGATGAGCATCTGACGGGTACGGGCCTCCGTTCCCGACAACGGGAAGCCGGAGGTACCGGTCGTACGGGGGGCGGCTGCCGGAAGGGGGCTGAGCGCCGGACGGCTCAGTCCCAGGCGGCGCCGCCCCGGTCCTCGGCGACCACCATGATGCGCCGCAGCATGTCGTTCAGCAGCGTGCGTTCGTCCTTGTCGAGGACGCCGAGCAGCCGGTACTCCTCGTGCCCGAGGACGTCCATCGCACCGAGCCAGGTCGAGCGGCCCTCGTCGGTGAGTTCCACGTCGACCTTTCGGCGGTCGGTGGTGGAGGGCGTACGGCGGACGAAGCCGCGCCGTTCGAGCGCGTCCAGCCGGCCGGTGACGGAGGCGGGCGCGAGGTCGAGGTCGGCGGCGAGTTCGGAGGGCGCCGCCGTCCCGCCGCGTCCGGCCAGCTTGTGGAGCGTGTCGAACTCCTGACGGTCCAGATCGAAGTCGACCAGGGACTGTTCGCGTACCCGGCGCAGATGGACGGAGAGCTTCTTCATCCGGGTCACCGCGCCCTCGACATCGGGATCGAGGTCGGGAAGGACGGGCTTCCAGCGCTCCACATGTCCGTCGGTCCAGTCGCGTCGCTCCATGGGGGAAGCCTACGCCCGACCTCCAACTTCCCTTCGGAACAAGATATTTCGTTGACGAATAATTCGGTCTCGAAATACATTCTCGCGCATGCCGCATCCTCTGCGCACGCGCGCCTTCCGCCTGCTCTTCATCGGACGCACCCTCTCGCTCCTGGGCGACGCCGCCATCCCCACCGCCCTTTCCCTGGCCGTCTACCTGGCCACCGGCTCCACCGGGGCGCTCGCCCTGGTGCTGGGCTGCGCGATGGTCCCCAAGCTGCTCCTGCTGCCCCTGGGGGGCGTCGTCGGTGACCGCTTCAACGCCCGGACCGTGGCGCTCACCACCGATCTCGTACGGTGCGCGACCCAGCTCTTCGTCGGCGCGGAGCTGCTCGGCGGCTCCCCCGCGCTCTGGCAGATCGCGGTCGCCGAGGCGATCGGCGGCGCCGCCGGGGCGTTCGCGATGCCGACCGTGTCCCCGCTGATCCGCGGCACCGTGCCGGAGTCGGGGCTGCTGCGCGCCAACTCGCTGATGGCCGTGGTCAACAGCGCGACCCGGCTCGGCGGTCCGGCCCTCGCCGGAGCCCTGATCCTGACCGCGGGGCCCGGCTGGGCCTTCGTCCTGGACGGCGCGAGCTTCGCGGTGAGCGCGGCGCTGCTGTCCGCCATGAAGGTACGGCACATACCCATCCCCCGACGCTCCCTGATCAGCGACCTCAAGGAGGGCTGGAGCGAGGTGCGGGGCCGCGACTGGTACTGGACGAGCCTGATCGCCCACGCCGTCTGGAACGGCGCGGCGGCGGTCCTGATGACCGTGGGCCCTGCCCTCTTCGTCCACGAGCTGGGCGGCAAGGGCGTCTGGGTCGCCCTGCTCCAGACCGGCGCGGCCGGCCTGCTCCTCGGCTCCCTGCTGGCCGGCCGGGCCCGCCCCCGCCGCCCGGTCCTGATCGCCAACCTGGGCCTCGCCACGTACGCCCTCCCGCTCGGCCTCCTCGCCGTCCACGCGCCCGCCGCCGTGACCATCGCCGCGTACGGCGTCGCCCAGGCGGGCCTCGGCTTCCTCAACCCGGTCTGGGAGACCGCGGTCCAGTCCGCCGTGCCCGCACAGGCCCTGGCCCGCGTGACCTCCTACGACTGGCTGCTCTCGCTCGGCGCGATGCCGCTCGGCTACACGCTCGCTCCGCTCGCCGCCTCGGCCTGGGGCGCCGAAGTGCCGCTGGCCGTCGCCGCGGTGGCGGTCGGCGCGGCCTGTCTGGCGACGGCGGCGGTACCGGGCGTGCGACGTCTCGGGGCGCACGGCAAAGCGATGGAGCCCGCCGCCGAAATGGCTGCTTGAACATGTTCAAAGATGGGTCTACTGTCCATGACAACAACTTTTGAACGCGTTCAAGGGAGGGTGGGGCATGGACCTCACTGTTGTCGCGTACGTCATCTACCTGCTGATCAGCGTGGCGCTCACCGTCTGGGTCGCGCGCACGCTCAGCCACAACGGCAAGGTGTTCCTCGCCGACGTACTGCGCGGGAACGAGAAGCTCGCCGATGCCGTCAACCACCTGCTGGTGGTCGGCTTCTACCTGGTCAACCTGGGCTTCGTCACGCTCTATCTGAGGAACGACGACCGGGTCGCCGACGCCCGCGGGCTCTTCGAGGCACTCTCGGTGAAGCTCGGCGTCGTCCTGCTCGTCCTCGGTGTGCTGCACCTCGGCAACGTCTATGTGCTCAGCAAGATCCGCCGTCGCGGTCTGATGGAGCGTGAGCAGACCCCGCCCGTCGCGCCGCAGGGCTGGACGGGACCGGGCGACGGTCCGTGGGCCGCACCCGCCGCCAAGGCCTGAGCGCGCCATGACCCCCGAAGCGGGCGGGCGGCGGCTCCCCGTCCACGGCCTCACGGTGCTGTACGACGCACGGTGCCCGCTCTGCCTCCATCTGCGCCAGTGGCTGATGAAGCAGCCTCAGCTCGTCCCGCTCGACCTCGTCCCGGCGGCCTCCGAGGAGGCGCGCCGCCGCTTCCCCGGGCTCGACCACGCCGGGACGCTCGACGAGATCACGGTGATCGGCGACCGGGGGCAGATCTACCGCGGGACCTCCGCCTGGATCGTCTGCCTCTGGGCGCTGGCCGAACACCGGCCCAGGTCCCACTGGCTGACCACCCCGGCGGGCCGCCCCTTCGCACGGGCCACCGTGCTCGCCGCCGCGACGTACCGTTCGCTGACCGCGCCGCCGTGCGGCGACGGGGACGGCGTCTGCACCGCGGGTGCGGTCCCCGGGCCCGAGGACTGACCGGGGCGCCGATACCCTCAGGGCTGTGGTGAAGGAAGCGAAGGACGTGAAGGAAGTCAAGGCTCCCAAGAGCGAGCAGACCCGCACACTCATCCTCGAAACCGCGCTCCGGCTCTTCCAGGAACGCGGCTACGACAAGACGACGATGCGGGCCATCGCCCAGGAGGCCGGCGTCTCCGTCGGCAACGCCTACTACTACTTCACGAACAAGGAACACCTCGTCCAGGGCTTCTACGACCGGCTCGCCGCCGAGCACGAAGCGGCGGTGCGGCCGGTCCTGGACGGTGACAAGGACCTCGCGGTGCGGATGCGCGGAGTCCTGCTCACATGGCTGGACGTGGCGGAGCCGTACCACCGCTTCGCCGCCCAGTTCTTCAAGAACGCCGCCGACCCGGAGAGTCCGCTCAGCCCGTTCTCGGCGGACTCGGTCGCCGCCCGCGAGGCGGCGATCTCCATCCACCGGCGCTGCCTGGCCGGCTCCGACACCAAGGTCGACCCCGAACTGGCCGAACTACTGCCGCAGTTGATGTGGCTGATACAGATGGGCCTGGTGCTGTACTGGGTGTACGACCGGACGGAGCACACCGAACGCAGCCGCCGTCTGGTCGAGCGCTCCGCCCCGATCGGTGCCCGCGCCATCGCGCTCTCCCGGTTCCGGGTGCTGCGCCCGCTGGTGCGACAGATTCACGAGGTGCTGGAGGAGTTCCTGCCCGGCGCCGCGAAGCGCCGGGCCTGAACGGACGGGGGCGGGCCGCCCGGCAGCGCCGGGACCGACCGCTCCCAAGTCCTGTCGTACCGGCCAGGACCCGGTACGGCGGGCCGTCAGATCCGTCCCAGCTCCCACAGCCGCCAGATGCCGGTGCCGTCCGAGAGGTACTGCGAGCCGGAGACATCGGTCTTGCTGACGACGTAGTCCTTCTTCTGCCACAGCGGGACGAGCGGCACGTCCTCGCCGACCAGTGCCTGGAGTTCCTTGTAGTCCGCCGCCGTACGGCCGCGGTCGCTGTACTGCAGCGTGGAACTGATCAGGGAGTCCATCTTCTTGCTGGAGTAGCCGTTGTGGAGGCTGTTGTCGCTGCCGACCAGTGGCTGGCTGAAGGTGTCGGGGTCCGGGTAGTCGGGGAGCCAGCCGACCGTGTACGCGTCGTATTTGCCGGCCGCGTACTCCTTCTGGAACTTCTGCCAGTCGACGGCCTTGACCGACACCTTGAACAGCCCGTCCGCCTCCAGCTGGCTGCGCAGCTCCTCGGTCTCCTTCTCGTAGGCCCCGTCGCCGCCGCGGTAGGCGAAGGTGATCGCCAGCGGCGTCTGCACCCCGGCCTCCTGCATCAGCTTCTTGGCACGCGCGCGGTCGGGCGCGGGATAGGTGTCGAAGAACGGTGTGCTGTGCCCGATGTAGCCCTGCGGGATCAGCGAGTAGAGCGGCTCGACCGTGCCCTTGTAGATGTCGGTCACCAGCGGCCCGCGGTCGATGAGCGACGCGATGGCCTGCCGGACCTTCTTGTTGGCGAGCGGTGCGCCGTCGCGGACGTTGAAGACGAGGTTGCGGATCTCCGCGCTGTCCGCCTCGGTGACGTGCAGGTCGGGGTCGCCGGGGTTCAGTGCGGTCAGCGCGCTCGGCGGCAGCTCGCGATGCGTCACATCGAGCTGTCCGGACTTCCAGGCCGCCAGGAGCTGGTCCGACTCCTTGTAGTAGCGCACGTTGACCGGGACGCCGGTCTTCTTCAGCGCGCCCTTGTACCGGGGGTTGGGCACGAACTCGGCCACGCCGTACTGCCGGTAGGACTTCAGGAGGTACGGTCCCGAGCCGTCGACCGTGTTTCCGGTCCGGAGCTTGTTCGGCGGGTACGACTCGCGGTCGACGATCGACCCGGCACCCGTAGCGAGCTTCTGCGGGAAGGTCGCGTCGCGCGAGGAGAGGTTGAAGGTGATGGTGCGGCCGTCGACCACCACGTTCTTGAGGCTGGGGAACAGGATCCACGGACCGACATCCGTCTTGATCCTGATCATCCGCTCGATGGAGTACTTGACATCAGCGGCGGTGATCTTGCGGCCGTTGGAGAAGTACAGGTCGTCACGGAGCTTGCACTGGTACGTCTGGAGCTTCTGGCCGATGAACCCGCAGCTCTCGGCGGCGTCGGGCTCGGGGACGGTCGCCCCGGACTTGAACGTCATCAGGGACTGGTAGATGTTGCTGTACATCGCCCAGGAACCGGCGTCGTACGCCCCCGCCGGGTCGAGCGAGGTGACCTCGTCCGTGGTGCCGACCGTGATCGGGTCCTGCTTCACCTCGTCCGAGGGAAGCAACTGCCAGGCGCCGACGCCTGCGATGACCAAAACCGCGAGAATCGCGAGAATCCGTATCCGGACCGACCGCATTGACGTGCTCTCCCTTACCAGCCCCACCTCGGCGTTGCGCTCAGACACGCACATCACCGCATGCTCGCGATCAGCCAATCACACGACTTTCACATCTGGAAGACCAAAACTGTGACTCATAGCCTTTTGTTCGGCACTTGAAACCTTCGCGTTTACAGGGGGTCTGTAACCGGCCATCGACGGAGGGTCAGGTCTGCCGGGAGGCGAGCTCCACGACGGTGATGTCGGAGGGTGCGCCGACCCGGACCGGCGGCCCCCAGGCGCCCGCGCCCCGCGAGACGTACAGCTGGGTGTCGCCGTACCGGTCGAGGCCGGCGACCGTGGGATTGGCCAGTCCCGCGATGAGGTTGCCCGGCCAGAGCTGACCGCCGTGGGTGTGGCCGGAGAGCTGGAGATCCACGCCGTGGGCGACGGCCTCATGGATGACGACGGGCTGGTGGGCGAGGAGGACGGCAGCCCTGGTCCGGTCCCGGTCGCCGAGCGCGGCCCCGAAATCGGGCCCCTGCCCCTCGCTCTCCCCGGCGATGTCGTTGACACCCGCGAGATCGAATCCATCGATCTCGACCCGGGCGTTCTCCAGGGGGTGAAGTCCCAATTCCCTGACCTGATCGATCCATTGGGCGGCACCGGAGTAGTACTCGTGATTCCCGGTGACGAAGTAGCTTCCCCGGCGGGCGCTCAGCCGCGCGAGCGGCTCCGCGGCCGGACCGAGGTCCGCGACGGTTCCGTCGACGAGATCGCCCACGACGGCGACCAGGTCCGGCTGGGTCCGGTTGATCGTGTCGACGATCCGTCGGGTGTGGGCGCGGCCGAGGATCGGGCCGAGGTGGATGTCGCTGACGACGGCGATCCGGAAGCCGTGCGCGGAACGGGGCAGCTTGGCGAGCGGCACGGTGATCCGCTCGACCCGCGGCCCGCGCAGCACGCCGTACGTGCCGTGGCCGACCGTGCCGAGCCCCGCGACGGCGGCGGCGCCCCCGACGGCCCGCGCGACGAACAGCCGCCGCGTGGGGTCGGCGGGGCGGGACGGGGCGGGAGTGGCGGGGGTGGCGGCGAAGGCGACGAGGGCGCCCGCGGTGACGGGGGCCCGGGCGTCCTGCTCGGTGGCGGAGCCGGTGGTTGTGGCGGACTCGGTGGTGCCGGCGGTCCCGGCGGCCTCCGTGATCCCGGTGGCCCCGGGTGCGGGCGCCTGTGTCGCCGTGGCCGGGTCCGGCCCGCTCGCACGGTGTGCGAGCACGCGTCGCAGTACCGCCCGTACCACCTCGCCCACCAGAAGTGCGAGCGTCAGATAGAGCAGCGCGGCGAGCCACAGGTATCCCGGCCAGGCCAGCACCCGCTGGAGCCAGAAGGGCGCACCCGCGCGGCCGGAGACCAGGGCGCCGACGCTCAGCAGCGGCAGGAGGTACGCGGCCACCGTGCCGACGGTGCGCAGGGCGCTGCCCTCGGTCGTCGTGTCACCGACGAAACGGCGCCACAGGTAGCGATGCACGCCGACGAGCAGCGCGAGCACCACGACCGCCGTCAGTGCGATCCGGGCCACTGCCACTCGCGCTCCCCCCGTCCGCCGTACGGCCTGTCACGCATGTTCTCGGCGCAGAGCCCTGACTCCACGGAACCCGATCACACCAACGGCCGTCCCCAGAAGAAAGGAAGTGATGGCGAGCAGCAGATGCACCCAGAAGTACGTGGTCGGGTCACCCGCGTCGTCGAAGGCGAGTCCGCTGCCGTCCTTCCACAGGTTCTTGACGAAAGTGATCCAGATGAACCAGCTCCACACCCCGAAGGCGAGCAGGAACCAGGAGACGGGGCGGCTGAGCTTCATGGTTTCAGTATCTCCGCCGCGCTCCGGCGAAGTCGCCCGGGGTGGGCTGTCCCGGCGGTACGCACGGCGGGTCAGGCCGTCCGCGTCCCCATTCATATTTTCACCCTGTACGTTTCCGACCGTGCCTGCTCTGAAGAAGATCGCATTGACGGTCACCTCTGCCGCCTTGTTGTCCACTTTTGTCGCCGGTCCGGCATTGGCGGCCGGCAAGGACACCTCCGACAACCGGCCGAAGCCGCCCGCCGGCATGTCCCGGGTCGGCGGCGACCTGCTGGGCCGGACGGGCACGCAGGTCAAGCTGGGGGCAGGCGCCCCGGTACTGCCCAAGGAGCTCACGGGCAGGTCCTGGATCGTCGCGGACGCGGAGAACGGCCAGGTGCTCGCCTCGCACAACGCGCACTGGCGGCTGCCGCCCGCCTCCACCCTGAAGATGCTCTTCGCGGACACCGTGATGCCCTCGCTCCAACCGAAGACCCGGACGTACACGGTGCAGGACGAGGACCTCGCCGGTCTCGGCGAGGGCAGCAGCCTCGTCGGCGTCAAGGAGCACCTCAGCTACACGGTCCACGACCTGTGGCTCGGGGTGTTCCTGCGCTCGGGCAACGACGCGGTGCACGTGCTGTCCTCGATGTACGGCGGCGTCCCCAAGACCGTCGCCGCCATGCAGGCCCACGCCGAGGAGTTGCAGGCACTCGACACGCACGTGGTGTCGCCCGACGGA
The DNA here is from genome assembly GCF_043083485.1 of Streptomyces sp. NPDC014727. Taxonomy (NCBI): domain Bacteria; kingdom Bacillati; phylum Actinomycetota; class Actinomycetes; order Kitasatosporales; family Streptomycetaceae; genus Streptomyces; species Streptomyces sp. NPDC014727. Next base: position 154,923 of record NZ_JBIBYR010000002.1, on the reverse strand, counting down.
TACGACGCGCCCGATCAGGTCTCCAGCGCGTACGACCTGACGCTGTTCGCCCGCAGCGGCCTGCAGAAGGCGGACTTCCGGGAGTACTGCTCGACGGCCGAGGCCGAGTTCCCGGGCGCGAAGAAGAACGGGAAGCGCGAGAGCTTCGGGATCCAGAACACCAACCGGCTGCTCACCGGTGCGGACGGCGTCGCCCCGTACAAGGGCATCGCCGGCGTCAAGAACGGCTACACCACGCACGCGGGCAACACCTTCACCGGTGTCGCCGAACGCGACGGACGGGTGCTGCTGGTCACCGTCATGAACCCGTCGTCCGAGCAGCCCCACGCCGTCTACAAGGAGGCGGCCAGCCTCCTCGACTGGGGATTCGACGCGAGCGGCAAGGTGACCCCGGTCGGCGAACTCGTCCCGCCGAAGTCCGCCGACACCGGGGACGAGAGCGGGACCGGAAGCGGCAAGGGTCCCACGTCGGACACCGGGGAGAGCGAGGGCAGGAGCGGCTCCTCGCACGCCGCCAGGACCGCAGCCGCGGGCGGAGGCGGCGGGGGCATGGGGATCGCGCTGGGTATCGCGGGAGGTGTCGTGGTGCTGCTGGCCGGTGGCGCGTTGCTGATCAACCGGCGCTGGCCGCTGCCGGACCTGGTGCGCCGCCTCCCTCGCCGCTGACGGGCGCGGAGTCCTTCTCGGTGCCCCTGCCGCTCCGCGTCGCCGTCCAGGCGGCGCAGAACAGCAGCAGTTTCGCGGTGAAGTTGATCCACAGCAGCAGCGCGACCGGCACCCCGAAGGCGCCGTACATGCTCTTCGAGGCGACGCTCCTCATGTAGCTGCCGAGCAGCAGCTTGAGCAGTTCGAAGCCGACCGCGCCGATCACCGCGGCGACCAGCAGCCTGCGCCGCGGCGGCTCGACCCCGGGCAGCAGCGTCAGCAGATACAGCAGCAGCAGGAAGTCGGCGAGGGCCGCCACGACCAGGGCGGCCACCTGCAGCACCACACCGCCCGCACCGCGGTCCGAGATGTCCAGCAGACCGGCGGTCCAGCCGACGGCGACGGAGCCGGCCGAGGAGACGGCGAGAGTCGCGAGCGCCGCCCCGCCGAGGCCGAGGAGCAGCACGACGTCCTTGAGCTTACGGATGACCGGATTGCCCAGGTCCACGTCGTCCATGCCCCACACGGCGCGCAGGCAGCCCCGCATCGCGCCGATCCAGCCGATGCCGGTGAAGAGCAGAAACGCACCGGCGACGAGCCCGACCGTGCCCGCGTGCGCCACCAGATCGCCGATGCCGAGCTGGTCGGAGATGCCCGGCACCTGCTCGGCGATCTGCCTCTCGATCCTGTGGAGCTGCTCGACGGAGAGCAGCGAGGCACCGATCGCCGCACCGACCGCGATCAGCGGGAAGAGCGCCAGGAAGCTGATGAAGGTGATCGCGGCGGCGAGCCTGCTCCAGTGGACCCGTTCCAGCGTCTCGTACGAGCGCCAGGTGTGCGTCGTCATCAGCCGCGAGACGATCGGCCCGATGACAGGGAGGTTTTTCAGCCAGTCCATGACGTACGACTACCCTCCCGGGCGCGGAAAACCGGCTTCCCCTTCACTGCCGTACGAGCCGACACCCCCTCAATCACCCATACCAGTGAGTGTTGTAACAAATCCCTCGAAAGGGTTTTCTCGGGCGATACGGTCACCACCATGTCCGTCGACACCGTGTCCCTGACCGGCTGGGGCCGCACCGCCCCGACGACCGCGCTGCGCTTCCGCCCCCGTACGTACGAGGAGGCGGCGGCCACCGTGCGCGGCTGCGGACCCCGCGGGTCCATCGCCCGCGGCCTCGGCCGGGCCCACGGCGACGCCGCGCAGAACGCCGGCGGTTCCGTCCTCGACATGACCGCGCTGAACCGGATCCGCACCATCGACGCCGGGTCCGGCCTGGTGGTCTGCGACGCCGGGGTCAGCCTGCACCGGCTGATGGAGGTGCTGCTGCCGCTCGGCTGGTTCGTCCCCGTCACACCGGCCACGCGTTATGTCACCGTGGGCGGCGCGATCGGCGCCGACGCCCACGGCCACAACCACCACTTCTCCGGCTCCTTCTCCCGGCATGTCCAGGAGCTGGAGCTGCTGACCGCCGACGGCCGGATCCGTACGGTCCGGCCCGGCACCCGTCTCTTCGACGCGACGACGGGTGGGTTGGGGCTGACGGGGGTGATCCTCTCGGCCACGCTCCGGCTGCACCGCGTCACCAGCTCCTGGATGTCGGTCGACACCGAACGGACCGTCGATCTCGACGACCTGCTGGCCAGGCTCTCCGCCGGCGACCACCGCTACCGCTACTCGGCCGCCTGGATCGATCTCCTCGCCCGCGGCCGGGCGACGGGGCGCTCCGTACTCACCCGTGGGGAGCACCTGCCCCAGTACGCACTTCCCGCGCGCGCCCGGCGCGCACCGCTCGCGTTCCGCCCGGGACAACGGCCCGCCGCACCCGCACTCGTACCCCAGGGCCTCCTCGGCCGCACCTCCGTCGCCCTTCTCAACGAGCTCCGGTACCGCACCGCCCCGACGTACCGCATCGGGGATCTCCAGAGACTCTCCGCCTTCTTCCACCCCCTGGACGGCCTGCCGCACTGGAACCGTGTCCATGGCCGCGGCGGGTTCGTGCGGTACCAGTTCGTCGTCGGACACGGACAGGAGGAGGCGCTGACCCGGATCGTGCGCCGGATCTCCCAGCGGCGCTGCCCTTCGCTCCTCGCCGTGCTCAAACGGTTCGGCGGGGGCGACCCGGGCTGGCTGTCGTTCCCGATGCCCGGCTGGACGCTCGCACTCGATCTGCCCGCCGCCCTGCCCGGCCTGGCCGGGTTCCTGGACTCGCTGGACGAGGAGGTGGCGGGGGCCGGCGGCCGGGTCTGTCTGGCGAAGGACTCCCGGCTGCGTCCGGAGATGCTGGCCGCGATGTATCCACGACTGGCCGAATTCCGTTCCCTGCGCGCCGAGTTGGACCCGAACGGAGCGTTCCGCTCGGACCTGTCGCGCCGCCTGTCGCTCTGACCGCCGACCACCACCGCCACGCCGCACCACGCGGCACCACGCCGGCTTCCGCCCGCTCATCCGCTCGTCCGCTCGTCCGCTCGTCCGCTCGTCCGCTCGTCCGCTCGTCCGCAAGGAGTGTTTCCGTGAAGGACGCCTTCGGTGCCCCGCAGTCCCTGCTCGTCCTCGGCGGCACGTCGAAGATCGCTCTCGCCACCGCGCGGCGGCTGATCGCCGGCCGTACCCGTACGGTCCGGCTGGCCGGCCGCCCCTCCCCCGCCCTCGACCGGGCCGCCGCCGAGCTGCGCGCACGCGGCGCGGACGTCCGTACGGTCGACTTCGACGCCCTCGACTCCGAGTCCCACGAGACCGTCCTCGGAAAGATCTTCACCGAGGGCGACATCGACGTGGTGCTCCTCGCCTTCGGCATCGCGGGGGACCAGGAGCGCGACGAGGAGGAGCCGCTCTCCGCGGTCCGGGTCACCCAGACCAACTACACCGGGGCGGTCTCCGCCGGGCTGGTGTGCGCCGGCGCACTGCAGGCGCAGGGGCACGGTTCGCTGGTGGTGCTGTCCTCGGTGGCGGGCGAGCGCGTCCGCCGCGCCGATTTCATCTACGGGTCCAGCAAGGCGGGCCTGGACGCGTTCGCGCAGGGGCTCGGGGACGCGCTGCACGGCACGGGGGTGCATGTGATGGTCGTACGCCCCGGCGTCGTACGTCCACCAGCGGCGGCAGGGACCGCGGCGCCGCGGCTCACCGCGGCACGGTTCACCGAGGCGCCGCTGGAGGCCTCGCCCCTCACGACGACCCCGGACGCGGTCGCGACGGCGATCGTGACGGGGCTGCGGCGGCGCTCGGAGACGGTGTGGGTGCCGGGGTCGCTACGGGTGGTGATGTCGGCACTGCGGCACGTGCCGCGCCCGCTGTTCCGGCGCCTGCCGGTCTGAGAGCCTGTGCGGGGGCGGCCACCCGGGGCCTGGAGGGTGAGGCCTCAGGGGTGCAGCGAGGGCTCGTCCACGGAGGAGCCACCCTGCGCGGGCACGGCGGGCGCGCCGCCCCCGGCGCCGAACGGGAACTCGTTGATCTTTCGCCAGACGCTGTCCGGGCCCTGCTCGTACAGCGCGAAGGAGTCGCAGGTCCAGGCGGCCTCGTAGTCGCCGAGCTCCTCGTACGCCCGGTCCATCGCCGACTCGGCGATGCCGTGCGCCACGGTCACATGCGGGTGGTACGGGAACTGGAGCTCGCGCACCAGGGGCCCGGAGGCGTCCCTGATCCGCTTCTGCAGCCACGAGCAGGCCGAGGCCCCCTCGACGACCTGGACGAAGACGACCGGCGAGAGGGGACGGAAGGTCCCCGTGCCGGACAGCCGCATCGGGAAGGAGTGGCCGCCGGTGGCGACCTGGGCGAGATGCGCCTCGATCGCGGGCAGACCGTCCGCCTCGGCCTCGGTCGGCGGAAGGAGGGTGACGTGGGTGGGAATGCCGTACGCGGCAGGATCCCCGAAGCTCGCGCGCCGCTCCTGGAGCAGGCTGCCGTAGGGCTCCGGGACCGCGATCGAAACGCCGAGCGTTACGGTCCCCACATCGTTCTCCTCAATCCTCGATGGTGGATGGTCGATTTTCGGCCATCCACCGGGTCAACATCCCATCGCCAGTGTGACGCCTGCGGTCGCGAAACCGCCAGGGTCCTTGGACTCAGTGCTTCGCGGGCAGAAGGCCCATCCGGTCGTACGTCCGGGCCAGGGTCTCGGCCGCCACGGCACGGGCCTTCTCCGCACCCTTGGCCAGGATCGCGTCCAGCGTCTCCGGGTCGTCCAGGTATTCCTGCGTGCGGGTGCGGAACGGTGTGACGAACTCGACCATGACCTCGGCGAGATCGGTCTTGAGCGCACCGTAGCCCTTGCCCTCGTACTTCTGCTCCAGATCCGCGATCGCGGTGTCGGTGAGCGTGGAGTAGATGGTCAGGAGGTTGCTGACACCGGGCTTCTCGGTCCGGTCGAAGCGGATGACCGTGTCGGTGTCGGTGACGGCGCTCTTGACCTTCTTGGCGGTGGCCTTCGGCTCGTCGAGGAGGTTGATCAGGCCCTTCGGCGTGGCCGCCGACTTGCTCATCTTCGACGACGGGTCCTGAAGGTCGTAGATCTTCGCCGTCTCCTTGAGGATGTACGGGTCCGGCATGGTGAACGTGTCGCCGTAGGTGCCGTTGAACCGCTCGGCGAGGTTACGGGTGAGCTCCAGGTGCTGGCGCTGGTCCTCGCCGACCGGGACCTGGTCGGCCTGGTACAGCAGGATGTCGGCGACCATCAGCATCGGGTACGTGAAGAGACCGACCGTGGTGCGGTCGGCACCCTGCTTGGCGGACTTGTCCTTGAACTGCGTCATGCGGGACGCCTCGCCGAAGCCGGTGAGGCAGTTCATGACCCAGCCGAGCTGGGCGTGCTCCGGGACGTGGCTCTGGACGAAGAGCGTGCAGCGCTCCGGGTCGAGGCCGGCGGCGAGGAGCTGGGCGACGGCGAGCCGGGTGTTCGCGCGCAGCTCCGCGGGGTCCTGCGGAACGGTGATCGCATGCAGGTCCACGACCATGTAGAAGGCGTCGTGGGATTCCTGCAGCGCCACCCACTGGCGGACCGCACCGAGGTAGTTGCCGAGGTGGAACGAGCCTGCGGTGGGCTGGATTCCGGAGAGCACGCGGGGGCGTTCAGAGGCCATGGGGCCATTGTCTCAGGTACGGAACCGATCTCCGGCAGCCGGTACGGAAGGTGCGCGGCCCCGGTGCGGCCCCGGAGCGCACGCCGTCGCGAATGAGACGAGGAACACACTCCCGTCCGTCGAGGGACGGGCGCGCCGTGAATCGAAGGTTTCCTCACCGGGGTTCCGACCGACGATACAAAGTGGGCACCACCCCGCCCACGCCGCACGACGAACGGAGATCCCGTGTCGACCACGGAAAATGCCATCGCCTCCGCCGAGGCGCACAGCGCGCACAACTACCATCCGCTGCCCGTCGTCGTCGCCTCGGCGGACGGAGCCTGGATGACCGACGTCGAGGGCCGCCGCTACCTCGACATGCTCGCCGGATACTCGGCGCTCAACTTCGGTCACGGCAACCGGCGGCTGCTCGACGCGGCCAGGGCTCAGCTGGAGCGGGTGACGCTCACCTCGCGGGCCTTCTACCACGACCGGTTCGCCGACTTCTGTACCCGGCTCGCCGATCTGTGCGGCATGGAGTCGGTGCTGCCGATGAACACCGGGGCCGAGGCCGTGGAGACCGCGGTGAAGACGGCCCGCAAGTGGGGTTACCGGGTGAAGGGTGTCCCGGACGGCATGGCGAAGATCATCGTCGCCGCGAACAACTTCCACGGCCGGACGACGACGATCATCAGTTTCTCCACGGACCATGAGGCGCGGGAGGACTTCGGTCCGTACACGCCGGGGTTCGAGATCGTGCCGTACGGGGATCTGAACGCGCTCGGGGAGGCGATGACCGAGAACACCGTGGCGGTGCTGCTGGAGCCGATCCAGGGCGAGGCCGGGGTGCTGGTGCCGCCGCCCGGCTACCTTCCCGGGGTGCGTGAACTCACCCGCGAGCGGAACGTGCTGTTCATCGCGGACGAGATCCAGTCCGGCCTGGGGCGTACCGGGAAGACCTTCGCCTGCGAGCACGAAGGTGTCGTACCGGACATGTACGTGCTCGGCAAGGCGCTGGGCGGGGGCGTGGTGCCGGTGTCGGCGGTGGTCTCCTCGCAGGACGTGCTCGGGGTGTACCGGCCCGGTGAGCACGGCTCGACGTTCGGTGGGAATCCCCTTGCCTGCGCGGTCGCGCTGGAGGTCATCGCGATGCTCCGGACCGGCGAATTCCAGCAGCGGGCGGCCGAGTTGGGCGAGCACCTCCATCAGGAGCTGGGGCTGCTGGTGGGCGGGGGCGCGGTGGAGGAGGTACGCGGCCGGGGGCTGTGGGCCGGCGTCGACATCGCCCCGAGCCGCGGGACCGGCCGGGAGATCTCCGAGAAGCTGATGGACCGCCGGGTGCTGGTCAAGGACACCCACGGTTCGACGATCCGGATCGCCCCGCCGCTGGTGATCAGCAAGGAGGACCTGGACTGGGGGCTGGAGCAGCTCCGCGGCGTCCTGCGCGCCTGAGGTCCCGTCGCCGACGGCTGCCGGACCGGTGTCAGAGGATGACGTGGGGCAGGAAGCGGGCGTACTCGTCCGTGACCGGCCCCGCCGATTCACGGATGCCGAGCCCGGCCGCCTCGTCCTCGACGACCCACGCCCCAAGGACCACCCGGTTGCCGTCGAAGTCCGGCAGCGGCGCCAGTTCCTGGTAGCAGCACGGCTCGTCCCGCAGCACCGCCGGGCTTCCCGGCTCGTGGATGGCGACCCCGGCCCCCTCCCGGCCGAGCAGCGGCTTGGCGACATAGCCGGGGCCGCCGCCACGGCCCGTACCCGGACCCGGGCCCGCCGCGAGTTCGCGGGGACCGTCCAGGTAGGAGGGGAGCAGATTCGGATGGCCGGGGTAGAGCTCCCAGAGGATCGCCAGCAGCGCCTTGTTGGAGAGGAGCATCTTCCAGGCGGGCTCGATCCAGCAGGTGGTGCCGGTGCCACCGCCGTTGTCGAGGGTGTCCAGCACGTGCGGCCCGAACCGGTCGGTCGCCAGCCATTCCCACGGGTACAGCTTGAAGCAGCTGCGGATGAAGCGGAGCCGCTCGTCCACGAACCGTCCGGCCAGCCGGTCCCAGCCGATCTGTTCGACGGAGAGCGCCTCCGTGTCGATCCCGGCCTGTTCGGCGGTCTCCCGCAGATAGGCGACCGTCATCAGGTCCTCGCCGATCTCGTCGCCCTCGGAGTGTGCGAAGTGCACCGGTCCGGCGGGCAGCAGCGCGGCCTGCCGACTCCACGCCTCGACGAGGCGTTCATGCAGCGAGTTCCACTGGTCGGCGCCCGGGAAGCGGTCCTCCATCCAGAACCACTGCGCGCTCGCGGCCTCCACCAGTGAGGTGGGAGTGTCCGCGTTGTACTCCAGCATCTTCGCCGGGCCGGTTCCGTCGTAGCACAGGTCGAACCTGCCGTACAGGGACGGCAGTTCGTCGCGGCGGTGCCAGGAATCGGCGACCAGTGAAGCCAACCGCCCGTCGGTGATGCCGAGTTCGGCGAAGCGGCCTCGCTCCACCATGTGCGCGGCAGCGGCCAGGCACATCGCGTGCAATTCCTCGACGACCTCCTCCAGCGCCTCCACCTCGGGCAGTGAGAAGACGTAGTAGGCGCTCTCGTCCCAGTACGGGCGCAGCGAGCCGTCCGGGTGACGGGTGAGCGGGTAGACGACTCCCTGGCTCTCCACCATCTGCTGCCAGCCGGGGCGCGGCTGCGTGGTACGTCGCTCCACAGCGGTTCAGCCGCCGCCGGTGCCCGAGCAGCCGAAGCCGCCGCGTTGGACGGCCGCCTTGTCGAAGCTGCCGCCCTCCACCTTGCCGTTCTTGCTCTCGCCGCCGTAGTAGTACGAACCGCCGCCGCTTCCGCTGCCACTACCGCTCTTGCATTTGTAGTTGGGCAGTTGCTTGTGGCTCAGCGGGTCGACGCACCGCTTGTCCGGCTCCGAGCCGCATGAGGTGATCACCGCCGCGAGCATCCCCATCCCGCCGAGCACCACCGTGCTCGACCTCAGCTTGCGTGTGACCTTCTTTCCATCGGCCATGTCTCCGCCTCCCCCGACGTGTGAATCAAGCCAATAAGGCCGCCTCGTCTCAGACTAGAGCGCGGCCGGTCGCGGCGAGAAGCGGGTTCCGTGTCACGCGTGACGGACCATCCGCGCGCCGCGCCCGTGCCGCACGCGCCGTGCGGGCGGGAAGAAGGTCAGGCCTCTTCGGCATCGGACCGGCGTGCGGGTCACAAGGGTGGGCAGCGCTTCGACACGGGACTGCTGTCCTTCGCGTTCAGGACCATGTCCAGCGGACCGGAAGGCCTCTACGTGGGGCGTAGTCGTCATTCCAGCCGGTCCGGCCATTCATCAGCTTGAAGGACTGCCGATGAGAGGGGGAGGCGGGTGCGTCGAGCGCCCACCAGTAGAGTCCCTTCGTGCTCCTCGGGATGATCTGCGCGCTCGGCGCCGCCGTCTGCTTCGGTACGGCCTCCGTCCTCCAGGCCGTCGCCTCGCGCGCCGCCGCCGTGCCGGGGTCGGACGCGGGGGTCGATCCGGCGCTGCTGCTGCGCGCCCTGCGCCAGTGGCGCTACCTCGCCGGACTCGCCCTCGACGGCTGCGGTTTCGTCCTCCAGATCATCGCCCTGCGGTCCCTGCCGATCTACGCGGTGGGCGCCGCCCTGGCCGCGAGTCTCGCCGTGACGGCGGTGGTCGCCGCGCGGTTGCTCAAGGTGCGGCTGAGCGCGGTCGAATGGACCGCGGTCGGTGTCGTCTGCGCGGGCCTGGGCATGCTGGCCCTCTCCTCCGGCGGTGAGGGGCACGGCACCGGCCCGGCGGCGCTGGCCTGGTGGATGCTGGGGATCTCCCTGGGCATCCTGCTGATCGGGGCGGCGGCAGGACGGCTCCCGGAACGGCCGCGGGCGCTGGTCCTGGGGCTGGGCGCGGGCTGCGGTTTCGGGGTGGTCGAGGTCACCGTCCGGCTGATCGACGACGTGTCCCCGTCGGCGCTGCTCACCAATCCGGCCGTGTACGCGCTGCTGCTGGGCGGCGGTTCGGCTTTCCTGCTGCTCACCTCGGCGCTGCAGCGCGGTTCGGTGACGACGGCGACGGCCGGCATGGTGCTGGGCGAGACGATCGGCCCGGCGCTGGTGGGCGTCTTCTGGCTCGGGGACCGCACCCGTGAGGGTCTGGTCTGGCTGGCGGTGGCCGGTTTCGTGGTGGCGGTGGCGGGCGCGCTGGCCCTGGCCCGGTTCGGCGAGGCGCCGGCGGACACGTCCGAACCGACCATCCCGCAAAGCCCGTGACGTCCGGGCCCCGGAGGCGCCCGGCCTGCATTCGACACCCCGCCCGGCCCGCACACGCGTGCCGGCGTCCTCCGGCCTGCGGTCGTCAGGTGCGGTCCGGCTGGGGCAGCACCCGGCAGAGCGCGTCGAGCGCCCCCGCCCAGGCGCTGTCGGTCGGTGTTCCGTAACCGATGACCAGCGCGTCGCGCCCCGGCGGTGCCTGTGGGTGCCGGAAGCGCGAGAGACCTTCCAGCGCGAGCCCCTGCCACGCCGCCGACCGCAGCGCGGCCTCCTCGCCGCCCTCCGGGAGTTCGAGCACGGCGTGCAGACCGGCGGCGATCCCGCTGACCCGGACACGGGGGGCGCGTTCCGCCAGTACCGCGACGAGTTGATCACGACGACGGCGGTAGCGCAGCCGCATCGCCCGCACATGGCGGTCGTACGCGCCCGACGCGATGAACTCCGCGAGCGTCAACTGCTCCAGGGCACTCGACGACCAGTCGCTCAGCCCCTTCGCCTCGGTCACCTCCCCCACCAGGCTCTCCGGCAGCACCATCCACCCCAGCCGCAGCCCCGGCGCCAGCGACTTGCTCGTCGTCCCCAGGTGTACGACGCGTTCGGGGTCCAGGCCCTGGAGCGCGCCGACCGGCTGACGGTCGTAACGGAACTCGCCGTCGTAGTCGTCCTCCAGGATCAGCCCGCCCGTACGGCGCGCCCAGTCGACCGCCGCGGCTCGCCGGTCGGGATGGAGCGGCACCCCCGTCGGGAACTGGTGCGCGGGCGTCATCAGGACCGCGCCCGCACCGCGCAGCCCGGACAGTTCATCGGTCCTGGCGCCGAGTCCGTCGACCGGCAGGCAGGGCATGCGCAGCCCGGCGTCCGCGAGCAGCTTCCAGTGCACGTCCAGTCCGTACGACTCGGCGGCCACCTCCCTGACCCGCCGCTTGCGCAGCACCTCCCCCATCAGTTTCAGCGCCTGGACGAAACCGGCGCAGATCACGATCCGTTCCGGATCGGCGTACACACCGCGGGCACGGGCCAGATACTCGGCGAGTACCGTGCGCAGCTCGATGCGCCCGCGCGGATCCCCGTACCCGAAGGCGTCGTTGGGGGCGTCGGTCAGGGCGCGGCGGGCCGCCTTGAGCCAGTCGGCGCGCGGGAACGTCGAGAGGTCGGGCGACCCGGCCTGCAGGTTGTGGGTGGGCCGGGCGGCCACCGGCCGGGACCGCGTCGTCCGCCTGGCCGCCGGGCGCGGCTCGGCCCGCCGCGCCACCCTGGTGCCCGAACCCTGCCGGGCGCTGAGCCAGCCCTCGGCGACCAGTTCGGCGTAGGCGTCGGCGACGGTGTTCCGGGCGATGCCGAGGTCCACGGCAAGGCTGCGGGAGGAGGGCAGCCGGGTCCCGGGCGCCAGCCGTCCCGTCCGTACGGCCTCGCGCAGGGCGTCCATGAGCCCGGTCCGCAGCCCCACCGAGCCGGTCGTCTCCAGATGCAGGTCGGCACCGAAAGTGGCCCAGGAATCCGTCATGGAAATGGACCATACCTCTGCGCCACCCACGCCGTAACGTCGTACCCATGACGACGAACGAGCACAGCCACCCGGCCTCCGAACTCAACCCCGAGCACACCCCTCGTATGCAGCAGTGGGCCGAGCTGGCCCCCGATGTCTACAAGGCCATGGTCCGGCTGGACGCCGCCTCCCGTAAGGGCCTCGACCCGGTCGTCGGGGAGCTGGTGAAGATCCGCTCCTCGCAGCTCAACCACTGCGCGTTCTGCCTCGACATGCACACCAAGGACGCACTCGCGGCGGGCGAGTCCGTCGAACGGATCGTCCAGCTCAGCGCCTGGGAGGAGTCCAGGCACTTCTACACGCCCAAGGAGATCGCGGCCATCGAGCTGACCGAGGCGGTGACCGTACTGACCGACGGTTTCGTGCCGGACGAGGTGTGGGAGAACGCCGCCGAGCACTTCGACGAGACCGAGCTCGCCCACCTCGTCGCCGCGATCACCACGATCAACGCGTGGAACCGATTCGCCGTGACCACCCGCATGGTGCCCGGTCACTACAAGCCGGGCGACATCAAGCACTGACCCGGCGACGCCCGCCGCGTCCCGCACCCCGCCCGCCCCTGCGTCGGAACACCTCCGGGAGCCCCGTGATGACCGCATCCGTTCTCCGTGCCCTGCACCACGACCGCGTCTCCGGCGATCCACTGGTCCTTCCCGGCCCGTGGGACGCGGCGAGCGCCCGCGTCTTCGCCGAGGCGGGCTTCCCGGCGCTCGCCACACCCAGCGCCGGGATCGCGGCCTGCCTCGGTTACGAGGACGGGGCGACGCCCGCCGCGGAGATGTTCGCGGCCGTGGCCAGGATCGTGCGCGCCGTCCCGACCGACGTGCCCGTCTCGGCGGACATCGAGGGGGGCTACGGGCTGGCACCGGAGGAGCTCGTGGAGCGAGTCCTGGACACGGGAGCCGTCGGCTGCAATCTGGAGGATTCCGTCGACGGCACCCTCGTCGACGCCCGGCGGCAGGCGGACCGGCTGGCCGAGGTACGGGCGGTCGCGGGCGACCGGCTCTTCGTCAACGCCCGCGTCGACACGTATGTGCGCGGCGTCCCCGAGGGCACGGACCAGGAGGCGGAGACGGTCCGCCGCGCCCTGCTGTACGTGGCGGCGGGCGCGGACTGCGTCTACCCGATCGCCGCCCCGCCCGAGGCCCTGCCCCGGCTGGCCGCCGCCGTCCCGGCACCGCTCAACGCCCTGGCCCGGCCGGACGGGCCGTCCCCGCGCGAGCTCGGCGCCCTGGGCGCCACCCGGATCACCTTCGGTCCGGGTCTGCAGCGCCGGGCCATGGCGGTCGTCCGCGGGATCGCCGACGAGCTGCGGAAGGCATGAGCGGCCCGCCGGGACCGCGCGGTCGGCCACCCACGCACACAGCCGCCCCCGGCAGCGGCTGCTGACGGGGGCGGTGAGGTACGCCTCGCAGGACGTACGGGATCAGATCAGACCGAGCTCGCGAACCGCGTCGCGCTCCTCGATGAGCTCCTGCACCGACGCGTCGATGCGCGTACGGGAGAACTCGTTGATGTCCAGGCCCTGGACGATCTCGTACTTGCCGTCCTTCGTGGTGACCGGGAAGGACGAGATGATGCCCTCGGGCACGCCGTAGGAACCGTCCGACGGGATACCCATGGAGGTCCAGTCGCCCGCGGCGGTGCCGTTGACCCAGGTGTGGACGTGGTCGATGGCGGCGTTGGCGGCGGAGGCGGCCGAGGACGCGCCACGGGCCTCGATGATCGCGGCGCCGCGCTTGGCGACGGTCGGGATGAAGGTGTCGGCCAGCCACGCCTCGTCGTTGACGAGCTCGGCGGCGTTCTTCCCGGCGATCTCCGCGTGGAAGACGTCCGGGTACTGGGTCGCCGAGTGGTTGCCCCAGATCGTCAGCTTCTTGATGTCGGAGACGGCGGCACCGGTCTTGGCGGCCAGCTGCGAGATCGCGCGGTTGTGGTCGAGGCGGGTCATCGCGGTGAAGCGCTCGGCCGGTACGTCCGGGGCGGCGGCCTGCGCGATGAGCGCGTTGGTGTTGGCCGGGTTGCCGACGACGAGGACCTTGATGTCGTCCGCGGCGTTGTCGTTGATGGCCTTGCCCTGCGGCTTGAAGATGCCGCCGTTGGCGGAGAGCAGGTCGCCGCGCTCCATGCCCTTCGTACGCGGGCGGGCGCCGACCAGCAGGGCGACGTTGGCACCGTCGAACGCCTTGTCGGCGTCGTCGGTGATCTCGATGCCGCGCAGCAGCGGGAAGGCGCAGTCGTCGAGCTCCATCGCGGTGCCCTCGGCGGCCTTCAGACCCTGCGGGATTTCCAGGAGACGCAGGTTGACCGGCACGTCCGGGCCGAGCAGGTGGCCGGAGGCGATGCGGAAGAGCAGCGCGTAGCCGATCTGGCCGGCTGCGCCGGTCACGGTGACATTCACGGGAGTGCGGGTCATGGCGATCTCCGTTAGACAGCTGGCGGTGGGGGTCCCTGCCCCTGGTGCTGGACATCCCTGAATCTTGACGTGAAGAGATATCCAGCGTTCAGGCTATCCGACCCGGAACCTCCCGACGGCGCGGCCCCCTGTGGCACCGCACACAACCCGTCACACAGCGCTCACCCGGCCGTACCCACTCACCCGGGAGGCGGTCGCTCGATGGTGGGCCTTCTCGGGCCGACCGCACCGTTGCGGGACCATCACACCGTGGCGGAATGGTCACTTCCGTGCCACAGGCCACAGGGTTCCCTTGAACCACCCTTCGCCGTCAACCAGGCTGAAGTCAGGACGGGGGCAAGGCCGCTCAAGTCGTCACATTCCGGGGCGACTTCGCTCCGGCGGCCCCCCACCCTCGGGTGTCCGTCCCTTCTCGGGGGAGGGGACGGACACCGTCCGCGAGCGGCGCGGCCGGCCGGACGGACGGACGGACGGGCAGGCAGCCGTGCCGACTCAGCGGATCGTGAAGTGGACCGCGTCCTCCAGGAACGGCATGTCCAGCCACGGCTTGGGCTGTGCCACCAGTGCGAGCATCACGATGAGGAAGCCGAGCAGCCCGTACGTCACCAGGTCGGTGAAGCGGGAACGGACCGCCAGCATGCCCACCGACGGGACCACGAGCCGCAGCACGGCGCCCCCGATGAGGGCCGCCCCGATCAGAATCGTGCCGATCCTGAAGGCCTCGGCGAAGGGGTCGACGGCCACGATCAGCAGCCCGATCCCGGCCGTGCAGAGCACGGCGAGCAGTGGCCACTGCCGGGCCGGTGCGGGGGCGTCCCCGGACGCGGCACGGCCACCGCCCTCGGGGCGCGCGGTGTCGCGGGTGAACGAGGGGAACCTGCGCGACGGACGCTCCCCCTTGCTCGGGGCGGCCTGCGGGCGAACACCCTCACTCCGGTCCGGGCCGGTGCTGCCGGAGCCCGTGCGGGAGCCGGCGCCCGACTCCGGCTCCGGCTCCGGTCCCGAGTTCGAATCCGCACCGCCCGCCGAGCCGGCGGATGCGTTCACATCGGCGCCGGCGTCGGCGTCGGCGGGGCCTCGTGCGGCCGCGCCCTCACGGGCAGCGCCCTTGGAAGCAGCGCTCTCACGAGACTTCCGGTCCGCCTCGGCGGCCGGGTCGGCCGGACTCGTACCAGCACCCATGGGCTTCCTTCCGGATCGGGTCGGTCGGCTCAGACCGCGGCGGCCGCGTCGCGCTCGGCCGCCTCGACCACGTTGACGAGCAGCTGGGCGCGGGTCATCGGGCCGACGCCGCCCGGGTTCGGGGAGATCCAGGCGGCGACCTCGGCGACGCCCGGGTGGACGTCCCCGACGATCTTGCCGTGCTCGTCCCGGCTGACGCCGACGTCGAGCACGGCCGCGCCCGGCTTCACGTCCTCGGGCTTGATGATGTGCGGAACACCGGCGGCGGCGACGATGATGTCGGCCTGCCTGAGCTGGGCGGAGAGGTCACGCGTACCGGTGTGGCACTGGGTGACGGTGGCGTTCTCGGACTTGCGGGTCAGCAGCAGCGGGATCGAGCGGCCGATGGTGACACCGCGGCCGACGACCACGACATGCGCCCCGTTGATCTCCACGTCGTGGTGGCGGAGCAGCTGGACGACACCCTGCGGGGTGCAGGGCAGCGGACCCGTCTCGTTCAGCACCAGACGGCCGAGGTTCATCGGGTGGAGACCG
This sequence comes from Streptomyces sp. NPDC014727, assembly GCF_043083485.1. NCBI lineage: Bacteria > Bacillati > Actinomycetota > Actinomycetes > Kitasatosporales > Streptomycetaceae > Streptomyces > Streptomyces sp. NPDC014727. The sequence continues at coordinate 139,294 of NZ_JBIBYR010000002.1, read as the reverse complement.
TCGGCGTCCTTGGCCGGATCCATCAGCTCCAGGACGCGATTGGTGTCGATCCCCTTGGGGAGGGGAAGCTGCACGATGTAGCCCGTGCACGCGGGGTCGGCGTTGAGCTCCCGTACGACGTCCTCGATGTCCTCCTGGGTGGCGGTGTCGGGGAGTTCGCGCTGGATCGAGCCGATGCCGACCTGGGCGCAGTCGCGGTGCTTGCCGTTCACGTACCACCGGCTGCCCGGGTCGTCCCCGACGAGCAGGGTTCCCAGGCCGGGGGTGATGCCCTGCGCCTTGAGGGCCGCCACGCGGACGGTGAGATCGGACTTGATCGCGGCTGCGGTGGCCTTGCCATCGAGAATCTGGGCAGTCATGTCCCCATACTCGCGGATGACCCCGCCCGCATACCAATTCCGGGCGGCGCCGATGGCCGTCAGGTTGCGCTTGGACAACATATTCGGCAATTGACTGGACATAAAGCCGACGTCAAGACCACGATGAGCCGCGCAGTACCGCGGACAGTGTCGGGGGGACAGGCCGTACTCATTGCGCATGTTTCCTCCGCCCGGACCGCGTCGTCCCCATTTTTTCAACGGAGGAATCTCGCCATGAGCTTCGGCGACCCGAACAACCCCTACGGCCAGCAGCAGGGCGGGCAGCCGGGGTACGGCTATCCGCAGCAGTCCCCGCAGGGCGGACAGCCGGGTTACGGCTACCCGCAGGCCCCCGCGGGCTACGGCTACCCCGGCGGCCCCACCGAGATGCCGGGCGGCGTCAAGGCGGCCCGCATCATGCTCTACATCCTCGGTGGCTTCCAGGCCCTCGGTGCCGTGCTCGCCATCGTCGCCGGTGCGTGGATCAGCAAGCAGCTCTCCGACACCTCGACCTACGGCAGCGACTCCGACAAGGCGGCCGGCATCGGGATGGGCGTCATGGTCGTCGTCGGCATCTTCATCCTCGCCTTCGCCCTCTGGGCGATCCTGACGGCTGCCAAGTTCACCACCGGTGGCAACGGCATCCGCATCTCCGCCATCGTGTACGGCTCGGTGACCACGCTGTTCAGCCTCATCAGCCTGCTGGGCGCGAACGTCTTCTCGCTCATCAGCATCGCGCTGGGCATCATGATCATCGTCTTCTGCGCCAAGCAGGACGGCGCCGCCTGGTTCCAGCGTCCGCGTCCCTGAGCCGCGCCGCACACGGGTCCGTCCGCATCCGGTCGGCCCACCCCGCTCGGACGCGAGCGGATGAGAAGGCCGTGGATCCACGTTCGTGCCGATCCACGGCCTTCGGCCTCTCCACCGGCCCGGGGAACGCACCCGGCCGGCGAAGCGGGGCCGGTGCACCCGGCATGCCGCACGCGAAGGGCCGGAACTCCTCGGGGGAGTTCCGGCCCTTCGCGCTGGGGAACCGTCAGTGGAAGAAGTGCCGCGTACCCGTGAAGTACATCGTCACGCCCGCCTTCTTCGCGGCCTCGACGACCAGTTCGTCACGGACCGAACCGCCCGGCTGGGCCACGGCCCTGATGCCGGCAGCGGTGAGGATCTCCAGCCCGTCCGGGAACGGGAAGAACGCGTCGGAGGCTGCGTACGCGCCCCTCGCCCGCTCCTCGCCCGCCCGCTCGACGGCCAGCTTCGCGGAGTCGACCCGGTTGACCTGGCCCATGCCGACGCCGACCGAGGCACCGCCCTTGGCGAGCAGGATCGCGTTGGACTTGACCGCGCGGCACGCCTTCCACGCGAAGGCGAGCTCCTTGAGCTCGTCGGCGGAGAGCGCCTCACCCGTGGCCAGCGTCCAATTGGCCGGGTCGTCGCCCTCGGCCTGGAGGCGGTCGGTCACCTGAAGCAGCGCGCCGCCGTCGATCGGCTTGACCTCGACCTCGGCGGACGGGGCGTCGGGGCAGCGCAGCACGCGGATGTTCTTCTTGCGGGCGAGCACCTCGACGGCACCGTCCTCGTACGCCGGGGCGACGATGACCTCGGTGAAGATCTCCGCGACCTGCTCGGCCATGGCGACGGTCACCGGACGGTTGACGGCGATGACGCCGCCGAACGCCGACAGCGGGTCGCAGGCGTGCGCGTTGCGGTGCGCCTCGGCGACGTCGTCGGCGATCGCGATGCCGCACGGGTTGGCGTGCTTGATGATCGCGACGCACGGCTCGGCGTGGTCGTACGCGGCCCGGCGCGCGGCGTCGGTGTCCGTGTAGTTGTTGTACGACATCTCCTTGCCGTGCAGCTGCTCCGCCTCGGCCAGGCCACCGGTGCCCGAGGTGTAGAGCGCGGCGGGCTGGTGCGGGTTCTCGCCGTACCGCAGGACGTTCTTGCGCTCGTACGTCGCACCGAAGAAGTCGGGGAAGCCCGAGTCGTCGGCGGCGGCGTAGCCGTCCGCGAACCAGGAGGCCACGGCCACGTCGTACGCGGCGGTGTGCTGGAACGCCTCGGCGGCCAGGCGCTTGCGGGCGTTCAGGTCGAAGCCGCCCGCGCTGACGGCAGCGAGGACGTCGCCGTACCGCGCGGGGCTGGTGACGACGGCCACGGACGGGTGGTTCTTCGCGGCGGCGCGGACCATGGACGGGCCGCCGATGTCGATCTGCTCCACGCACTCGTCGTCGGAGGCACCGGAGGCGACGGTCTCCTTGAACGGGTACAGGTTGACGACGACGAGGTCGAAGGGCTCGACGCCCAGCTCCGCGAGCTGCTCGCGGTGGGTGTCCAGGCGCAGGTCGGCGAGGATGCCCGCGTGGACGCGCGGGTGCAGCGTCTTGACGCGGCCGTCGAGGCACTCGGGGAAGCCGGTGAGCTCCTCGACCTTGGTGACCGGCACCCCGGCGGCGGCGATCCTCCCGGCGGTGGAGCCGGTGGAGACGAGCTCGACACCCGCCTCGTGCAGACCGCGGGCGAGGTCTTCGAGCCCTGTCTTGTCGTAGACACTGACCAGGGCGCGGCGGATGGGCTTATTCACCGACATGACCGAGATGAACCTTTCGTCCCTCAATGCGATAGCCGTCGCGGGCGAGCCGCCCCACGGCCTCGACGAGCAGCTTGCGCTCGACTTCCTTGATGCGTTCATGGAGGGCGGCCTCGCCCTCCGCCGTGTCCGCTTCGGTCACCTCGACCACGCCCTGCGCGATGATCGGACCGGTGTCGACACCGTCGTCGACGAAGTGGACGGTGCACCCGGTGACCTTCACGCCGTACGCGAGCGCGTCACGCACCCCATGGGCACCGGGAAAGCTGGGGAGCAGGGCGGGGTGGGTGTTGATGAACCGGCCGCCGAACCGGGCGAGGAATTCCTTGCCCACGATCTTCATGAACCCCGCGGACACCACGAGGTCCGGGTGGTGCTCGGCCGTGGCTGCCGCCAGCGCCGCGTCCCACTCCTCGCGGGTGGCGTGGTCCTTGACCCTGCACACGAAGGTCGGCAGCCCGGCGCGCTCCGCCCGTTCCAGGCCGACGATTCCGCAGCGGTCGGCGCCGACCGCGACGACCTGCGCGCCGAAGCCCTCGGGATCGTCACCGATGGCGTCGAGCAGGGCTTGGAGGTTCGTTCCTGAGCCGGACACCAGCACGACCAGGCGGGCCGGGGCGGCGGAGGGGGGCGGGGAGGCCACGGCTGGGCCCTTTCTCGCGTGGTGAAGCAGAGTGGCGCTGATTTGTATGGTCGTACGAATGAACCGAACCCCTCGATACGGGGAACTCTACGAACGAGCCGACCGCCAGCAACGATACCGGCACCTCCGGGACCCTCTGCGGGACGGGGGTGAGGGGCCGCGGGCCGATCACGGGCAGGTCGTGGGGAGCGGTAGGGAGGGGCGAGGAAGCTCCGGAGGGCCCGCGTGGCACGTACCACCGTCCGGCGCAGCGGCTCCCAGCTTTCGGCCCCTCCTGGCCGGGAGGTAGCGTCAGGGGACAGGGAACCGTCCACAGGGCGGAAATGACGAGATGGGGAAGACGTTCACCATATGCCGGACCGACGCCGCCGCACCGCCTTCCGCCACCCGCTGCCCGCGCGGACCTCGCTACTGCTGCGGGAGCGCCAGTCGCCCACGGGCCCTGCCTCTTCTTCTGATTCCTCCGGCTCGTCGGGGTCCACGGGCCCCGCGGACGACAACCCGTTCGCCGCACCGCCGGCGAACCGGCCCGACCAGCCCTGGCAGCCCCGCCACCCCTCGAACGCCGGGAACGGCAACGGCAACGGGGACGGGAACGGCGGCAGGGGCAACGGCGACGGGGCGCCCGAGGACGGCTCCCCCGACGAACGGCCGGTCTGGGGCAGCCAGTGGAGCAGCCGGCAGCCCGGTCGCCAGAGCGGCGACTTCGGCGGTCGCCCCGGAGGCCAGGGCGGGCCGAACGGTCCGGGTGGCCCCGAGGGCAAGCCGGGCGGAGCGCGCTGGGACCCGACCGACCCCGCCCAGCGCCGCGCGCGCTACTCGCTGCTCTGCGGCATGTGGGCCTTCTTCTTCGCGCTCTTCGACTTCCCGGAGATCGCCCTGCTGCTCGGCGCGCTCGCCCTGTACTGGTCGATCAGCGCGCTCCGGGCCAAGCCGAAGGGCGCGTCCGCACCGGCCGGCCCCGCCGGAGCGGCCGGGCCGGCCGCTCCGTCCGGCACACCGGCCGCCGGTCCCCTTCAGGGCTCCGGCTCCGGGCATGTTCCGGCACCCCCCGCGCCCGGATCCGCGCCCGGCGCCCCCGCTCCGGGCTATGGCAGGCAGCAGACCACGGCCGCGGTCAGCGGCCTGGTGACGGCACTGCTCGCGCTCTCGATCGTGGCGACGACGTTCACGGTGCAGCTGGTCTACCGCGACTACTACACCTGTGTGAACGACGCCCTGACCAAGTCCGGCCAGCTGGCCTGCAACGACCTGCTGCCGAAGCCGCTGGAGCCCTTCTTCGGCGTCAAGAACTGACACCCGCCGGTGTCCGCCGGCCCTCAGGACACCTCAGGGATGTCCGGACGGCCCCGCCTCCCCGGGCCGGGCCGTCCGTTCGTGCCAGGGATCGCTCGGCAGGAAGTCGTACGGCTCCGAGTCCTCGTCCGTCCCGGCCACGGGGGACGCCGCCCCAGGGGACGCCGTCGCGGTGGACACCCTCCCGGAGGCGCGTACGGCCACCGGCGCCGCTCCCGGTCCGGGCAGTTGCTCCGGCACCTCCGCAGATGCCTGTCCAGCGACCGCCTGCGCCTTTGCCGCCGCCCGCTCCGCGCGCCGTCGCGACCACCACCCCCCGGGGCTCCCCCGCAGCCGCCAGGCCCGCAGCCGCCAGGCCCGCAGCAGCAGGGCCCCGGGGACACCGAGCACCGCCGTCCATGCCAGGGCCGCCGCACCCGTCAGCCACCACACCGGGCCGAACTGAGCCAGCGCCCCGGTGCCGAGCGGTCCCCCCGCGGCCCCGGCCAGCGCCGCCGTACCGACCCCGCACCCGAGCGCCGCCAGCCCGGCCGACAGCGCGGTCTCCCCGGGACTCCACGCCTCCTCCCGCCCGGCATCGGCGGGTGCGGCCCGTCGTACCGTGAACCAGGCGACCGTCACCCCGGCCGCGACCGGCACCGCCACGGCCGCCCAGTTCAGGAATGTCGCCGGGCCCTGGTCCGGCACCGCGGCGAGCAGCGGGAAGACGGGCCGCGCCGGACGCCCGGTGAAGGCGAGCGGGGTGACCGTGGACGCCGTGCCGAGGGCGAAGCCCGGCCCGAGCCCGTAGGCGGCGCCCCAGACCGCGGCGTTCGGCACCAGGACCAGCGCGAGCAGCAGCACCGAGACCCGGCCGGCAAAGTCGCCGGAGAGCTGGATGAACGACTGCTGCGCCGGCTGCGCGTGCCAGACCAGCGACACCGCGACGAGCAGCGCCCCGCCGCCGAGCAGCATCGCCACCCCGGCCGCGGCCGACCGGGCGACCGTGTCGACGCGCTCCCTGAACCGGGAACGCGCCAGCTCCTCGTGCACCCGCACCGGCGCCCAGGACGGCGGCGGACCGAGGGGACGCCCGCAAGCCGTCCAGATCCCGGCCGCCGCCGCGCCGGCCACCACAATGGCCGAAGGGAAGAGCAGCGACGCCGCGTGCACGGACAGCGAACCACCCCGCGCATAGAGCGCGACGGCGGCCCCGATCAGCAGATATCCGCTGATGATCATGGCGAACGCGCCCGCCGCCGAGGGTGCCTGACGCCCCTCGTCGACCTCCAGGGTGTCCCGGGCCGCACGGTGCACCAGCCACACCGGCACCACGGCGAGCAGCAGCGGGACGAGGCCGACCGGGGCGGGGACTCCGCTGAGGGTGTCGGCTCTGATCAGCTCCGCACCATGGGCGAGCAGCCAGAGTCCCGCCGATGCGTGAAGAGCCTCACCGGGGCCGTTGTCGGGGGCCGGGGAGCTGATCCACAGCACCATGACGAGCACGGTGAGCCCGCCCAGCCCCAGCCCGGCGGCCAGCGCTCCACGCAGGAAGGCGAAGGCCAGAACGGCGGACCTGCTCCGCTCGGCCGGCAACGAGGGGCTGCCTTCGGTCACTTGGGTCACACCGCAATGCTGCCAACGACACGCGCTTATTTCGCGTAACAGGCGAACACCCGCTGTGTCGCTCAATATGCGTTTATGTACTTTTCCACCCGACGTAGGCCCTCGGGGGGTCATTCATGACGCAGAGCTCGACCGATGCGACCACCGCACATCCGCTTCCCGCCCCCAAGGAGCGCCGCAGGCTGCGTGAGGCGAAGTCGTTGAGTGAAGAGCAGGTCGCGACGGCGGTGGGCGTCACCCGGGCCACGGTCCGCGACTGGGAACGGGGCCGCGCCACGCCCCGGGGACGCAGGCGTGAGGCCTACGCCAGGCTGATCGGCGGCAGCCGGAGAGGCTCCCGGGCCACGCCCGCGAGTACCCGGAACAAGCCCACCACCACGAGCACCCGGCCGAAGGCCGCCACCGAACGGGCGGCCCGGCCGGTGACACCGACGACGGTCGGGAGACTGTCCGAGCCGGTGACGCCTTCTCCGCCGTCCCCTCCGTCGTCCCGCCCGCCGACCCCCGTCGCAGCCACCGGGAGCACCGCCATGGCCCCGACCGAGCCCGGCACCACCCCCGATCTGTCCGGCCCGCCCGGAACATCGGGCACACCCGGCACGTCAGGCACGTCCGGCGCGTCCGGCGCGTCCGGCGCGGGCAACGGATCTGCGGTGCCGGCCGCACCTGCCGCCCATGTCGCACCTGAAACACGCGGCGCCGATGAATCGCCCGAGGCGGTCGAGGCGCCCGGGGCGGCTGCCGAGGCGTTCGATGCCCTGTACGCGCATTGCGCCGCCACCCTCCTGCACCAGACGTTTCTGCTGACCGGGCGCAGCGGCCTCTCCCAGGAGTCCGTCGCACAGGCCTTCGCGCTGGCCTGGGAACGGTGGCCCGAGGTCGCGGTGGACCGCGATCCGGTCGGCTGGGTGCGCGTCGCCGCCTACGAGTACGCGACATCGCCCTGGCACCGGCTGCGCCGCACGCACCGCCGCATCGACCCGCCGCCCGCCGAACCCGGTGCGCGCGCGCTGCTCGACGCGCTGCTCGCCCTGCCGCCGTCGTACCGTCGGACCCTGCTGCTGTACGACGGTGTCGGCCTGGGACTGCCGGAGACCGCCGCGGAGACGGAGGCCAGCACCCCGGCGGCGGCGAGCAGGCTGATGAACGCGCGTGCCGCGGTCGCCGAGCGGCTGCCCGAGCTGGCGGAACACTCCTCGCCCGGCGAGCAGTCGGCACTCCTGCACCAGCGGCTCGGTGCGCTCGCCCTGACCCGGGCCCCCGCCCCGCTCCCCTCACCCGGCGTGATCCGTACGAACAGCGAGCGCAGGGCCCAGCTGTGGACCAGGGCAGCCGTTTCCTTCACTGCGCTGATCATCGGTCTGACGCTGTTCACTCTGGCGACGGCCCCGACGCGGTACGAGACCCCGGAGTCACCCGCTCGGCAGGTCGGCGGGGTGCCGCCACGCAGCGGCCCGCAGAAGCTCACGCCGCAGGACCTGCAGCTGCAGAAGCAACTGCTCGGCGAACTCGTCCAGGGTCCGGGCCGGCTGGTCCCCCGAGTCGGCTGAACGCGGGAACCGGCGGGCCGCGCGAGGGGCGGCAGAGAGCAGGAAACGTCGCGGGCCCGTATCCCTGTGCGGGGGTACGGGCCCGCGACGTCTGTGCGGTGACGCGATGCTGCGGTGCTGCTCCGACGCGGTGAGGCGATCAGGCGCCGAGGATCTCGCGCGCCAGCTTGGCGGTCTCGGTCGGCGTCTTGCCGACCTTGACGCCGGCGGCCTCAAGGGCCTCCTTCTTCGCCTGCGCGGTGCCGGAGGAGCCGGAGACGATGGCGCCGGCGTGGCCCATGGTCTTGCCCTCGGGGGCGGTGAAGCCCGCGACGTAACCGACGACCGGCTTGGTGACGTTGGCCTTGATGAAGTCGGCCGCACGCTCCTCGGCGTCGCCGCCGATCTCACCGATCATGACGATCAGGTCGGTCTCGGGGTCGGCCTCGAACGCCGCGAGGGCGTCGATGTGCGTCGTGCCGATGACCGGGTCGCCACCGATGCCGACGGCGGAGGAGAAGCCGATGTCACGGAGCTCGTACATCATCTGGTAGGTCAGCGTGCCGGACTTGGACACGAGACCGATGCGGCCGGGCTTGGTGATGTCGCCCGGGATGATGCCGGCGTTGGACTGACCGGGGGTGATCAGGCCGGGGCAGTTCGGGCCGATGATCCGGGTCTTGTTGCCCTTCGAGCCCGCGTACGCCCAGAAGGCGGCGGAGTCGTGGACGGCGATGCCCTCGGTGATCACGACGGCGAGCGGGATCTCGGCGTCGATCGCCTCGACGACGGCGGCCTTGGCGAAGGCCGGCGGCACGAAGAGAACCGACACGTTCGCGCCGGTCTTCTCCATCGCCTCGGCGACGGAGCCGAAGACGGGTACCTCGGTGCCGTCGAAGTCGACGGTCGTGCCGGCCTTGCGCGGGTTCACGCCGCCGACGATGTTGGTGCCGTCACCGAGCATGAGCTTGGTGTGCTTCATGCCGGTGGCACCGGTCATCCCCTGGACGATGACCTTGCTGTCCTTGGTGAGGAAGATAGCCATGGTGTTGGAGTCCCTCGTCCCTTACTTCGCAGCCGCGGCGAGCTCGGCGGCCTTGTCGGCCGCGCCGTCCATGGTGTCCACACGCTGCACCAGCGGGTGGTTGGCGTCGGAAAGGATCTTGCGACCCAGCTCCGCGTTGTTGCCGTCGAGGCGCACGACCAGCGGCTTGGTGACCTCTTCGCCCTTGCTCTTGAGCAGCGCAAGAGCCTGGACGATGCCGTTGGCGACCTCGTCGCACGCGGTGATGCCGCCGAAGACGTTGACGAAGACGGACTTGACGTCCGGGTCGCCGAGGATGATCTCCAGGCCGTTCGCCATGACCTCGGCGGAGGCGCCGCCACCGATGTCGAGGAAGTTGGCGGGCTTCACGTTGCCGTGGTTCTCACCGGCGTACGCGACGACGTCCAGGGTCGACATGACCAGACCGGCGCCGTTGCCGATGATGCCGACCTCGCCGTCGAGCTTGACGTAGTTGAGGTTCTTGGCCTTGGCGGCAGCCTCGAGCGGGTTGGCTGCGGCCTTGTCCTCCAGAGCCTCGTGCTCGGGCTGACGGAAGTCGGCGTTCTCGTCGAGAGACACCTTGCCGTCCAGCGCCAGGACGTCGCCGGAGGCGACCTTGGCGAGCGGGTTGACCTCGACGAGGAGCGCGTCCTCGGCGACGAAGGTGTCCCACAGCGTCACCATGACCTCGGCGACCTTCTCGGCCACCTCGGCCGGGAACTTCGCCTGGGCGACGATCTCGCGGGCCTTCTCGATCGTGACACCGGTGTTGGAGTCGACCGGGACCTTCGCGAGGGCCTCGGGGGTCTTCGCCGCGACCTCCTCGATGTCCATGCCGCCCTGCACCGAGGCCATGGCCAGGAAGGTGCGGTTGGTGCGGTCGAGGAGGTACGAGACGTAGTACTCCTCAAGAATCTCCGGCGCGGTCTCGGCGATCATCACCTTGTGGACCGTGTGGCCCTTGATGTCCATGCCGAGGATGTCGGTCGCGCGGGCGACCGCCTCGTCGGGGGTGGCGGCCAGCTTGACGCCGCCGGCCTTGCCGCGGCCGCCGACCTTCACCTGCGCCTTGACGACCGACTTGCCGCCCAGCCGCTCGGTCGCCTCGCGGGCTGCCTCAGGCGTGTCGATGACTTCACCGGCCAGCACCGGTACACCGTGCTTGGCGAAGAGGTCCCTCGCCTGGTACTCGAACAGGTCCACGCGCGTCCGTCCCTTAATCAAATGGTCTCGCGGTTCGTTTTCTGCGTGGGCGTGCCGCGAGGGGCAACGTGACTGCTCTGTCACTAGGAAGGCGCACACGGTGACCCGGGGTACGCGGCATGTCCATCTCGCAGGTTATCCCCGCGCTCCGCAGGACCCTAAATCGCAGAACGCGCCTGAGCGGTGATTACGGTCACAGATCCGGCCCGCGGCCGAGTCGCAGTGGACAGAACGGCTCGGCCGCGATGTCTGCGGGCAGGAGCCTCGGGACCAGCCGGTCGGGTGGTCCCGGAGCAGCCGGTCGGGTGTTCTCCGGACAGCCGGCCACGGCCGCCCTGTCGAACGCGAACGGTCCTGTGGCTCCCGTACACCGTGCCGGCCGATGGCGTCATGGAGCGTGCCGGTGACCGTGTCCGCCACGCCCGCCGCCTCGTACCGATCCGCCTCGGCCCGGTCGGCCGGCCCGGCGGCCGTGCCGGCCCCCGCCCTCGTCGGTGCCGCCTCTCGTCACTGAAGGGTCTGCTTGTCCGGTACGGGCAGCGGCCTCTTCTCGATGGCCGCCGCCATCACCTCCGGGAAGAGATCAGGGGTGCATGCGAACGCGGGTGCGCCCAGGGACCCGAGGGCCGCCGCGTGGTCCCGGTCGTAGGCGGGCGCCCCCTCGTCGGACAGTGCGAGCAGCGTCACGAACTGCACGCCGGAGGCCTTCATCGCGGCGACCCGCTTCAGCATCTCGTTGCGTATGCCGCCCTCGTAGAGGTCGCTGATGAGCACGACGACGGTGTCGGCGGGGCGGGTGATCTTCGACTGGCAGTAGGCGAGCGCCCGGTTGATGTCGGTCCCGCCGCCGAGTTGGGTGCCGAAGAGTACGTCGACGGGGTCGTCGAGCTGGTCGGTGAGGTCGACCACGGCCGTGTCGAAGACGACGAGCCTGGTGCGCAGGGTGCGCATGGAGGCGAGCACCGCGCCGAAGACGGAGGCGTGGACGACCGAGGCCGCCATCGACCCGGACTGGTCGATGCAGAGGATGACGTCCTTCTTCACCGACTGTGCGGCCCGTCCGTAGCCGATGAGCCGCTCGGGGACGACGGTGCCGTACTCGGGGAGGTAGTTCTTGAGGTTGGCCCGGATGGTGCGGTCCCAGTCGATGTCGTGGTGGCGCGGGCGGTTGATCCTGGCCGAACGGTCCAGCGCGCCGGTGAGTGTGGCCCGGGTGCGGGTGGCCAGCCGCTTCTCCAGATCGTCGACGACCTTGCGCACGACCGCTCTTGCGGTCTCCTTCGTCGTCTCGGGCATGGCCTTGTTGAGCGAGAGGAGCGTCCCGACGAGGTGGACGTCCGCCTCGACGGCCTCCAGCATCTCCGGTTCGAGAAGCAGGGCGGCGAGCCCGAGTCGGTCGATCGCGTCACGCTGCATGACCTGGACCACGGAGCTGGGGAAGTAGGTGCGGATGTCTCCGAGCCAGCGGGCGACCGAGGGGGCGGAGGCCCCGAGCCCCGCCGAGCGGCTGTTCCCGCCCCGGCCGCCGGGATCCGCCCCGCCGCCGTACAGCGCGTTGAGTGCGCCGTCCATCGCCGCGTCGCGTCCGGTGAGGGTGCGGCCGGTGCTCTCGGCGCTGTCGCCGCCCAGGACCAGCCGCCACCGGCGCAGCCGTTCGTCGTTCGCCGGGCCGCCGGACGGCGAGCCGGGGGCCGGGTGCGGTGCGGTGCCGGCCGTGTCCGTGGTCATCCTGTCGCCCCCAGCGGTTCCTTGGCGTTCTCGACTCTCTCGTTCCTTTCGTCCCCCTCGCGCGGGTCGACGCCGCCCGGGTCCGGACCGGTGCCGGAGCCCGGACCGAGCATCAGGCGCAGCACCGGTACCACCGCGTCGGCCCGGTCCGTGTCGAGTCCGGGGCCGAAGCCGGGCGTCGTCGTGCCGGTACCGGTGGCTGTCGGTCCCCCGCCGGCGGGCCCGCGCCGTACCAGTTCACCCAGCGTGCGCCGTACGCCCGCCTCGTACGCCGAGAAGGTGCGGCGCAGCAGGGGCAGTACATCGGCGAAGGTGTCGGCGGGAACCTCGGTGAGCCAGTCGTCGACCAGGCCGAGCAGCCGCTCGTCGTGGACGAGGAGCATGCCGCCCCCTGCGGCCCCGCCGACGAACCCCTCGATCCAGGCGGCGGCCTCGGCCGGGGGTGTGCCGGGCGAGAGGGCCAGGCCCATCAGCCGTGCCGCGTCGTCCTCCGCGAGCCGTCCTTCGTCGAGCAGCAGCCGGGCCGCACGGCCCCGGATGACGCCCGCGACCGTGTCCCGGGCAGCGAGCCCGTGCAGTACGGCGGTCCAGCGCGCACGCAGCCCGGCCCCGGCGGCATCCGCCCCGACGGCCCCCGTGAGCAGCCCGATCGCGGAGTGCACACCGTCGACCCGGCGGCGCAGTTCGGCGGCACCGTCGGCATCGAGTCCGGTGCACGCGGGCGGCAGTCCGACGCAGATCCGTTCGGCGAGCCCGGTCGCGACCCCGCCGAGCGCCGCCGTGTCCGTGGACCGCACGTCCCCGTAGCGCAGGGTGCGGGCCAGCGCGGGAAGGGCGTCGGCGAGATGACCGACGTCGGCGTCGAGCGCGGCGCGGTCGGCGAGGACCCTCATCACCACGGGGAGTGCGTCGGGCAGTTCCGCGAGGAGGCAGTGCTCGGCCAGGGCGGTGACCTCGGCGAGCGTGGTCGCCGAGGCGGCCCGGGACTCGGCCCTGGCGGTCGCGGCGGAGAGCACGGTGGTGCCCCAGGTCCCGGCCTCCGCGACGTGCACGTACAGCTCGGGTTCCCAGCGCAGCCGCCAGCTCTCCCGGAACGTGCCGGTGCTCGCCCGGCCTGCGGCGGGCTCGCCCCAGCCGACGGCGAGGATCCGCAGCCGGTGGAGCAGCCGGCTGCGGGCCGCGTCGGTGTCCTTGCGCAGGTCGAGCTCCAACTCCCGCTCCAGCGACTCCGGTTTGAGCCGGAGCGTGCGCTGCTGTCGGGTGAGGTCGCGTTGCAGGGGCACGGCGGGGGCGGTGTCCGGCACTTCACCGAGTGTCTCGCCGACGATCAGCCGGTTCTGCACGAGCGCGAGCGGCACATCGGAGCCTTCGCACATCACGGCCCGGATGGCGTCGGTCGTCTCGCCCAGACCGGCGAGCGGGCGGCCCCGCATGACGGCGAGGGCCTCGGCGAGCCGGACGGCCTCGATGACATGGGCGGACGAGACGAACCGGTCCTCGTCGCGAAGGAGCCCGGCGACCTTGGTCATCCACCGTTCGACCGGACGGTCGGCGGCGTCGAAGAGGTGCCCGTACCAGCCGGGTGAGTCGATGCCCGCTCCGTATCCGCTGTGCCGGGCGAGCCGACGGTGCGACCAGGGGACCCAGGTCAGCTCGGCCTTGACCTTGGGCAGCCCCTTGAGCAGGGCCCTGTCGGCGGCGAGCGTGGTCTTCGCACCGAGCGCGGGCACGTGCCAGGCGCCGCAGACGACCGCGACGTCCTCGCCGAACTCCTTCACCGCCTTGCGCAGTTGGAGGCGCATGTACGCCTCCCGGACGGTGTCGCGGGGATGGCCGCCGTCCCCGTACACCTCGCGCAGGGCAGTCATCGCCTCGGCGAGCACGGCGAACGGTGCCCGCGGATCGGTGGCCGCGCCGTCCCGGGCGCGGTGTTCGACGACGTCCTCCCACCAGCACTCCGGATCGTCGTAACCGGCCGTCTCGGCCAGCACGCCGATGGGGTCGACCGGTGCGGGTGCGGGCGGGCCGCCCGTGCCCGCCGCCGGGTCCGCGCCCGTGTCCGCCGCCCCCTTCCCGCCCTCGTTCCCGTCTCCGTTCTCGTCCCCCTCGCCGTCGTGGCCCGCTCGGTGCTCCTTGGCCTGTGTCATGGCCAGTGAGTTGGCGGCGGGCAGGTCGATGAAACGGACCGGCACGTCGTGCGCCAGCGCCCAGCGGATCGCGACCCACTCGGGCGAGAACGCCGCCAGTGGCCAGAACGCCGCCCGCCCGGGGTCGTCCACGGCGTGGGCGAGGAGCGCGACCGGCGGCCGCATCCGCTCGTCGGCGGCCAGCGGCAGCAGTGCGTCACCCTCCGGGGGACCCTCGATGAGCACGGCCTCCGGGCGGGCGGCTTCCAGGGCCGCGCGGACGGCGCGGGCCGAACCGGGCCCGTGGTGCCGCACCCCCAGCAGCAGCGGTCCGGCAGGACGCGCGGCCCGGGTCATACGGACACCTCGCGGCAGGCGCGGTAGAAGTCCTTCCACCCGTCCCGCTCACGGACCACGGTCTCCAGGTACTCCTGCCAGATCACCCGGTCGGCCGCGGGGTCGCGGACGACCGCGCCGAGGATGCCCGCCGCCACGTCACCGGGGCGCAGCACGCCGTCGCCGAAGTGCGCGGCCAGCGCGAGGCCGTTGGTGACGACGGAGATCGCCTCGGCCGTCGACAGCGTCCCCGAGGGGGATTTGAGTTTGGTACGCCCGTCGGTGGTGACGCCGTCGCGCAGTTCGCGGAAGACCGTGACGACACGCCGGATCTCGGCCGTGCCGTCGGGTGCGGCCGGGAGGTCGAGCGAGCGCCCGATCTGATCGACGCGCCGGGACACGATGTCGACCTCCGCGTCGGGGGTGGCCGGCAACGGAAGCACCACGGTGTTGAACCGGCGGCGCAACGCGCTGGACAGCTCGTTGACTCCGCGGTCGCGGTCGTTGGCGGTGGCGATGACGTTGAATCCGCGGACCGCCTGGACCTCCTGCCCCAGTTCCGGGACGGGGAGGGTCTTCTCCGACAGGATCGTGATGAGCGAGTCCTGCACATCGGCGGGGATCCGGGTGAGCTCCTCGATCCGCGCGGTCATGCCTCCGGACATGGCGCGCATGAGCGGGCTGGGCACCAGGGCGTCCCGGCTGGGCCCGTGCGCGAGCAGTTGCGCGTAGTTCCAGCCGTAGCGGACGGCCTCCTCCGGGGTACCGGCCGTGCCCTGGACGAGCAGCGTCGAATCACCGCTGACGGCGGCCGCGAGATGCTCGGACACCCAGGTCTTGGCGGTGCCGGGAACGCCGAGGAGCAGCAGGGCCCGGTCGGTGGCGAGCGTGGTCACGGCGACCTCGACGAGGCGGCGCGGACCGACGTACTTGGGTGTGATCACCGTGCCGTCGGACAGGGTGCCGCCGAGCAGGTAGGTGGCGACGGCCCACGGCGAAAGCCGCCAACGCGCGGGCCGCGGGCGGTCGTCGGCCGCGGCGAGGGCCTTCAGCTCGTGGGCGAAGGCGTCCTCGGCATGCGGTCGCAGTGCCTGCGCGGCCACGGCTGCGGTGGTTTCGGACACGGTCATGGATCCCCCTCCAGATCGGTCGACCTGATGTGGTTCCCACCGTGCACCATGGCACTGACAATCGGTCCCGACCGCAGGTCAGGACCGATTCGGCCGCTTCGGGGCGGAGTTCAGCCCGCCACCGGCGAGACCGCGACGCAACCGCCCGCGGTGAGAAGGCCCTTGCCTTCGGCCTTCTTGATGACCTTGCCCTTGTACGTGATCGAGCAGGCCACCTCGGCCCCGTCCTCGTCCAGGGCGACCGGCATGACGGCGGGCGGCATGATTCCGCGCAATGTGACGGTCTTCCGCCACGGCAGGGTGGGGGACTCGACCGTCTCGATCTTCGGTTCCATGGCCTTGCCCCCGCCCCCGTGGAACTGGATCTCGTCGACGTTCGTGCCGGTGACCTCGTACGTGACCTCGTAGGTGTCGTCGACGGCCTTGTCCACCTGGTCGACGGTCTCGGAGCAGGCGCCGAGGCCCATGGCGAGGCCGAGGACGACGGCTGCGCAGACGGCAGTGCGCACGGTGCCGGCGTGACGGATGTTGCGGACGACATGGCTCATCGGTTGATCCCCCCGGATCCGAGTGTGCGAGCTCGCAGCGAATCGCAAAGGGACAGTAAAGTCAAGTGGTGCGCATGACGACGAATCAGCAGGTCAGAAGGATTGTCAGTGGCGCGCTCTACCGTCGTTCCCATGCTGCTATCTCACGGGGGAGAACCCTTGCGCGCGGCCGACCCGGCAGCGCGCTGGACGGTGGAGCAGGTCCTGGCCCTGGCTCCTGACGAGGCATCACGCAGGGCGGGGAGCAAGCTCGGTTCGGCCGGACCGTGGTCGGGCGCCGGGTGTGACGGTTCGGGCGCGGTGTGGGGGCTGTGCAGAGGAAGCGGGAGCAAGCCGTATCAGACCGTGGTCGACACCACCGGCCCTGCGTACACGTGCAGTTGTCCCAGCCGGAAGTTCCCGTGCAAGCACGCGTTGGGCCTGCTGCTGGTCTGGGCGTCCGGCGAATCGGCCCTGCCCGCGGGCGGGGTCCCGGACTGGGCCGGTGAGTGGCTGACGGGCCGTCGCAGTCGCGATGAGGACAAGAAGAACGGGGAGAAGGCCGGGTCTGCGGCGGGCGGCACCCCGGCCACCGGACCGGCCGATCCGGAGGCCGTCCGGCGGCGTGCCGAGCGCCGGGCCGAACGGATCACCGGCGGTGCGCAGGAGCTGGAGCAGCGGCTGGGGGATCTGCTGCGCGGCGGTCTGGCGGCGGCCGATCAGTCGGGGTACGGGCTGTGGGAGGAGACGGCCGCCCGCATGATCGACGCCCAGGCTCCCGGTCTGGCCTCACGGGTGAGGGAGTTGGGTGCCGTACCGGCGTCCGGACCGGGCTGGCCGGTGCGACTGCTGGAGGAGTGCGCGCTGCTCCATCTGCTGGACAGCGCATGGCTGCGCATCGACCGGCTGCCGGAGCCACTGGCGGCCACGGTCCGCACACGCGTGGGGCTGACGGCCCCCGCCGAGGGCCCGACGGTCCGCGACCACTGGCTGGTCCTCGCCCAGTACGACGCCCCGGACGGCAAGCTCGTCACGCGCCGGATCTGGCTGTACGGGAAGGAATCGGGCCGCATGGCGTTCCTGCTCTCCTTCGGGGCGGCCGGGCGCTCCCCCGCTCTGGCACTGCCGGTGGGCGTCACGATCGATGCCGAGGTCACGCCCTATCCGGGCACCGGCCGGCTGAGGGCGGAGCTGGGCCGGCAGTTCGGTGTCCCGTCATCGGCCGGTTCGCCACCGACAGGCGGCACGGTGGCGACCGCGATCGGTGCGTACGGGGACGCGCTGCACAACGATCCCTGGCTGGACTCCTGGCCGGTGACGCTGCGCGATGTCATACCCGTGCCGTCCGGGAACGGGTGGCAACTGGTGGACGCGACGGGGGACGCAGCTCTGCCCCTCACCCCGGCGGCGCTGTCCAGGCCCGGCCTGTGGAAGCTCGTCGCGCTCTCCGGCGGCTCCCCGGTCACGGTCTTCGGCGCATGCGGCCACCGGGGCTTCGACCCGTTCACGGCCTGGGCCACGGACACGGATGCCGACGGTGCCGGGACCGGCGGCGCCGAGATCAGCACCGCCGCGACGACGTCCGAAACCGTGCCGCTCATCTGACATCGGATTCGAAGGGGGACCCATGCCTCGCACCACCACAGCCTCGCCCCGCACCACCACAGCCATGCCACCGACCGTCACGGACATGCCATGGGAGGAGCTCGTCACCTCGGCGCTCCTCGGCACCGACCGCCGCCCCCCGGAGGGAGGGGCCGGGCCGGTCGGACTGCTGGACGCGGCGGCGCTCCACACCGTTCGGCGCAGGGCGGGGCTGCTGCCCGCCGCCGCGGCCGCCCGTCCCCGCCCGGCGCCCGCCGATCCCCGCCCGCCGCTGCCTCAGGCCGCCCGGCGCAGACTGGCCCAACTCCTCACAGACCGTTCGGCATCGGGCGGCTCGGGCGGCCGGCGAGGCACGGCGCCCGATCTCATGGAGCTGATCCCGCAGTGGCTGGCCACCGCCAGCCGGCACGGCTACGGGGCACCGCCCGCGCTGCTCCCGCCCCTGCTGGACGCGGCCAGGTCCCGCACCGATCTGCGGCCTCAGGCACTGGCCTTCGCCGGACCGCGCGGGTTGTGGCTGGCCGGACTGAACCCCGAGTGGAAGTTCGCGCTGCGCGGCTCGCCCAGCGGCTCGTCGCTGCCCGACGTCACGGATCCGGAAGCGGTCTCCCGGCTCTGGCAAGAGGGCCTCTTCGCCGAACGGGTCGCCCTGCTCGGGGCCGTACGCTCGCACGATCCGGCCGAGGCGCTCGCGCTGCTCGGCACCACATGGACGACCGAGCGCGCCGAGGACCGGCTGATGTTCCTCGATTCTCTGCGCACGGGACTGTCCGCGGTGGACGAGCCCTTCCTGGAACAGGCCCTCTCCGACCGCAGCCGCAATGTCCGCTCGACGGCCGCCGAACTGCTGTCCGCGCTGCCGGAGTCGGCGTTCGCCCGACGGATGGCGGCCCGCGCGATGTCCTGTGTGAGTCCGGACCTCACGGATGACGCCGCCTCCGTCGCCGTGGAGGCCCCGCACGAGTGCGACGCGGCGATGGAGCGCGACGGAGTGGTGGCGGTGCCGCCGTCCGGCCGGGGCGAACGGTCTTGGTGGCTGGGCCAGTTGGTGGAGGCCGCACCGCTGGCCACCTGGCCCGCGCGATTCGGTGGCTGTACCGCGCAGGAGGTGGTCGCCCTGCCGGTGGCCGACGGCTGGACGGAGGAGCTCCACGCGGCATGGTGCCGGGCGGCGGTGCGGCAGCGGGATCCGGAGTGGGCCCGCGCGCTGCTCGGCTCCCCCTCCGTCCCCCCGTCGCACGGCCCCGGTACGGCGTCGCTCGCCGAGCGGTCGAAGCTCCTCGCGGTACTTCCCGCATCCGAACGGGGCGAATGGGTGGCCGGCTTCATCGCGGCGCACGGGCTGTCCGAGGCGTTCCAGTTGCTCGGGGTCTGTCCCACGCCGTGGGCCGAGCCGCTCGGCCGCTCGGTCGTCGACGCCCTGGACATCGCCCGGGACGCGGGCAGCTACCCCTGGAGCTTCAGCGGTGTGATGGGCCTCGCCGAACGCTGCTTGAACCCGGCCGAGGCGGACCGTCTCGAAATCCTCACCACCACCCCGGACGAACCGGAAGACGCCTCACCGGGCGCGAACGGCTACTGGTCGGAGGCGTTCCAACGTCTGGTCTCCACATTGCGGCTGCGCGCGACGATGGACGTGGAGCTGATACCGGGCTGAGGGGGTCGAGGAACTACGACGGTCTGTGCGTGGGCCGGGGAGGCAGGGGCCCGGCACCTGTGCACGGCGCGGGAGGGGGCCGTCGGCCTGCACCCGGGTCCGGACGTCACCCCGGGTCCGGGCATCACCCGGCCGGGGGCCGGGGCAGCCGGGCACACCACCCCGGGCAGGCGGGCCGAGCGGCCCGCTGCCTCGTGGTGGGAAGGGTCAGGCCTCCGCGGGGTGCCGGACGTTCGCATTGACCCAGTCGACGATCGACGCCGTCGTCGCACCCGGGGTGAAGATCTCCGCGACGCCCTGGTCCTTCAGCGGCGCGATGTCCGCCTCCGGGATGATGCCGCCGCCGAAGACCTTGATGTCCTCCGCCTCGCGCTCCTTCAGCAGCTCGATCACCTTGGCGAAGAGCGTGTTGTGCGCACCGGAGAGGATCGACAGGCCGATCGCGTCGGCGTCCTCCTGGATCGCGGTGTCCACGATCTGCTCCGGCGTCTGGTGGAGCCCGGTGTAGATGACCTCCATACCGGCGTCGCGCAGCGCCCGCGCGATCACCTTGGCCCCGCGATCATGGCCGTCGAGGCCCGGCTTGGCCACCACCACACGGATAGGACCGGTCACACCCATCACTGCCTCCACATGCGTCTCCCGTGCCTGAAGGGCCGGGGATGTGAACGAACGTTATCGACAGCATCCCGCAACCCGCCGTTTCGCGGTGGGCGGGGAGGGGGAAATCACACGTGGGACATGTTCGCCGGGCGCCGTTCCCGTTTCAGGCGGCACACCTGCCGTGCGGGACCGGCCGTCAGGGGAGCCGCTACGAGGTCACCGTACCGCCGCGCCGCCAGCCGCGCGGCACGGCGGTACGGCCTGTCGTCCCCCCAGGGCGCCGGGACCATCAGTGTCGGGACCATCGGCGCCGGGACCATCGGCGCCGGGACCATCGGTGTCGGGACCGTCGGTGTCGGGACCGTCGGCCGAGCATGCGCCGGTCACCACCGGGAGCGTCGGCCGGCGAACCGACCCCGGCCGGATGGCCGCGCGTGCCGCCCGCACCTCCGCGACGGCACCCCATGAGGGCATACGGGGACGGGAGCCGCCTCCCCGCCTGCCGGAGCAGGAGGTCGGCCATGAGGGTCCTGCCTTTCTTTCCCGTACCGCTGCGCCGGCCGTCTCCGTGCTGCACCCGGCTGTCGTCCGCGCTGTTCAAGGCCACCGCACTTGAGCTGGTGGTCCTCGCCGGGCACGTACTCCTCTACCCCACCGGCATCGCAGGGGAACGGCGCCCTCCGTCGCGCCTGGCCGGACCGCCCGCCGCCACCGCACCCGCCGGGACGACCGCCCTCCCCGCCGGGGCGGGCGAGCAGCCGCCCGTCGTACTCCTGCACGGCTTCATCGACAACCGGTCGGTCTTCGTCCTGCTCCGCCGCTCCCTCGCCCGGCACGGCCGACGCCACCTGGAATCGCTCAACTACTCGCCGCTGACCTGCGACATCCGTACGGCGGCCGAGCTGCTCGGGCGGCACGTCGAGGAGATCTGTGCCCGCACCGGTCACCACGAGGTCGACATCGTCGGGCACAGCCTCGGTGGCCTGATCGCCCGCTACTACGTACAGCGGCTGGGCGGTGACCAACGGGTCCGCACGCTGGTCACCCTCGGCACACCGCACGGGGGCACGGCCTTCGCCCCGCCGGCGAGTGCTCACCCGATCGTGCGCCAGATGCGCACGGGCTCCGCACCGATCGAGGAACTGCGCAGGCCGGCACCCGGCTGCCGTACCCGGTTCGTGAGTTTCTGGAGCGAGCTGGACCGGGTGATCGTCCCGGCCGAGGCGGCCTGCATCGACCATCCGGATCTCGACGTGCTGAACGTACGCGTCAGCGGGATCGGCCATCTCGCGCTCCCCGTCCACCCGACCGTCGCCGGAGCGGTCCGGCAGGCCCTGGAGTCCCGCGAGGCACTGACCGAAGCCACCGGAGCGGCAGGGGACACCGGAGCGGCCGGGGACACCGGGACCGTTTCGGTGGCGTGATCCTCGTCCCGCGCCGACGAACGACGCGCGCGTACCGCCGGAGTCCGGGCAACGACCCGTGGTCACAGCAGCCGCACCTCCGCGTCGGGGAGCTTCGCCCACCAGTGGCGGTAGCGGCTGTAGACCGCGGCCTCGCGGTCGCCGAGAAGCGCGGTCAAGGACCGGGCCTCGGTGGCGAGTCCGTCCCAGGTGGCGGGCGACAGGGGGTGGAAGGCCGTGGCCTCGATCCCGCCGTCCATCGGGCGCCACACCCCGGCGACATGGCCGTCCACCAGCAGGGTGGGCAGCACGTCGCCGTTCCTCCGGATCACCAGAGGGCGGTAGGCCGGGGGTATCACCCGGCTGCGGTCGGCGTAGGCCAGCAGAATGCTGTCCCACATCGCCATGAGCCGGGGCGGCGCATGGGTGTCCGCGGGCGGCCGGGAGGCGCCGGGGAGGTCGAACAACGTGACGCCGTCCGGCCCCCGGAGCTGCTCGACGGCGCCGTCCAGCGCGCCGAGGGCCTCACGGACGGGAGCCCGCCGCACCAGGGCGAACTGCGCCACGTCCGCCACCGAAGCGGGCCCGAACCCCGCCAGATAGCGCAGGATCAGAGTCCGCAGCGCCTGCGGCTCCGCCGCCTGCCCCGTGGAGGCTGGCCCCGTCCCGGCCGCGACGAAGGACGGCCGGGGGCCGAACGACCACGGCGCGTCCGTCGGGACGTGGTGCAGCGGCGCGTACGCCTTCAGCCCCCACCACG
This sequence comes from Streptomyces sp. NPDC014727, assembly GCF_043083485.1. NCBI lineage: Bacteria > Bacillati > Actinomycetota > Actinomycetes > Kitasatosporales > Streptomycetaceae > Streptomyces > Streptomyces sp. NPDC014727. The sequence goes on along the minus strand of NZ_JBIBYR010000002.1, from coordinate 117,149 downwards.
CCCCGTCCTTCTTCTCGGCGCCTGTCCGCTCCTCGACCCACGCCTGCATCTGCGCCGAGGTGCGCGGGCGACGAGTGAAGGCCAGGAGCTCCGGCACCAACTCATCGGCATCCGCGGGGGTCAGTCCCGTGGCGGCGAAACGGAAGCCGAGCCGGGAGGCGTACAGCGTGGGCTGCATCGCCGCGCGGAAGACCGGGTAGTCCTCGGCGTGCACGGCGTGCAGGGTGATCCGCATCAGGGGCGCCTTGACCACCGAACGTCCGGTGAAGCCGGCGTCGAGCTCGGCCGGAGCGAAATCGGTGAGCCGGTTCCACAGCGCGAGATACGGCGAGGCCGGGTGCTGCGCCTGGAGCGCGACCACGCGCCGCACCCCGTCGGGGACGCTCAGCGGCTCACGATCCAGCAGCAGTTGGCGACTGAGGGTCGCCCGGTTGAGCTCACGAGCAGTCATCATCACAGCGCAGGATTCTGCCCCACGCCGCACACGCCATCGGTGGTGCGGCGCCTGCCCCCGGTGCGGTCTCCGGCGTCGACGGGCCGTCCGACGCTCCACCATCGCTCAGCCGGCGACGGGGAATTGCGCGTGACCTCCGGATTCGCGATCGCTCGCTCCGGGGGACCGACAGCGAAGTCGCCGCCGGCACACGCCCGGTCCCCGTGGCACACGCTCGATCCGACGGCACGCACCCGGTTCCATCGGCGCGATTGTCGCCCGGCAGCGGTTTCTTGGCAGAGGTTTCACCAACAGAAGACAAACCGGGTGGAACCGCCGCCGCGCCACCCGCGCCGCAGGTCTCACAAATGGAACGCGTTTCGAACATAGAGCCAAGGCTGTGTGGACAGCCCGCCGAAAGACGGTCGATTGCCCGTTTCCTGAGCCGCCCGAACCCGCCGAAGATTGTCGGCGTCGCATACCGCCGGGTACAGTCGCGGCCACTGCTCCCCCTGGGATCCCGCGCCGGAACCCAGACAAAGGTCCTGCTGCCGAGGCGAGAGAGAAGTTGGTGGACGACCAGCCCCCCCACGCCGGGTTCGCCGGATACGACGGCCGGGCCGCCGGCGGTTTCGACAACGATCCGCTCTTCGGTTCCCTCCCCGGCAGCCACGACAGCACGTACGGCAGCGGTTACGACACCGGGCAGATCGCGCAGGCCGTGCAGGCCACCCGGGCCGGATACAGCGGCCAGTACGACTCCACGCAGTGGGACACGGGGGCACACCCGACCGCCTCGTACGACGCCCACGCCTCGTACGCGACGCAGTCCCAGTCGCAGTACGCCGCGGGTCCGGTGTACGACACCACGACCGCCTGGACGTCCGACGCCGACTACAGCACGACAGGAACCACGGCCACCGCCTTCACCGACATCCCGGCACCGGGCGGCACCCCGGACTCCACGGGTCAGTGGGACACCAACGGCTGGTACGGGACCGGCCAGTGGGCGACGACCGGCACGGCCGCCTACGACACCGGCGCGTACGACGCCACCGCCTGGAACACCGGCGCCACGCCCGAGCACGAACAGCAAACCGTGCAAACTACGCAAACCGCACAGGTGTTGCACGAGGTGCCGCCGTCACACGAGGCATACGAAGCACAAGAGGCACACAGAGCGCACGGGGCGCGAGGAACGCACCAGCCGTACGATTCCTACGCCGATCAGGACTCCTTCGACTTCGCCGCGTACGAACCCCACACCACCGCCGAGTTCAGCCTCCCGGAAGCGGACTTCGAAACCGACGGACACGGCACGGACGGACACGGCACCGACAGCCATGGCACCGGCGGTCACGAAGCCTCGGCGGACGACAGCGACGACGGCGACGACAGCGACGGCGGCACGGAAACCGCTGCCGTCGACACCGCACCCGCCGCCCACAGCCCCCTCGGCCGCCCCGCGACGCGCAACGGTGGCGGCGGCAGCCGCAGTCGGCGGCGTTCCCCCGCGAAGCGTTCCGCACTCCTCACCGTCGCCGTTCCCTCCGCCTGCGTGATGAGCGTGGCCGGTATCGCCGCGGCCTCCGTCAGCGGTCTGGGCGGCGAGGACAAGAAGGACGACAACACCACGACGATGGCGGCGGCCGACCCCGGCTCCGTCAAGCCGGTCGCGGCCAACAACAAGCTGGACACCCAGCTCGCCAACCTCAGCGCCGACGCAGAGAACTTCGGCGACCGTGTCAGCCGTACCCAGGAGCGCATCGACCTGAGGGAGCGGCAGGCCGCCGAGAAGAAGAAGCGGGAGGAAGAGGCCGCCCGCAAGGAGGCGCTGCGCCCCAAGTACGTCATGCCGGTCGCGCAGCACGGCCTCAGCGCGTACTTCGGCCAGGCGGGCGTCAACTGGATGTCCGTGCACACGGGCATCGACTTCCCCGTCTCGTACGGCACCCCCGTGATGGCCGCGACCGACGGCACAGTACGCACCCAGTGGAACAGTGCCTACGGGAACATGGCCATCGTCACCACGGCCGACGGGACCGAGACCTGGTACTGCCACCTGAGCAGCACCAGGATCCGCTCGGGTGCGGTCAAGGCCGGTGACGTCATCGCGTACTCGGGCAACACGGGGAACTCGACCGGCCCGCACCTGCACTTCGAGGTGCGGCCCGGCGGGGGCGCGGCCATAGACCCGCTCCCCTGGCTCCGCAGCCACGGCGTCGACCCGAACTGAGCCGCCCGCCGACCGCCCCGCCATCGCGCGGACGGCGGCCGACGCGACGGCCCCGGCCGTCGGCCCGCCTACAGCTTCTCGACCGGTGCGTACCGCAGCAGCAGCTTCTTCGGCCGCTCGTCCCCGAAGTCGACCGTCGCCTTCGCCTGGTCGCCGATCCCCTCGACCGCCGTCACCGTGCCCAGCCCGAACTGGTCGTGCGTCACCCGGTCCCCGACCACCAGCGTGATCGTCGGCTTGTCCGAGGTCCGCCGGGTCGCGAAGCCCGAGGGGCCGGACCGCGAACGCGACGAGGACAGCGACGAGGTGATCCCCGACGTCGGCCCGGCCGGGGCCGCCATCGGGCCGGTCCGCTTCCACTCCAGGTGCTGGTCCGGGATCTCCTCCAGGAACCGGGACGGCGGGTTGTACGAGGGCTGACCCCAGGCACTGCGCATCGCCGCCCGGGTCAGATAGAGCCGCTCGCGGGCACGGGTGATGCCGACGTACGCGAGCCGCCGCTCCTCCTCCAGCTCCTTGACCTGGCCGAGCGCGCGCATGTGCGGGAAGACGCCGTCCTCCATGCCCGTCAGGAAGACCACCGGGAATTCGAGGCCCTTGGCGGTGTGCAGCGTCATCAGCGTGATGACGCCGGAGCCGTCCTCGTCCTCGTCGGGGATCTGGTCGGAGTCCGCGACGAGCGCGACCCGCTCCAGGAACTCGGCGAGCGTGCCCGCGCCTTCCTCGCCGGCCTCGCCGCGCTCCTGCTCGAATTCGAGGGCGACGGCGGCGAGTTCCTGGAGGTTCTCGATCCGGGTCTCGTCCTGCGGGTCGGTGGACGACTGGAGCTCGGCGAGATAACCGGTCCGCTCCAGGACGGCCTCCAGGACCACCGCCGGGCCCGCGCCGGACTCGACGATCGTGCGCAGCTCCTCCATCAGCGTGTTGAACCGCTTGACGGCGTTGGCCGACCGGGCCGCCATGCCGTACGCCTCGTCGACCCGGCGCAGCGCCTGCGGGAAGGTGATCTTCTCGCGCAGGGACAGCGCGTCGATCATCGCCTCGGCGCGGTCACCGATGCCGCGCTTGGGCACGTTGAGGATGCGGCGCAGCGGGACGGTGTCCTCGGGGTTGGCGAGAACCCGGAGGTAGGCCAGGACGTCCCGGACCTCCTTGCGCTCGTAGAAGCGCACGCCGCCGACGACCTTGTAGGGCAGGCCGACGCGGATGAAGATCTCTTCGAAGACCCGGGACTGCGCGTTCGTACGGTAGAAGATCGCGACGTCTCCGGCCTTGGCGTCGCCCGCGTCGGTCAGCCGGTCGATCTCGTCGGCGACGAACTGGGCCTCGTCGTGCTCGGTGTCGGCGACGTAGCCGGTGATCCGGGCGCCCGTGCCGGCGTTCGTCCAGAGGTTCTTGGGACGGCGGCTCTCATTGCGCTCGATGACCGCGTTGGCGGCGGACAGGATCGTCTGCGTGGAGCGGTAGTTCTGCTCCAGCAGGATCGTCGTCGCGTTCGGGTAGTCCTCCTCGAACTGGAGGATGTTGCGGATGGTCGCGCCGCGGAACGCGTAGATCGACTGGTCCGCGTCACCGACGACGCACAGCTCGGCGGGGGCGTCGTGCTCGCCGGCCGGGCCGACCAGTTCGCGTACGAGGGTGTACTGGGCGTGGTTGGTGTCCTGGTACTCGTCGACCAGGACGTGCCGGAAGCGGCGGCGGTAGTGCTCGGCGACGTCGGGGAACGCCTGCAGCAGGTGGACCGTCGTCATGATGATGTCGTCGAAGTCCAGCGCGTTGGCCTCGCGCAGCCGGGACTGGTACATCGCGTAGGCCTGGGCGAGGGTCTTCTCGAAACCGTCCGCAGCCTGGCCGGCGAAGGTCTCCTCGTCGATCAGTTCGTTCTTCAGGTTGGAGACCTTGGCCGTGAACGACTTCGGCGGGAAGCGCTTCGGGTCGAGGTCGAGATCACGGCAGACCAGGGCCATCAGCCGCTTGGAGTCGGCGGCGTCGTAGATCGAGAACGACGAGGTGAAGCCGAGCTTCTTCGACTCGCGGCGCAGGATGCGTACGCACGCGCTGTGGAAGGTCATGACCCACATGGCGTTGGCGCGCGGTCCGACGAGCTGTTCGACGCGCTCCTTCATCTCGCCCGCGGCCTTGTTGGTGAAGGTGATCGCCAGGATCTGGCCGGGGTGCACCCCGCGCTCGGCGAGGAGGTGGGCGATCCGGTGGGTCAGCACCCGGGTCTTGCCCGAGCCCGCCCCGGCGACGATGAGCAAGGGGGAGCCGGCGTGGACCACCGCGGCGCGCTGTTCGGTGTTCAGCCCGTCGAGGAGCGCCGCGGAATCGATGACGGGGCGGTGCGCACCGTCACGGTAGTACGCGTCCCTGGGCGGCGGGGGCCCGTCGAAGACGCCCGCGAAGAGGTCCTCCGGCACCGCTTCGGGTGCGGAGTCCTCGGGGGGCGGCGGGGGCTCTTCCTCCGAGTGCTGGAGGCCGGCCAGGAAGCTGTCGTCAAAGAGGCTGCTCATCGCTTGTCGAGTCTAGGCCGCCGCACCGACACATGACTGCCGCTCGGCGAACCACACCCGGCCGCCGGGCACGCAAAGAGAGCGGACATCCACCCTCCGTAAGAGATTCCGGGCCTCGGCCGCCCTCGTCACCTCCGCCCCACGGAGGTCACGAAAACGTATCGGGCATATCGAACATCGACCTTCACAGCAGCACCACGGGTTGGCTACCGTGCTCGACCGGGTGGCCCGTACCCCCTGAGGCGAACCACGCCGAGCGGGCGCCCGCGCCGAATCCGGGCTGTCCTCACGGACGTCCGGAGCCGGGGACCCATACGCGTCACCGGGGTGAATCGGTCCTTATCCCCCACTCGGACCGTAGGGCAGCCTTCCGTTCCGCCCGAACCCGACAGCTAACCCGGTAGGCGGTCCACGGAAGGAGATGCCGTCTTGGCATCGCATCGCAAACCGCGTACCCGGGTGCGCACCACCACACCGGCCGTCGGTCTCACGACGGCCGCGCTGGCGTCCGTGACCCTGCTCTCCACGCAGAGCGCCACGGCGGCCCCCGCTCCGAAGCCCAGCATCGAGGACGTCCAGAAGAAGGTCGACGACCTCTACCGGCAGGCGGGCACCGCGACCCAGCGCTACAACCAGGCGAAGGAGGCCTCCGCCGCCCAGCGCACCAAGGTGGACGTCCTCCTGGACGACGTGGCGAAGCGCGCCGACGAACTCAACGAAGCCCGCAGGACGCTCGGCGCCTACGCGGCCGCGCAGTACCGCACCGGGTCGCTCACGCCGAGCGCCACCTTCTTCCTCGCCGACGACCCGCAGTCGTACTTCGACCAGAGCCAGCTGATGAACCGGATGACCGGTCAGCAGGAGAAGGCGGTCACGGACTTCCGCGCCCAGCAGGCGAAGGCCTCGAAGAAGCGCGCCGAAGCGGTGCGCAGCCTGGAGACGCTGACCACGACCCAGGCCACGCTGCGCACCAGCAAGCAGAACGTCCAGCAGAAGCTGGGCGAGGCGCAGACGATGCTGTCGAAGCTGACCGCCGAGGAGAAGGCGCGGCTCGCGGCGCTGGAGCGGAAGAAGGAGGCGGAGGCCGAGCGCAAGGCGGAGGAACTGGCGCGGCAGCAGGCCGCCGCCAAGGCGGAGGCGGACCGCAAGGCCGAGGAGGCCGCGAAGGCGGCGGGGTCCGGCAGCGGTACATCGGCGGGAGGCGGGACCGGCTCGGACAGCAGCGCCACCACCAAGGCGGAGAAGGTCCTCGCCTTCGCCAGGGCCCAGCTGGGCAAGCCGTACGTCTGGGGCGCGACGGGCCCGTCCTCGTACGACTGCTCCGGGCTCACCCAGGCCGCGTGGAAGGACGCGGGAGTCGACATCCCGCGCACCACCTGGGACCAGGTGAAGATCGGCACCAAGGTCGCCACGGCGGATCTGCGTCCGGGCGACCTCGTCTTCTTCTACGACGACATCAGCCACGTCGGCATCTACAAGGGCGACGGAATGATGATCCACGCGCCGAAGCCGGGCGCGAACGTGCGCGAGGAGTCGATCTACTACATGCCGATCTACGGCAGCGTGCGGCCGGCGTAACGGCCCGCTCCCCCGCGCCCGGCCCGGCCCGTCCCACGCGCCGGCCGGGCCGGGCGCCGTCCCGGCCGCGATACGGAGACCTGGGACCGCGACCTCGGGTCCCGCACTTCGGGCCGGGGCCCTCAGGTCCAGAGCGTGGCGATGAAGATGTTGGCGAGCGTCAGCCCGCCCACCGCCGCGAAGGCGCCCTTGTCGACCTTCTCCTCGTCCCGCTTGACGTAGACGAGCGCGAGGATGACGACCAGGAGCAGCAGCTTGACCCCGATCTTGATGTTGTTCACGTGGTGGCCGTCGGCCTCGTTGAGCCCGACCAGCGCGACCCCGGTGACCAGCATCGTCAGCGCGCCGTGCAGCATCGCCGGGACGAACCGGGCCGTGCCCGCGCCCATCGCCTTCATCTGGGTCAGGAAACCACCCAGCAGCGAGGCGATACCGATGATGTGCAGGGCGACGAAGACATGAATGAGTACGTCCATGAGGCCGCAGCCTAGCCCCGCCCATATCACCACTCCGCAGGCAGGTACAGCTTCCTGGCGCTTCACTCGTGTCTGCACCAATTGCCTGACTCTGTTGTCATTTTTCCGATCAGACACAGACAGCGCCGCGCCAAATTCGGGCAATAAGCGTCATTACGACTCTTCCCCGTGCCCCGGGTTTAGCGTCCCTGACCAGGTGACCGTCTTCACCGCCGCTCCGCCCCCGGACGGCACGCCGGTCACCCCGCCGGGGATCCGGCGGCGGGCCGCCCGGCTGTGGGTGGCCCGCCACCGGATCCCGGGCGGGCCCGCCGGTAGTCCCCGTCGGGCAGTCACCAGGAAGGACGCACGCCCCCGTGGCAGCGCATCGGAAACCCAAGCAGCGCCCGTACACCGGCTCTGCTGCCCGCACCGCAGCCACCCTCGCCTTCGCCGGGGCCGCCACCGCTGCCGCTCTGCCGGGCTCCGCGCACGCCGATCCCCAGCGCACCCCCACCCAGGTCAGGTCGGAGGTGGACCGGCTGTACCGCGACGCGGAAGTCGCCACCGAGCAGTACAACGGCGCGAAGGAGAAGGCCGCCGCCGCCGCCGAGGCCGTCGACACCCTGCGCGACGAGGCCGCCCGCCGCACCGAGCGCCTCAACGCCTCGCGCGACGCGCTGGGTTCGCTCGCCGCCGCGCAGTACCGCACGGGCGGCCTCGACCCCGCTCTGCAGCTGGCGCTCTCCTCCGACCCCGACCAGTATCTGGAGCGCGCGTCGTACGTGGACCGGATCAGCGACCGCCAGGCCGCCGAGGTCGACACGGTGGAGCGGCAGGTCGCCAGGATCGCCCAGCTGCGCTCCCAGGCCAGGGGAAAGCTGGCCGCGCTGGCGTCGCGCCAGGCCGAGCTGAAGAAGCACAAGGCGACGGTCAGGACCAAGCTGGCCGACGCGCAGCGGCTCCTCGCCACCTTGTCCCCGGCCGAGCGCAGCGCCTACGAGGCCTCGAACGGCGCGCGTTCCGCCGGCCGTGCCGACCGGGGCACCGCGCGCGGCCTCGCCCTCGCCCCCACCACCCGTGCCGCCGCAGCCGTCGCGTTCGCGTTCGGAGCACTCGGCAAACCGTACGTCTGGGGCGCGACCGGCCCGTCCTCGTTCGACTGCTCCGGGCTCACCCAGGCCGCCTGGCGGTCCGCCGGCGTCTCGCTCCCCCGGACCACGTACACCCAGATCAACGCCGGACAGCACATCTCGCGCTCCGAACTGGCCCCGGGCGACCTGGTGTTCTTCTTCTCCGGTGTCAGCCACGTCGGCCTCTACATCGGCAACGGCCAGATGATCCACGCCCCGCGCCCGGGGGCGCCGGTCCGGATCGCGCCGATCGACCAGATGCCCTTCGCCGGAGCGACCCGGGTGTCATAGGCTCCCGACTCCGATTCGGATCGGCCCGCCGTCGGGGCAACTCCCGGCGTCGCAACGGCCCGTCGTCGGAGCGGCCCGCCATCGATCAGCCGACCGGAGGACACCCCACATGCCCATGGACGTCGAGGTCCAGATCCATGCCCGTACGCTCGCCCTGCGCTCCCCCGACCACCTCCGGGTCGGGCCCTTCACCGTGCGGTACAACCCCGGCTGGTCGCTCAAGTACGCCAATTACGCGATACCCGACCAGGACGCAGAACCGACGGCCGCGGACCTCGACGCGCTGATTGCGGCGTTCCGCGAGCGCGACCGGATGCCGCGGCTGGAGTATCTGCCGGGCTGGGCGCCCGCCGTCGAACCCGCGCTGCTCGCCGCCGGGTTCACCGTCGAGGACCGGGCACCGATCATGGCCTGCGCCCCCGCCGGTCTGCTGCCGCCGAAGCCGGTGGACTCCCTCGTGATCGCCCCACCGGTCACCGACGCGGAGTTCGACGCCGCGGCACTCGTCCAGCACCACGGCTACGGCGGTACCGGCGAGCCCGAGGGCGGCGAGGCGGCCTGGCTGCGCGAGGCGGCCGCGGGCGGCGGGGTCGCGGCCCTCGCCACCGTCGACGGCGTCCCGGCGGGCGCGGGCGGCTGCTCGGTCCCGGTCGACGGTCTCAGCGAGCTGACCGGCCTCGCCGTCGCGGCCGCGTTCCGCCGTCGCGGCATCGGCGCCGCGCTCTGTGCCCACCTGACCGCCACCGCCTTCGAGCAGGGCTGCCGGGTGGTGTGGCTGGAGCCCGGCGACGCCGACGTGGAGCGGATCTACGCGGGCATCGGCTACCGCCGGGTCGGCGAGAAACTGAACATCTCGCTCGAATGATCTGCGCGCCGCCCCGGCTGCATATGGACGGTCAGTCCTCGGGGACGCCCCTTGTGCGTGCCGTTGAGCCCACCGGGACGTCCCCCAGCCAGACCCTCCGCCCCATCTCGTCCAGTTCCCCCTTGAGGCGTTCGCATTCCGGGATGGCCCGGCGCAGGAGCCGCCAGTAGTCAGGCCCGTGCCCGGCCACCCGGATATGCGCCAGCTCATGGGCGATGACGTAGTCGACGAGCTGGGCGGGAAGTTGGAAGACGGCCCAGTGGAGGGCCATCCGTCCGCCGTCGGCGTCGGTGGCGCTGTTCCGGTACGTGCCCCAGCGGCGCCCGACGTCTCTCACCGTGACCGTCGGCTCGTCGACGTCCATGCGCGCGGCCCAGGGCTGGAGGCGTCCCTGCGCCCAGTTCAGCCCCACCTTGCGATACCAGGCGGTGACCGAACGCCGCGCCAGTCGCACATCTGCCGCGGTGGCCCTGTCCAGGCACAGCCGCCCGGCGGACAGCCGAACCGGTGCGCCGGGATCGTCCACCAGCAGGAGCCGGTACTCACGGCCCAGGTACCGGTAGGTCTCGCCGTCGGTGAATGCACGGACCGGATGCACCGGGCGCAGTGCAACGCGCAATCGGAGTTTGTCGTCGATCCACGGCCTGCTGTTGCGCACGAACAATTCGGCTCTCTGCACCGCGCACCCCGTCGGCGTCCGCAGTGTCAGCGAGCCGTCCCGCTCGACCGTGAGCCCGAGCTTCGATCGCCGCGCACTCACCCGCACCAGGAACACCCTGCCGTCGACCTTGAGTTCCTGCCCGTCGACGAGCGAGGGCGGGGCGAAGTAAAGGGGCGACGACTCGGACACCCCCTTATTGTCCCAGCCGCTCCGCCCGGAACGCCCCGGCGTGATCCTGCGCGAATCCCGCGATCGAATTGGAGAGCACGGTCAGCGGCTTCAGCCCTCCCTCGACCGGCCGCAACTTGTTCTCGCGCAGCCGGGCCCAGATGTGCACCTGGAGATCCTCCAGGCTGGTCTCCAGTCCGGACCAGGACGCACTGGAGACGTGCTCGGAGATGAGCGAGGCGAGATCGACCGTCAGGACGCGCAGAAACTCCTGGTCGAGTTCGCCGAAGACCAGGTGCTCGGCCATGTGATCGGTGAGCTTGACGTACAGCTTCCGTTCCACCGGTGTCAGACCCGCCGCCTCCGGATCCGCCTGCTCGGCCTGTCGTGCCCGGTCGATAAGCGGGCCCAGTTCCCGCTTGATGTCCTCCCAGCGCCCCGCGAATTCGTCGAGCACCTGCTGCAGGTCCTCGGAGAGCTCGCGGTACACCTGCCGGTCGTCGTTCGCGATGCGTTCTTCGAGGTGGTAGCGGAGCGCCTGCTCGTGTTCGGCCGCGGACTCGCGGATGTCCGGGATGCGTCCCACAATCTCGTCGAAATCGGGGTCGAGGATGGAGACCGGTGCGATGGCCTGCGTGATCTCGGGCAACTCCAGATGGTCGGCGATCAGCGCCCGGACCTTGCGTCCGTAGCCACGCATCGAGAACGTGCCGCCGGACTCGTCGCGGTAGTGCCTGCGGACCCGCAACTGCAGCTGGGTCCATCGCCGGGCGTACGGCATCATCTCCAGGGCCGCCTCGTGCGGGAGCACACGTTCCAGCGCGTCCAGGAACGTCCCGAGAAGCCGGTCGTACTCGGCCCGCTCCTCCGGGTCGTGCAGGGCCATCATCGCCCGCCCCATGCCGCCGGGGCCGTCCAGCCCGCCGGTGCCCAGCCGCTTGAGGAACCGGCGGAGCTGCCGCGCCGCCCCCGTCATCCCCGGTACCTCCGAGGACAGGCTGCGCAGCCCGTCGAGCACGGGCGGGTCGCCCCGGTAGGCGGCCAGCGTCACGGCGAGGTTGTTCAGTACGCCGTAGTAGTCCACGACCCGGCCCTCGCGCTTGAGGCGGGCGGGCCGGTTGACGCGTGCCACGGCCTGGAGCAGTTCGGCGTCCTGGATCGGGCGGTCCAGATACAGCGCCTGCTCGATCGGGGCGTCGAATCCGGTCAGCAGCATCGACTTCACGATCAGGAAGGCGATCGGCGGCTTCTCGACCGGGGCATCCGGAACCTCATTGCTCCAGGGGTTCAGGCCTACGGTGCCGCCCGGCAGCGGGTCGGTCTCTTCGGGATGCTCGACTGCCCACGGGTTGTCGGGGGGCAGATGGGGGAACGGCTCCAGGAACCGCTCGATGTGCTCTTCCTGGCTCTTCGGGTCGGTCCACTCCCGCCACAGGCCGCCTTTGCGTTCGTCGCCCTCCGAGATCACGGGCACGAAGTCCATCCGCCGCAGCACCTCCTGGTACTGCCAGGCACGCAGCAGGAGAATGTCCTCCCGGGTGTACTCCTCCGGCTTCGTCGTTCGCAGCGCCTCGCGGGCCGCGCCGTCGAACGCCCTCACCTTGGCCAGCAGCTCGGCGCGGGCGTCGCGCAGGGCATCCCGGTAATGCACGGCCGCCTGCCTGCTGACCGCCGCGACCTGGGCCTTGAAGCCACCGGTGAGCGGCCCTGTGACGTAGTGCTCCAGCATGTCGACGGCCTTGGCCCGGATCATCGGGAAGGATTCGGCGACATCCCTGCTCGTCGGCTTCGCGCCCTTGCGCGCCTTGGGCTGTTGCTCTTCGCTCAGCTTCGCGATGAGGTCCTCGAACTTGCCGTCGAGTTCCTGTTTCTTGTTGATCCTGCCCTGCCCGGCACGCCCTTCGTACCGGACGGGAACGACGACCTTGTCCTTCTCCGCCTCTTCCATCCGGTACGAGTCGAGGAAGGTGTTGCCCGGCTCCAGGCCGAAGATCCGGCCGGTGTCGGTCAGCTTGCCCTTCATGATGGGCGTACCGGTGAAGCCGATCCGGGCAGCGTTGGGGACGGAGTCCCGCAGGCACGCGTGCAGTACGGAGGTGTGCGAACGGTGTGCCTCGTCGACCAGGACCAGTACGCGCGACTCGGTGCTGCACTCCGTGAAGCGGCGCCTGACCGCCTCGGTGGTGGCCTCGTCGGGCGTCGGGTCCGCAACCTCGGCCGGGTCCTCCCCCGTAACGATCCGACCATGGGCCCGCCTGAACTCCTCGGCGAATTCCCGGTCGTCCCCGTCCGTCTCCCCGACGAACCCGGGGATCCGCCCCAGATACTTCTGGATCATCGCGAAGATCACGGCCCGGCCGCCCGGCTTGCCCGCCCGCTGGAGCATGCCCTCCACGTCGGCCTGGGACTTGGCGATACGGATGGTGCTGCCGCTGACCCGCACAGCTGCGGACAGCTGCTGCTGGAGCTGTTTGCGGTCGGTGACGACGAGCAGGGTGAAGCGATTCAGCTCCGGATCCCGGCTCATGTGCAGCCGTCGGGCCAGGAACGACATGGTGAGGCTCTTTCCGGAGCCCTGGGTGTGCCAGATGACGCCGCCACGCTCGTCGTCCTCGGCACCGGACTCGCCTCGCTTGCGGCCGGTCCGCAGCTTGTGGACGATCTTCTCCACGGCCCGGTACTGCTGATGCCGGCAGACAGCCTTGACCGTGACCGGAGGTTCGCCCTCCTTGGTCTTGATGGGCAGCTCGAAGACGTAGTGCCGGATGATGTTCAGCAGGTTGCGCGGCTTCAGCACGGTCGCGATCAGCTTGTGCTGGCCGGTCAGCTTGGCGTCACCCCGCAGGACCTTCGACGACTGCAGGGCGGAGCGCAGGGCCCGGTCGTCGGCGTAGTCCGGCTCGACGCTGTGCCAGGCGGCGTAGTGCTCCTCGGCGGCGGAGATCGTGCCGAGGGCTGCGGTCCTCCCGCTCGCGGCGATCAGCAACTGTGCGGGCACGAACAGTTCCGGGACGCCGCCGGGGCTCCCCGACTCCGTGCGGGCGTCGTGCTCCAGCGGCTTCCCGGCGTACCTCCGCAGGTCCCGGACCGCGTCACCGATGGCGTCCTTGCGGTCGGGGCTCTTGCACTCGACGACGACGACGGGGATTCCGTTCACGAACAGAACGAGATCGAGAACGGCGTCCTTGCCGTCAGCCTTGCGGATGCGGAACTGGTCGACGACGAGGAACCGGTTCCGCCGGAGGATCTCGGCGTCGTCCCGCCCCTCCCACTCCCAGTCGATGAACTGGACGAGGAAGTCCTTGTCCTGCGGCCCGGTCATCGGGGTGCCGCGCAACAGAAGGGCGGTGGCTTCTCCGTTGGCCCGGAGCAACGACTGCGCGGACACACTGCGGGCGGCCCGTCGCAGATCATCGACGGCCCGCTCGGCATCGGTCTCGGTCATCCAGGCGTCCCCGGTACCCGGCAGCCGGTTGACGCGCCGTACGGCTGCGACGAGGCGCTTGGTCAGCAGTACGTCAGTACGGGAGCGCTCGTCGTCGGCGAGATCGGAGCCGCGGATGTGCTCCCAGCCCATCGTTTTGAGCTGCTCGACGAACGGCCGCTCGACTTCGTCCCGCTCAACCGCACCCCGTACCATCCGCCCGCGCCCCTCCGAGTGAACCGCCCGACCGTCCGCCCATTCTGCGCCAGGAGATCACAGAGGGAGGCGGAGTGCGCGAAAGCCCCTGGCAAGGGCCAGGGGCTTTGGGGGCGTTCGCGGCTATACGGTGCGGGATGCGTCCTGCTTCACGTCCCCGAGGAAGGCACTCCAGGCGGTGGCGGTGAAGGCGAGGGTGCCGGCCCGGTGGTCCTTGGTGTCGCGCAGGTCCAGACCGGCTTCCGACCGGCGGGCTTCTACACACTCGCCGTTCTGTCCGCTGTAGGAGCTCTTGAACCATTCGACGCGGTGAGACGACATGAGTTGTTCTTCCTTAGGCGTTTTTCAGTTCGTTGGCGATCTCGACGATCAGACCCTCCGACTTCAGCGCGCTCAGCGCAGTCGCCCGAAGATGATCAAAGGCGCCTCCCAGTCGGACCGTGTCCTCCCGGGTTTCCAGGTAGGCATGGCTCGCGAAGTTCTCCAACAGGACCACCTCCAGCCCCGCCGGAGGCGGGAAGCTGTAGATCAAGAAGGGGTACGGTCCGCCCTGGCAAGCTCCTGCTGCGAAGGGTAGTACCTGCAATGTGACGTTCGGAAGCTGCGCCACCTCCACAAGGTGCAGCAACTGTTCGCGCAACACCTCAGCTCCGCCCACCTGTTGCCGCAGCGCCGCCTCTCCCAGAACCATCCACACTTTCAGCGGTGCCGGGTCCGAGCGCGTCAGAGCCTTCTGCCGCTCCAGACGCACCCGCAGCTTGGTCTCCTGAGACTCGTCCAAGGTTCCAGGTGAGCCGCCCTGAATGACAGCTGTCGCGTACCTCTCGGTCTGGAACAGCCCGGGGACGATGGCCGGTTGGAAACCTCGGCACTCGTACACCTCGTCCTCCAGACCGACGAGGTCCAGGAAATCCTGGGGAAGTCGGTCTTCGAGTACGCGCCACCAGCGCTGACGCCGGCTCTCACGAGCAAGTGCGAGCCAACCCTCCCGCTCCGCCGAGTCTTTGACCCCGTAGAGATCGAGCAGCACACGGAGGTCGAGTTGCCGTATCCCGCTCCGGCCCGACTCGATACGGCTGACTTTCGCAGCGTGGCAGCTGAGTTGCTCGGCGGCGTCCTCCAGGTACAGGCCGTTGTCCTCGCGAAGTCGCCGAAGATTTGCCCCCAGGACCCGACGACGCACGGTCGGCCTCTGTTCGACGGTCACAACCGCCCCCTCAACTCGGCACGTTGCTTGCAGTGACCGCAACGATACCTAGCGACACCAAAATCGCAATCGAACACTCCTGTTCCACTTGCAAGTTGACCCAACTACGAGCACGCTACAGATCGTCACGAGTGCGACACGTTGCGCACTCGAAGCGGTCGGCGCGCACCGCGCCAACCCGCCATCCAGCCACGCGCTCTTGAGGGGGCACCCCTGTGTCTGCATCCGGAGAATCGCCCACGGCCACGCCCGTCGCCGGCGTCGAAGCCCGCCAGCTCTTCCCTCGCCACCGCAGAAGCGCCGGCCGGGCGCGGGCAGCCCTTAGGCAGCAGCTCGCCGAATGGAAGATCGCCGAGGAACCGGCCGAGACAGCGGTGCTGCTGCTCTCCGAGCTCGTCACCAACGCCGTCGAGCACGGCAGAGTCTCGCCCGGCCGGGAGATCGGTACACGATTCGCGCTCTACGACGGCACGTTGCGTGTGGAGGTGGCCGACGCGAACGACGACCTCCCGAAGCCGCGCCCGGCCGGAGTCGATGACGAGGACGGTCGCGGCTTGGCCCTGGTGATCGCCCTCGCCGACCGGTGGGGGACGTGCCCACGCAGGAACGGGATCGGGAAGGTGGTTTGGGTGGAAATCGAACTTTCGCGAACATAGAGGCGAAAATAGAAATCGCTAATTCAAGCCAACTCCCCAGCTACCCCAAACCTCACATCTAGCCACCCCGAGAGCCCGAAATCTCAGCAATTGCACATCTTCGTCGCTGACGCTTCGCTATGCCCAGGTAGTGAGCCGGCGCCGCGAGCGCGTCTGCTTTGCTCGCTACCAGGCCCCACAGATCTTCGTAGAGTTTCACCACCCGGAAGAGCCAGGCCCCTCGGGCCAAGAACTCTCAGTCCGATCCATCAAATTAATGGAAAGTGCACTTCGGAGCTGGTGTTGGCAAATTCAACGAGCCCAGGCGACGCAGGAAATCGAGCACGAACGAAAGAATCTAAAAACTCCCTGATCAATCCCAGAGAGCTCCTAGCTTCACTGCTCCACGGTGCAGTGAAAGCGGTCGGCGCGCTACTAGCATCACTTCTAGCATTGGGGATACCACATCTAGAGGATGGTTCGAAAGCAATCCATACGCCAGCCGAACCACCTTCACAGGGCCACCCATAGGGCGGGCGTTTCAGCCTCGACCAGCTGGTCGAGGCTGAAACGTTTTCGAATTTTCCTTACCGAAGAAAGACTCCAGTACACCCTGACGAATAATTCGAAACTTCCCAAGCTCCCCATCTGCGATGAGAATACTATTGTCAAACGCATCAATCTCTCGCACGAACCGTTGCTGGTTGGTCAGCGAAGGCCAGACGAGAGAAATCCCAAAAATTGCCCGCTGACTGATATTTTGCATGCTGCGACTGCTACCAGAAGCCGCATTAGAAATCTGAATGCGGGCGGCGCTACTCGACAAGAAGAGATTGACGAACGACCTGTCCGCTAGATCCGAATCTTCGACCAACCGCAATGTCTTGTCGCTCAAAAGTAGCCGGGATGCAGCAGTCTTCGCAATACAGGAGGCTCCGACGAGTTCAGGAGTGTTGGCTCGGGACATGAGTAGGTCACCGTCATGCACTTCATATTGTTTATCGAGAAGCGACATGTCGTTAAGAGCCTTGTTTTCCTGCGGCCGAAACCCTTCCGCACGTACAGCACTCACTTTGAGCACTCCCCATCCGCCCGCCGCAGCAGGCTGGTTAGGGAGGTCTGGGCTGCGCCCGGCATCGATACGCGTCAGGCGATCGCCGAGCACCCCCACCTCACCACTCGCCTCCGGCGCTCCAACAAACGAATTGATTCGCGCCTGCCGAATAATTCTCAACTTGCTGATCTGCCGACGAGTGGATTGCTCTGCGTTTTCTACCGCTGAAATCGAAGCCACAATGCGACGCTGCTCTTCGAGCGCGACAAGCGGAAAACACAGGGAAGCGAATCTATCGCCACCCATGTGTGCAATACTCGTGGTCTTTTTCGCGATAGCAGAAAAAACTCCCGTTGATAGCCATCGGCTAAAAACGATCTGCGCATACTCTGGCAACACCAGCGGGCCGGGACGAAAACGCACCAGCGTGTTCTGGAAGCAGTAGGCGCCATCCGGGCCATCGTAGAGAGCGCTACGGCCCACTAGCTCTAGGCTCTGCCCTTCGTTGAGGAGGATGTCACCAGGGCGCAGGCTGTAGGTAGCAAGTTCTGCCCGAGTGAAGCTCATATACTTTACGTCAGAAAAGTCGATTCGCCCATCAAAAACATTGGCAACTCTCAAATAGGGGGCCTGGCCTGCACCTTCCCGACTCGCAGGGGAAAGCTGTTTACCCATCCGAACCTCACCGAGATCACGGATGGGCGTGAAGTGGAATTCGGTTTCAGCTCGCATAACCGAGCTCCCGCATAAAGCTTTCTAGCTGAGTGAATGCTTGAGTACGCTCTAGTTCGAGATATTTCAGCGAGACCGAGTACTTGTCCTCCCAAACCTGAAACGCCTCCACCAACCCCCGGCGGCTCCGCACCACATGCCCATCCAGCTTGCCCACAAGGTCGTCACGCAGAATGCCGAGCACTGCATCGCGCGCGCTCTCCGCATCCAAGTCCTGCCGCACTCGGGTGAGAAGGGGCACCGTCGCCTCAGCCTCCGCCCCGCCCTCCCCCGCGACCGCGTCCAGCAGCGACTCCTGCACGTCCTCCGTCGCAGCCGCCGCAGCCGCGGCCTTGGCAGCCGCCACCGTCTTCTTCGGCTTCTTCCCCGGGTCGATCGGCCAGAAGTCGTTCTCCAGGTCGGTCACGGCCTTGCCCGCCGCCGTCCGGTCCTTCTTCAGCTTCGCCAGGACCTTCGGTGCAAGCACGGCCTCCGCCAGGGCCGGGTCCACCTCCGCGTCGTCCTCGCCTGACTCGGCCGCCGCCTTCTCTGCCGCCGTGAGGGCCGCCTTCGCCTCCTCGGCCGCCTTCACCTTCGCGTCCAGATCCGCTTTGGCCCGGTCCGCCGCCGCGAGTCGCTCCAGGAACTCCGGGGCGATGGCGGCGACCACCTTGTGGCCGTACGCCTGGCGCCGTTCCGCTGCCGAGCGCTTTCGGCTACCGCCCGTGCTCGGGTCCGGCTCTGCGGCCAGCATCGTCTTGACCATGTCGATCCAGCCGTCGATGACGCCGCCGAAGCCGTTCACCGAAAGCGCCTTGAGGTCGTTCTTGCCCTCGTGCCACCACCCGGCGACCGCGCCGGCCAGCGCATACCGATCGAGGAGGCCGACCTGAAGGAGACGGGACCGGAAGGAGGTGATCAAGTCCTCGCGCAGCCTGGCCAGTTGGGCCTTGCGTTCATTCTCCGTACGGTCGTCGCCGCCGTCCGCCGGGGCCAGCAGGGCGATCTGCTCGGCCTCCGACGTCCACCACTCCTCGAACGCCTTCCACAGCACGGCCTCCCGCTTGCCCGCCAGCTCGGTCAGCCGGGCCGCGTCCGGGCGTTCGCCCTCCGGCAGGAAGTCGACGTACTCCGGGTCGCCCTCCCGCGCCGCGAACAGCTTCATCGCGTCCACCGCGTACGCGTCGAGCAGCGACTTCTTCGCCTCGATCTCCGCGACCGGCACGCCACCCATCAGGTGCGCCCGGACGTCCTGCGGCTCCGGCGGCGGAGTGTTGTCCACGTACCGGCGGATGTTCAGGTTGTCGGCGTTCTCCGCCAGGTCGCTCCGGTCCACCACCTTCGCGAAGCCTTCGACATCCTGGTAGGCGTGGAAAGTCGAGACGATCTTCTCGACGTGCTCGGGCAGCAGCACGCTCTGCGCCCGCACCGCCTGGTACTCGCGGTCGGCGTTGATGAAGAGCACCTTGTCCCGCTGGTCCTTGGGCCGCTGCTCCGGGGGGCGGAGTACGATGACGCAGGCCGGGATGCCGGTCCCGTAGAAGAGGTTCGGCGCGAGGCCGATCACGGCCTCGACCAGGTGCGCGTCCAGCAGCTTCGTACGGATCTTCTGCTCGCCGCCGCCCCGGAACAGGACGCCGTGCGGCATGACCGTGAAGACCGAACCGCCCCGTCCCTGGACCATGTGCAGCATGTGCTGGAGGAACATGAGGTCGGCCTTGCCCTTTTCGGGAGCCGCACCGTATGGCATCCGATCCCCCAGGTGCGGGACCTCGTCCTCCTTGTAGTCCATGGAGAACGGCGGATTACTGAGCACCAGGTCGAAATCGGCCTCGGGGTGCAGCGGATTGGTGAGGGTGTCGCCCGTCTTCAACGAGAACGACTTCGCACCGTGGAAAAGCATGTTCATGGTGGCCATGACCCACGAACCGCTGTTGGCATCCTGCCCGGCGAGGAACAGATTCCCGGAGTCGCCACCGTGTTCGTCGATGTACTCCTTGGCGTGGATGAGCATTCCGCCCGAGCCGACACACGGGTCGTAGATCCGCATTCCGGCCGTCGGCCGGGCCAGCTCGACCATCATCCGGACGACCGCACGCGGGGTGTAGAACTCGCCGCCCTTGCTGCCCGCCGTGTCCGCGAAGTCCTTGATCAGGTACTCGTACGCGGCACCGATCATGTCCGGGAACTCGAAGTCCTCACCCCGTAGCCGGATACCGCCGAAGTGCTCGATGAGCGCGGCCAGCCGCTTGTCGGCGAGGTCCGCCGCCGACGAGCTCCTGCCACCGCCGATACGGTTGAAGTTGACGTGACTGAACAGGCCCCGCAGCTCTCCGTTGCCGGCCTGCGACTCCAGCTTGTCGAGGGCCGGCTGCAGGTAATGCGTCGCGATCTCGTCGACTCCCCCGGCGAGCCGCTCCCAGCGGGCCTCCTCCGGTACGTACACGACTCCGCGCAACCGGTAGTTCTGGTAGGTCTCCGCTTCCTCCTCGGCCTCTTCCTCGGAGGACCCTGCCGCCAGGGCGCCGGCGAGAATCAGCTCTCGTGCGGCGTCGAACTCGTCGTTGACGCGCTTGAGGAAAAGCAGGACGAAGATGAAGTCCCGATACTCGGCGGCGTCCATCGTGCCGCGCAGAATGTCCGCCGCCGCGAAGAGATGGCGTTCCAATTGCGCGAGCGTGAGCTTGGCCACGTACGGCACTCCCTCTACGTCTGACTTCGGTCCGGTTGCACCCGGAAGCCTACGACGTCACCGGCACGCGAGAGACCGAAGCACCCCGCCCGCTCCCCGTCAGTAGTCGGCGACGCCCAGCCCGTCCTCGACGAAGCTCCACACGTCGGTGTACGGGTCCCAGCGGGTCTGGTCCGGGCCGGTATGTGTGGCGTTCCGCTGCTGGGCGAAGCGGCGGGCCTTCTCGTACCTGCCGCGGAGCTGCTCCGGCATCACACGCTTCGCCGTCTCTGGAGAGACGCTCCGGATGGTCGGGCCGTAGGTCTGTGCGAAGCCTGGTTGCTGTTTGAGGCGGTCCGCCGCGCTGTCGCAGACGCCGCCGAAGGTGCTCGTGTAGTTCTGGTAGTGGAGCAGCCGCCACAGCTCGAAGCAGGGGTGGGAGTAGGCGATCCTCACACCGGCTTTCCTCGCCCTGGAGAAGGCGGACGGAATGTCCTCGTGCCGGTCACGGTCGAAGAGGCACCAGACCTGCGGCCAGTTCCAGTCCTTCTCCTCCAGCCCGGCCTTCCTCGCCGCCTTCTCGGCTTTCGCGACGTAGGGGATGGCCTCCTCCACCAGGGGCAGAGGCTTACGGCGTTTCGTGGGTGCCGTCAGGTTCTCGAAGAAGATCTCGACGCTGCGGCCCTGCTTGGCAGGGGTGCCGTGATCGCGCACGTACTCGACGAAACCCGGCTCCGTGACCTCACCCTCCGTGAAGACGTACACCTCTCGCGGCCGCTCCTCCGGACGCTGCTTTCGCCCACGCCCCGGGTTGTCCCGCCCCCTGTCCCTCGCCATCAGGAACGCTCCGCCTCCCCTGTACGTGATGCCAGCAGCTTGCGCCCGATCTGCCCGGCGGCCATCTTCGGCACCCCCCCGAAAGCACCCGCGAGGTAGGAGTCCGTGAGGTCCTCCTCCTCGCCCGGGTCCACATCGCTCAGCGGGTAGACCTCGGTGGCGCCGGCCCGGTCCTTCTCCGTGAGCCAGACCTGTCCCGGCTCCAGTTGCCGACCACCCCGAGGCGTGCTGAGCAATGAGGGGTCATGGGACGTGAAGACGAGTTGGGCGCCCCTGGTATTGGCCCAAGGGGCCTGGAAGAGCCGTACGACCTCCGCCGCGAAACGCGGGTGCAGGCTGGCGTCCAGTTCGTCGATCAGCAGGACCGCGCCCTCGTCCAGCGCCAGCAGAAGCGGGCCGATCAGCGCGAACCACGACCGCGTACCGAAGGACTCCCGCTTCCAGTCGAGCGATACGGCTCCGTCGCTTCCGCCGGAGTGCAGCAACCTGACCGACGGGGCCTGTCCCGGCCGCTGCTCCACCTCGGCCCCGCTGATGCCCAGATCCGCGACGCGCAACAGTTCCTCGATGCGCTCCCGAGAACGTTCATCGAGCAGCTTGCGCGCGGTGAACGCCTCGCGCTGCGCGATCTCCGTCTCCGGGGTGATGTCCCAGAGGTTCTGCTTGAACCAGTCGAAGATACGCGTGAGTTGCTGATGGTTGTCGTTGGCAGCCCGGGACAGCAGGAGCGCGTCGGCACGGGTCATACGGGCCAGCAGGGCCCGGTCCTGTACCCGGTCACCGGGGAAGTCGAAGACCTTCTCACGGGCCGCGTCGCGGTCGAACCACACCTGGCGGCGGCCCTTGGGGTAGGCGTGCAGCCACTCGGCCTCCACGCGTTCCGCGCCCAGCTCGAAGCCATAGGTCCAGCGAACGCCGTCCTCCAGCACGAAGTCGGCTTCGTAGAAGGAGCTTTCCGCCTCGGCCTTCGGATCCAGCGCGAACACCTCGCGCGGAATCCCCTGGTACGAGGTCCACTCGCCGTACGAGCTGAGGACCGCTTCGCGCATCTTCTTCAGCGCGAAGATCACATTGGACTTGCCCGACGCGTTCGCCCCGAAGATGCCCAGCAAGGGGTAGACCTGGAGCTGCTTCCCGTCGGAGAGCTCGACGGTCCGCGCGACGTCCGACTCCTCGCCCGGTGGTACGACGAAGGACAGCTCCTGCTCGTCGCGCAGCGACCGTACATTCGCCGTGCGGAATCTCAGCAGCATGCCGTCCTCCTTCCGTCGCGCACAGGGTAGCCGCGTGATCGCTCACGCGCCTACTGATCAGTCGGAACGGATCTCCAGGTCAGACCAGCCGTCGCGCCGTCGCCCACCGGGTCAACTCGTGCCGGTTCGACAGCTGGAGCTTGCGCAGCACCGCCGAGACGTGCGACTCGACCGTCTTCACCGAGATGAACAGCTGCTTGGCGATCTCCTTGTACGCGTAGCCGCGGGCGATCAGCCGCAGCACCTCGCGCTCGCGCTGCGTCAGCCGGTCCAGGTCCTCGTCGACCGGCGGCGCGTCCGTGGAGGCGAAGGCGTCGAGGACGAAGCCGGCCAGCCGGGGCGAGAACACCGCGTCGCCCTCCTGGACCCGGAAGACCGAGTCGACCAGGTCGGTGCCGGTGATCGTCTTGGTGACATAGCCGCGGGCACCGCCGCGGATGACGCCGATGACGTCCTCGGCGGCGTCCGAGACGGACAGCGCCAGGAAACGGACCGGGTTCTCCACGGCTCCCATCAGCGGTGCGCAGCGTCGCAACACCTCGACGCCGCCGCCGCCCGGCAGATGGACGTCGAGGAGGACGACCTCGGGGCGGGTCGCCGTGATGACGGTGACCGCCTGGTCGACGTCGGCGGCCTCGCCGACCACCTCGACGCCCGTCTCCTCCGTGCGGCCGATCTCGGCCTGGACGCCGGTGCGGAACATCCGGTGGTCGTCGACGAGCACGACCCGTACCCGGCGCTCCGGGCCCCCGGTCGCCTCAGTGGTCTTGGTCATCGCTCGCCCTCTCCATCTCCAGCTCGACCTCCGTGCCCCCGCCGGGCACCGAACGCAGTCGCGCCGTACCGCCGTTGCGCTGCATCCGGCCGATGATTGATTCTCGTACGCCCATTCTGTCCCCCGGGACGGAATCCGGATCGAATCCCGGGCCCCGGTCGCGCACCGAGACGAAGACCGTGCGGCCCTCGACCTCCGCGTAGACCTGCACGGCGCCGCCCTCGCCACCGTACTTGGCGGCATTGACCATCGCCTCGCGTGCGGCCTGCATCTGCGCCGCCAGCTTCTCGTCCAGCGGGCAGTCGCCGACGACGACGACCTCCAGCGGGACACCGTGCTTGTCCTCGACCTCGGCGGCGGCGCGCTTGACCGCCTCGGCGAGGGTCTCGGGCTCGTCGTCCTCGTCCTTGCCGGTGCCCTCGGGGTTGTAGAGCCAGTTGCGCAGTTCGCGTTCCTGGGCGCGGGCCAGTCTGCGGACCTCGCCCGCGTCCTCGGCGTTGCGCTGGATCAGGGTGAGGGTGTGCAGCACCGAGTCATGGACATGGGCCGCGACTTCGGCGCGCTCCTGGGCCCGAATGCGCATCGTGCGTTCCTCGGAGAGGTCCTGGGTCATGCGCACGAGGTAGGGACCGGCCAGCAGCGCGATGCCGGTGAGGACGGCGATCGCGGCGGTCAGGACGTTGCCGAGCTGGGCCGCGGAGCCGCGTACCACCATGAAGACGGCCAGGCCCAGGCCGACCAGGGCAACCCCGGCAAGACCCCGGGCCAGATGCAGGACCCGACGGCGGCTGCCGACCTCCATCCAGCGGGCGCGCCGGGCGTTGTCGGCCTGCCTCCACACCAGCACCGAACCGGCGCCGATCAGCAGCGTGGGCCAGATGTAGCGGTCGGCCTTGCTGCCCATGTCGACATTGCCGACGAAGATCATCGCGCCGAAGAACAGCGCGATGAGGGCGAAAACCTGGCCCTTGTCGGGTTTGCGGAGGCGGCGTCTGCCGTCCGGGGCGGTCTCGAAGACGGAGCGCGGTGCCTCCACACCCCCGACGCCGAGCGGGACGACGATCCAGAACACGGCGTAGAGCAGCGCGCCGAGGCCGTCCGCGAAGAACAGGCCGAGGAAGACGAACCGCACCCAGGCGACGGGCAGCCCGAGGTGCCCGGCGAGGCCGCGCGCGACACCGCCGAGCAGCCGTCCGTCGGCGCTGCGGTACAGCTTGCGCAGCGGCGGCTCCTCCGGGTCGGCGTTGAGGGAGCTCGTGGCTCGGGACGTGGCGGCTGGCATGCACCGATCGTCACATGTCCGAACGGGTGACGGCATCAGGGTCCGCCCCCGACGCGACCCTGAGAGCCCGGACCGGGGGTGCGTGGACGCACGCCCCCAGGGGTCCGTGGGGGCAATATCAGGGATCGGCCAGGGTCGGCGCGGGTCCCGGACGGGCGCTCGGCCCGTCACCATGGAGCCATGACCGTTCCCCAGGACGCCTCCCCCGGCGTCGCACCGCCCCCCGAACCGAGGCCGCAGCTGCGGCGCAGCCCGCGGCACAAGGTCGTGGCCGGGGTGTGCGGTGGGCTCGGCCGGTACTGCGACGTCGATCCGGTGATCTTCCGGATCGTGCTCGGTGTGCTGTCCGTGACCGGCGGCATCGGGCTGATCTTCTACGGCTTCGCCTGGCTGCTGATCCCGCTGGAGGGCGAGGACGAGAACGAGGCGCGCAGACTGCTGTCCGGCCGCGTCGAGGGCGCGTCGCTCATCGCGGTGCTGCTCGCGCTGATCGGCTGCGGACTGTTCCTCTCCATGCTGGGCAACGGCGGCACGCTGGCGTTCTCCGCGATGCTGTCGCTCGCGGTCGTCGGATTCGCCGTCTGGACGCAGAACCGCAGGGCGGCGGCGCCCGAGGGTCCGCTGCATCCGGCGACCGCGCAGGCGGTGGCGGACGCGCCGCCCGAGGTGAAGGCCCCGCCGTCGCCGGGCAGCCCGTCGTGGTGGCGGGATCCGATCGTCAAGGACGGCACGTCGGGGCCGGTGGGCCCCGGCTATCTGTGGGGTCCGGCCGATGTGACGCTCGACAGACGGGCGACCCGCCCGCGGGGACCGAGTGCGGACGATCCGTTCCGCGCACCGCGGCGGGAGCCCGGCACCACGGGTCCGACCTCGATCGGCGGCCTGGTCTTCCTGTTCGCGCTGATCGCGGGCGGCCTGGGCACGGGCCTGAGCTGGGACTCCCACCCCCTGGGCACGAGTCTGCAGTTCGGTCTGGCCGGCGCGCTGGCGGTGTTCGGGCTGGGGATGCTGGTCAGCGCGTTCCTCGGCCGGACCGGGTTCGGCACGGTGATGCTGGCGATGATCACGGCGGCCCTGCTGGCGGGCGCGTCCGCGCTGCCGAAGGACATCACCACCCAGTGGGTGCGCGAGGGCTGGCGCCCCGCCTCGGTGGCCGCGGTCCGACCGCACTACGAACTGGGTTCGGGGGTGGCGCGGCTGGACCTCACCGAGATCGAGGTCCCCCGGGGCGACACCGTCGTGACGCGGGTACGGGTCGCGGCGGGCCGCGCGGTCGTCGTCGTACCGAAGGCGGTGACGGTGAAGGTGGACGCGCGGGCGGGCCTGGGCGACGTCACGCTGCCGGTCAGCCGGCCGAGCGGCGCGCAGACGGGCACGCGGGTCGATGTGAACGTCAATCCGTCGCGGCAGGAGCACCGGACGCTTCCGCCGCCCCCGGGCAGCGAACCGGCCGGCACGGTCGCGCTCACTCTCGAAGTCGGCATCGGACAGGTGGAGGTCACCCGTGCTGCGTCATGAGATCCGTCCCGGACGGGCGGTGGCGGGCCTGGCCATGCTGGTCCTGGCAGCGGGATACGCGGCGGACGCGGCGGGGGCCTGGGACGCCCCGTGGGTCTTCTTCTTCCCGTTGTTCTTCGGCGGCCTCTGGCTGGCCGCCACCACGACCTGGGTGAACTACCGGATCCGTCGCCGTCGCGACGCGCGGAGGGCGTCCACGGAGAACGCCGTCGCCCCGCCGAGCAGCAGCGGCAGCCAGGCCATGAGGTAGGCCAGGTCGTTGCCGTAGTAGTACGGCTTGACCTGCCAGCTCACCGTCAGCCAGAGGCTCAACGAGATCAGCGCCCCGCCGAGCGCCGCGAGCCGCGCCCACAGACCGAGGAGGGTGCCGATGCCGACGAGGAGTTCACCGATGGTGATGGCGTACCCGAAGCCGCCGGGGCTCTTCAGAGCGAGGTCGACGAGGGCCGGGATCGCGGACGAGTCGCGTACCGCGTGCATCGTCTCGCCGATGGATCCGGGGCCGCTCGCGCGGAAGAAGGAACTGTCCGTCAGTTTGTCGAGCCCGGCGTAGACGAAGGTGACACCGAGGAAGATCCGCAGCGGCAGCAGGGCGTGCTCCCGCGCCAGTTCCCTGAGCCCCCTCTGCTCGCCCAGACCGCGTACGTTGGTGCCGTATCCCTGCATGTGGCTGCCCCGCCTTCCGTAGACCCGTCACCAGACCATACGTACGCGGTGCACGTGCCGCCCACTCGGTGGGGCGGCCGATCGGCCGGTCTCCGCCACCCGACGGGGCCTTCCCCGGCCGTCAGTCCGTCACATCGATCTCGACGCGGTTCGTCTCCACTCCGGCGGCGGTCACGACCTGCACCTCCACCAGCCCCGGTTCCACCTCCACCGGTACCGGCACGGTGAGCACTCCGTCGGTCGGGTTGGCGAAGCCGCCGGTGACCGGGATCAGCGGCACATGCACATGGACCCGGCCGATCCGGACGACCATGCGGGCCAGCCGGTCCGGCGTCCCGGCACCGGGCGGTACGAAGCCCGCGCCCCGGATCTCGATGTCGTCGCCGGTACGGATCGGCGCGTCCAGATCCCCGGCCTCCCGGGCCCGGACCACCGAGAGCACCACCGGGCGCCCGCCCTCCGCGTACTTCCCGGCGAAGTACGCGACCGCCGAGACGGTGACCAGCAGCGCGAGCCCCCAGGGCAGGTCGGGCAGCTGCTCGGGCCTGCGGGCCAGGCGGACCGCGGCGAACAGTACGGCGACGGTGCTCACCAGTACGTACTGCACATCCGTGAAGCTGCCCCGCCCCGAGTCGTCGGTGAGCAGATCGGCGGCGCGCGGCCGGTCGGCCCGCAGCTTCTGCAGCCGCCCCGACAGAGCGCGTACGGTCACCACCCGGCGTACGACCACGGCGACGGCGCACACCAGTGCCAGCACGGTCACCACCCCGGCGCCCCGGGCCAGCTCCAGCCCCTCGATCAGTTCGTCACGCTCGGCGTGGCCGGAGGCGCCCGCCAGCTGGAGGGCCTGCACGAGTACGGAGAACACCGCGAGCAGCACCCAGGACGCGGCGACCGCCCGGGAGGTGGAGAGCCGGTTGTCCTCGCCGATCACCGGGGCGAGGAGGCCGCCGCGGGCCCGGTGGACATGGGCGGCACCGGTCAGCAGGCCCGCGGTGACGAGTCCGGCGACCAGTCCCGCCGTACGGGCGTTGGTCCAGCCCGCACCGATGGCGGTGGCGGATTCGGCGACGACCAGGACGACGAGGCTCCCCCACACCGCGATCAGGGTGCGCCGCCACACCCGGTAGAGCCAGGCGTCGCCCGCTTCCCGGCCCCGTTCGGCGACGGTCCTGGCCGACTGGGTCAGCTCGTCGGAGACCCACTGACGGGTCGCGGAGGCGGACTGGGCGACCCCGGGCGGCAGCCCCTGACCGGCGGCGAATTCGTCCCGCTTGGTCAGGAAGGCGGCCACCGCGCGCCGGTGGCCCTCGCGCGCCCCGTGCGGGCAGTCGCCGCACGTGCAGCCGCCGCCGTGCGTGCTGCTCGCCCTCGCCTCGTCCAACGCCACGGAGAACGCCGCCCTTTCCTGTCCCGGTACAGCCAACTCAGCTGTTAATGCTGCGAATTGTGCCGTACGGGAGGGCTCCGGGCCGCATCGGGTCGGCCCGTCGGCGCGGATCGTCAGAATGTGCGACTGATCCGGCGCCACAGAGGCTGGTAGTTGATCCAGGCCACCAGATCGCTGCCGAGCTGCTCACGGGTGGCGACCGCGTCCCGGTGCTCGATCAGCACCGGCTTTCCGGCCGCCCGTGCGGCCAGCTGCACCTGGCAGGAGCGCTCCAACGTGATGAACCACCAGGCGGCCGCGTCCACCGAGTCGCCGACGGTCAGCAGTCCGTGGTTGCGCAGCACGATCGCCTTGTGCCCGCCGAGCGCGGCGGCGATCCGGCGCCCCTCCTCCTCGTCGACGACGACCCCGGTGTACGCGTCGTACAGCACGTGGTCCTCGTAGAAGGCACAGGATTCCTGGGTGATGGGCTCGACGAGCTCGCCGAGCGCGGACAGGGCCCGGCCGTGCACGGAGTGGGTGTGCGCGACCGCGACGAGGTCCGGGCGCGCCCGGTGCACCTGCGCGTGGACGGCGAACGCCGCCTGGTTGACATGGCGCCGCCCCTCGACGACCTGCCCCTCCCCGTTGACCAGGATCAGTTCGTCCGGCACGAGCCCGTCGAAGGGCACCCCGAAGGGGTTGACCCAGAAGCAGCCGGTGAACTCCGGGTCCCGCGCGGTGATGTGCCCGGAGACCCCGTCCTCGTACCCGTACTCCCCGAACAGCCTGAGCGCCCCGACCAGCCGTTCCTTGCGGTACGCGCGCTCCTCCTCCACGGAGTCGTGGACGGGCGGCATCGCGAAGTGGAGCTGGTCCAGGGGTAGGGGCGTGGGCTCGGGCATGGCGACTCCTCGGGGCTCCCAGGGCGTACGGGTTCGGAAGTTACCGCCGGTTGCCGCAAGTGGCCAGGGGTGCGGGCGCGGATGGCCTGTGCGGAACCGCCCCCGGGGGACGCGCCCCTTATCTGCCGCGGTTGTAGATCTGAGTGAGGTCCGCTTCGATCAGGAACGGAACATCCAGCTTGAGCTTGTTGTGGTAGATGCCCGTCGGGGTGTACGCCTGTCGGGCCGGGTCGAGTTCGTACACGTACACGATCGGCAGACCGTCAGCGTCCGCTTCCACCCGCCAGAAATGAACGACTCCGGCGGCGGCATACTTGCGCGGTTTGACGTCGCGATCACGGTCCTGGGAGTCGGGCGACACCACTTCCACGGCCAGGACGACATCCGCGGGCTCGTACCAGGTCTGGTCGGCTCCGGTGTCCGCCTCCGCCCGGTAGACCACCATGTCGGGCTCAGGGCGATTCCGCTTGTCGATCCTGATGG
This sequence comes from Streptomyces sp. NPDC014727, assembly GCF_043083485.1. NCBI lineage: Bacteria > Bacillati > Actinomycetota > Actinomycetes > Kitasatosporales > Streptomycetaceae > Streptomyces > Streptomyces sp. NPDC014727. The sequence continues at coordinate 87,810 of NZ_JBIBYR010000002.1, read as the reverse complement.
TCATTTCCCGGTCGACATCGAGATCCTGCGGCAGATGCTGGAGCAGCGCCTGCTCCAGCAACCACATCGTGCGGGTGTGGAATTTCCGCTGCGGACTCATGAAGACGAGACTCCCGTCGATCAGCTCCGTGTGGGGCGGGAGGCCCGGAATCCGGTCGAGGTCGTCCGCTGTCCATCCGCCCTCGGGCGGGACGGGCCACCGGTACCGCTGCTTCTCAAGCCTGGGCTCGGGTGCGGCGCTCATGATTGCTCCCATGGGGCAGAGTCTCGTCTCCTCAGCCAGCGTACCCAGCTCATACGACGATGCCGCCGCCCAAACGAATGAGCGACGGCATCGGCGTTGACCTTGTGGGAGGGTCACTCCCACTCGATGGTGCCCGGCGGCTTGCTCGTCACGTCGAGCACGACGCGGTTGACGTCGGCGACCTCGTTGGTGATGCGGGTGGAGATCCTGGCGAGGGTCTCGTACGGCAGGCGCGACCAGTCGGCCGTCATGGCGTCCTCGGAGGAGACCGGACGCAGGACGATCGGGTGGCCGTAGGTGCGGCCGTCGCCCTGGACACCGACCGAGCGGACGTCGGCGAGCAGGACCACCGGGCACTGCCAGATGTCGCGGTCCAGACCGGCCGCGGTCAGCTCCTCGCGGGCGATGGCGTCGGCCTCGCGGAGCAGGTCGAGCCGCTCCTTGGTGACCTCGCCGACGATCCGGATACCGAGGCCGGGGCCGGGGAACGGCTGGCGCTGGACGATCTCGTCGGGCAGACCGAGCTCCTGGCCGACCATCCGGACCTCGTCCTTGAACAGCTGGCGCAGCGGCTCGACGAGCTGGAACTCGATGTCGTCGGGGAGACCGCCGACGTTGTGGTGGGACTTGATGTTGGCGGTGCCGGTGCCGCCGCCGGACTCGACGACGTCCGGGTAGAGCGTGCCCTGGACGAGGAAGGCGACCTCCTCGCCGTCGGCGGCGCCCTCGGCCACGAGCTCGGCCTGAGCCTGCTCGAAGACGCGGATGAACTCCCGGCCGATGATCTTCCGCTTCTGCTCGGGTTCGCAGACCCCGGCCAGCGCGTTCAGGAACCGCTCCTCGGCGTCGACGACCTTCAGCTGGACGCCGGTGGAGGCCACGAAGTCCTTCTCGACCTGCTCGCTCTCCCCCTTGCGCATCAGACCGTGGTCGACGTAGACGCAGGTCAGCTGGGAGCCGATGGCCTTCTGCACGAGGGCGGCGGCGACCGCGGAGTCCACACCGCCGGACAGTCCGCAGATGGCGCGCTTGGTGCCGACCTGCTCACGGATCAGTGCGATCTGCTCCTCGACCACATTGGACGTGGTCCAGGTCGGCTCGATGCCGGCGCCGCGGTAGAGGAAGTGCTCCAGGACCTGCTGTCCGTGCGTGGAGTGCAGGACCTCGGGGTGGTACTGGACGCCGTAGAGCTTCTTCTCGTCGTTCTCGAAGGCTGCGACCGGTACGACGTCCGTGGACGCGGTGACCGTGAAGCCCTCGGGGGCGGCGGAGCAGGCGTCGCCGTGCGACATCCAGACCGACTGCTCGGTGGGGGTGCCCTCGAAGAGCGTGGAGCCGGACTTGGAGACGGTGAGCGGGGTACGGCCGTACTCACGGGCACCGTTGTCGTCGACGGTGCCGCCGAGCGTGGTGGCCATCAGCTGGAAGCCGTAGCACATGCCGAAGACCGGGACACCGGCCTCGAAGATCGCCCGGTCCAGGGAGGGCGCGCCCTGCGCGTACACCGAGGAGGGGCCGCCGGACAGGATGATCGCCCGGGGGTTCTTGGCCAGCATCTCGGCCACCGGCATCGTGGACGGGACGATCTCGCTGTAGACCCGGGCCTCACGGACGCGTCGGGCGATGAGCTGGGCGTACTGCGCCCCGAAGTCGACAACGAGGACCACGTCGGTGGCGATGTCGGGGGCGGCGGGGGGTGCTGCTGGCACGGGGCGGCCTTCCGGCGGTGAAGGGGGGTCGGTTTTGTCGATTCTACCGGGGTTGCGAAGGCGGGCGTCGTCACGTCCGGACGGGAGTGCGGGAAGCGCGGGCAGCGGGTCCGGGGCCCGCGGGTGTCTCAGCATCCGGGCCCCGTGTTGGTCCGCATGCGCGGCGGGGCCATACTGAGGACATGCGTCAGCACACGACCTTCGTCTTTACCTATGGCATCCGGCCCGCCGGCTGCCATGGTCGTGCTGCTTGATCCACTGACAAGCAACGTTCCAGGCGCCCCGGGCCGAAAGGCCCGGGGCGTTCTGTCGTTCCGGACCGGTCGGTTTCGGGGGCCGCATCCCACGAGGAGTCACCGTCATGGCCAGCACCGCCCCCGCGAAGTCCGCCGCCCCCGCGAAGACCGCCGCCGAGAAGACCGGCGCGCACACCGAGGAGGCCGCCGCGCTGATCGACGGCGCGAGGTCCCGCATCGACGCCCTCGACGACCGGATCATCGGGCTCGTCCAGGAGCGGATGGCCGTCTCGGCGGTCATCCAGGAGGCGCGGATCACCTCCGGCGGCCGACGGATCAATCTCTCCCGCGAGATGGAGATCCTCGGCCAGTACCGGGACGCGCTCGGGAAGCCCGGCACCTCCCTCGCCATGACGCTGCTGGAGCTCTGCCGCGGGCGGGCCTGAACGCCCTGCGGCCCGGGTGCGCGGGCGTATCCCAGTTCGGGCCGACTCTCACCCGTACGGCGCGTGACCGGGTCAGGCGCGGCTTCGTTGGTCCCGGTGTCCGTGCCAGCCAGGGGCGGCTTTGGAAGGAACCACGCGTGGCTCCGCTGGAGCGTGTGGCGTACTGCAGGGTACGCCGTGGGACCGCGCCCCAGCGTGCGTGACCGGGCGGCAGGGGACAGCAGCCCGGTCACCCCAAGAACGGTCGGCTCCGGGGACGCCCGGAGCCGACCGTATCCGGGTGGAGCGGCCTGCGTGGGGACAGCCGTCCGGCTCGGCGCCGACGCCGCACCCCGGTACTGATTCGCGCAGGGGCCCCATGGACCGATTCCCGGTCCGTGGGGCCCTTGATCATGCCGACTCCGCACCTCCCGCGCACCTCTGGCACCACGGGCCTCCTCCGTCCGGCCGCCTCTTGCGCCGTGCACGACGTGTGCGTGGCGCACCGCGGCCGGCCGACCCGCGGAGAGAGACGTGAGCGGTGTCACATAAATGTTCTGTGAGTATCCGGACAACCATTACGCCGGACCGCGGGTCAACCATGCGGAACCACCGGCCCCGCCTGTGCACCTCACGGCTGGCCCGTCCCGATATCCGTACTGCTCACAGCGGTACGCCGGACTCCTGAGGTCATCATGAAGCTTCGCCGCACCATGGCGCTCGCCGCCGCCACGGCCGTCATCGCGCCGGCCGCGGTCCTGGCCGCCCCGGCCGCGTTCGCCGACACGACGGACGGGACCACCGTCGCCGAGAGCGCCACACCCACGCCGAGCGGCTCCGAGTCCCCGGAGACCGGCACGGCCCCGTCGGCCTCCGAGTCCGCCACCGCGCCCGCCGAGGAGTCCGGCGAGACCGGCCCGAGCGAGGCGGCCGAGACCACCAAAAGCACCTCTCCGGCCCCGGACCTGGTCGCCGACGCGTCCCCGAGCGCGTCCGCGTCCCCGTCGCAGTCCCCGTCCGAGTCCGAGTCCGAGGATCCCGAGCCGACGGAGTGCGCCAAGTCCGACCTGGACATCTCCATCAACGGTCTGCCCGGCAAGATCGCCCGGGGCAGCGGCTGGCACACGTTCAAGATGAACGTCTACAACGCGTCGAAGTCCACCGTGAAGGAGATCGACTACTTCGCGGGCGCCTCCTCCGACAAGAACGGCGACGACCTCTTCACGTCCAGGCACGTCAGTCTCCAGGCCCTCGACACGGACACCGGCAAGTGGGAGGAGCTCAGCGAGGACGGCCGCGCCGTCGGCTACGTCGGCCGGTCCGACGAGATCCGCGCGGGCTACGAGGTCGACATCCCGCTGCGCATCGATGTGAGGGCGAGCGCCCCCGTCGGCGCCGGCTTCACCCTCGGTGCCGGTCTCTACGTAGGCGACAAGGACTGCGCGGGCGTCAGCGACGTCGCGTACAAGTTCAAGATCGTGAACTCCGGCGAAAGCGGCTCGAAGCCGCAGACCGGTGGCAGCGCTCCGGTGCCGTCCACCAAGCCGGCCGACAACCCGACGGGCAAGGTCTCCGGCAGCCTGGCGGAGACCGGTTCGTCCTCCGCGGTGCCGGTGTTCGCCGCCGCGGGCGGTACGGCCGTAGTGCTCGGCGCGGGCGCGATGTTCATCGTGCGGCGCCGCAGGAACGGTGACGCGGCCGTATAAGAGCCTGTCGGGCTTCAAGAGGCTTCGTCACCGTCGGTGTGGGGCTGCACTCGGAGGGGGGTGCAGCCCCTTTCCGCTCTCCCGGTCCGCCGCCGTCGTCGTCGGCGCTACGGCTTCTTCTTCGGCGGGACGGCCGGCAGACCGAGGAACGGCAGCCTCAGTGCGCCGAAGGCCTCCTTCGGCACCGCCGGCGCCTTCGGCTCGACGGCGGCCAGTCGTTCGTAGGCCCCGCCCTGTGCCGGGCGCGGGTCCGCCTCGCCCTTGTTGGGCCAGAAGGACATGGCGCGCTCGGCCTGAGCGGTGATGGTGAGCGACGGGTTGACGCCGAGGTTCGCGGAGACCGCCGAACCGTCCACCACCGAGATGCCGGGGTGTCCGTAGAGCCGGTGGTACGGGTCGATGACCCCTTCCTCGGCGCTCGCGCCGATGGGGCAGCCGCCGAGGAAGTGCGCGGTGAGCGGAGTGCCCATCAGCTCACCGATGTTCGAACCGGCGAAGCCGTTGATCTCCTCGGCGAGCAGCGTGGCGCTGCGCGTCGCCTCCTCGATCTGTGTGGGGTTGGGCGCGCCGTGCCCCTGCCGGGCGGTGAGGAGGCCCTTTCCGATGCCGCCGGATCTGCGGTACGTCGTCAGAGAGTTGTCCAGCGACTGCATGACGAGCCCGATGATGGTCCGCTCCGACCAGCGCCGGTTGGAGAGCGAGCGTACGGCGAGCGTCGGGTGCTTGGCCATGTTTCCGAGCCAGCCCAGCACCCGGCGCCCGCCGTACGGCACCTGGAGGATGGACAGCGCGCCCATGGCGTTGGAGCCCTTGCCGTAGCGGACCGGCTCGATGTGGGTGTTCGCGTCGGGGTGGATCGAGGAGGTGATCGCGACGCCCCGGCTGAAGTCGGCCTTCGCGGTGCCGTGCTTCTTGCGGTAGCGCCGGTCGCTGGTCTGCGAGCCGACGAGCGCCTCGGAGTTGGTACGGGTCAGCTCGCCGAGCCGGGCCGAGAGCCGGGGCAGCAGACCACGGTCCTTCATGGTGTGCAGCAGGGTCTGCGTTCCGTACGTGCCCGCCGCGACCACCACCTGGCGGGCGCGCAGCCGGGTGGGCTTCGCCTTCCTGCGACGGTCGGTGGGGACGGTGGTGACGCGGTAGCCGCCCTCCGGATGGTCCGCGATCGCGACGACGGAGGTCATCGGGTGGATGACCGCCCCGGCCTTCTCGGCGAGGTGGAGGTAATTCTCGTTGAGGGTGTTCTTCGCGCCGTGCCGGCAGCCCGTCATGCATTCGCCGCACTCGGTGCAGGCCTTGCGGGCGGGGCCCGCGCCGCCGAAGTACGGGTCGGCGACCGTGCCACCGGGCTTGGCCCTCGCCGTGCCGTCGGCGTCCTCGCCGTCACCGAAGAAGACGCCGACCGGGGCGAGATGGAAGGTGTCACCGACGCCCATGACCTGCGCGGCCGCCTTCAGATGGACGTCGGAGGGGGTCGTCGTCGGGTTGAGCCGGACCCCGAGCATCCGCGTGGCCTGGTCGTAATACGGCTTCAGCTCGTCCTGCCAGTCGGTGATGGACGCCCACTGCCGGTCTTCGAAGAACGGCGCGGGGGGCACGTACAGCGTGTTGGCGTAGTTGAGCGAACCACCGCCGACCCCCGCACCGGCCAGCACCATCACCTTGCCGAGCAGATGCACGCGCTGGATGCCGTAGAGCCCGAGGGCCGGGGCCCACAGGTAGTTCTTGAGGTCCCAGGAGTTCTTGGGGAGGGTCCCGGGGGTGAAGCGGCGGCCCGCCTCCAGCACCCCCACCCGGTAGCCCTTCTCGGTCAGCCGCAGGGCCGACACCGCACCGCCGAAGCCCGAGCCGACGACCAGCACGTCGTAGTCGTACGCGGCGTCGTCGTCGGCCGGCTGGGGGGAGACGGACCGATTCCGGGCAGGGCTGTCCTGGGGCATGGCTCTCCTCGGTACGAAAAGGGCGGAACGTGCTGCGGTGTTACGGGGCAGCGCGGGCGGAACGCCCTGCTACGGGGGTCAGCGCAGGCGGAACGCCTTCATCGCCTTCAGGCTGCGGGTCATGAACGCCGCGTACTTCTCGTCGTCCATGCCGAAGACCGGGGCGAGCGGGATCAGCCGCTGCTGGGCGACGGTCTGCGCCTCGGTGTACTTGAGGATGCCCTCGGAGCCGTGCCGCCGGCCGAGACCGGAGTCCTTCATGCCGCCCATCGGGGACTGCACGCTGCCGTACGCCGGGGCGTACCCCTCGTTGATGTTGACCGTGCCGGTCCGCAGCCGGGCGGCGACCTGGTGGCCCCGCTTGGAGTTCCTGGTCCAGACGCTCGAATTCAGCCCGTACGGGGTGGCGTTGGCGAGGGCGACGACCTCGTCGTCGTCGGTGAAGCGGTAGATGGAGACGACCGGGCCGAAGGTCTCCTCGTTGCAGACGGCCATCGGCGCCTCGACGCCGTCGAGGATGGTCGGCTCGTAGAAGAGCGGGCCGATGTCGGGGCGGGCGACGCCGCCCGCGACGAGCGTGGCGCCCTTCTCGACGGCCTCCGCGACGTGGCGGGTGACCGTCTCCAGTTGGCGCTCGCCGACCAGGGAGCCCATGTCGGCTCCGTAGGCGAGGGAGTTGCCGAGCCGCATGGCCTTCGTACGGGCGGCGAAGCGGGCCACGAAATCGTCGGCGACCGACTCGTGGACGTACAGCCGCTCGATGGAGATGCAGAGCTGGCCCGCGGAGGAGAAGCAGGCGCGGACGGCGCCCGCGACGGCCTTCTCCACGTCGGCGTCCTCCAGGACCAGCATGGCGTTCTTGCCGCCGAGCTCCAGCGAGACCCCGACGAGCCGGGCCGCCGCACCCTGCGCGACCTCGCGACCGGTGCGGGTGGAACCCGTGAACGAGACGTAGTCGGCGTGCTTGACGACCTCGGGGCCGATGACCGGCCCGTCACCGAGGACCACCTGGAACACCTCGGCGGGCAGCCCGGCCTCGATCAGCAGGTCCCGGGCCCACAGCGCGGTCAGCGCGGTCTCGGTGTCGGGCTTCATCACGACGGCGTTGCCGGAGACGAACGCGGGCAGCGCGTCACCGACGGAGAGCTCCAAGGGGTAGTTCCACGGCGCGATCTGGCCGACCACGCCGCGCGGCTGACGCAGCTCGGTGACCTTCGTGAGCGTCGGCACGACTCCGGTGTGCCGCTTGGGCTTCAGATACGAGGCGGCCGCGCGCCCGTAGTGGCGGGCCACGACGGCGACGGCCTGCACCTCCTCGTGGGCGTGCAGCCGGGCCTTGCCGGTCTCCAGCTGGATGAGGTCGAGCACCTCGGCCTGGCGACCGAGCACGAGGTCGTGGAAACGGAGCAGGACGGCCGCCCTGGCACGGACGGGGGTCGCCGCCCAGGCGGCCTGGGCGGCACGGGCCCGCTCGAAGGCCGTCGCCACGTCCTCGGGGGTGGACTCGGGCAGATCGGCCAGCTTCTCCCCGGTGAAGGGGGTGTGGTTGGCCGTGCGGCCGGAGCCGACGACCCCACGGGTCAGCTGGGCGATCACCTCGGGCGTCACCACGTCGGCGGCGGTGCGCACACCCGCGGGGGCGGCGGCCACGGGGTTGGTGCCGACCGGGGCGGAGGAGGTGGACGTGGAGGCCTGCGAGTCCGTCATGAGGGCGAGAGTACGGCCAGCCGCACACTTTGGGTACCCGTGAGTAACGGGTTTTCACACTCCCCACAAACAAGCCAGTGATCACTGGCAACAAAGCCCCTGATCAGGACCCCTGTGGTCGTCGGCACGATCCGGCGGGCCTCAGTCGGCGCTGTCGGGCGCCTGCCATCCACGCAGTATCGTGTCGAACTGTTCCCGTGTGGTGTCCCAGTCCGCCGCCGGACCCGTCATGTACATCGCGTACTCGGGACCGCCGTCCTCCCCGAAGTACATCTGGTCGATCGCGTGACGCGGGCCCGGATGGTTCTTGGTCTCGGTCCAGGTGAACTCCCAGAGCGAGCCCGCCCGGTCGCGGTACGTGTTGGAGTGCAGCGTCTTGCGCTCGTACCCGGGAAGCCGCTCGGCCAGCTGCTTCTCCATGTTCAGCATGTGCATGTAGGGGTTCTCGAAGTCGGGCGCCGGGTCGATGCTGATCCGGATGTAGTGCACGCCGTTGTCCGGGGTGTAGTCGATCTGGTTGCCGTCCGCCCGGCGCACCCAGCCGTCGGGCACGGTCAGGCTGAAGCCTTCGGGGTCGTTCACCCGCTTCCATCCGTCGGGTACGCCCTTCTTCGAGGTACGGGGCTTCGGCGCGCGCGAAGTGCCGGGCTCGGAGGGGGTGACCGCCGCATGGGTACCCGTGACGCCGTTTCCGGCGGGGCTCTCCGCACGATCCCGGTACTTCATCGCGGCGAGCCCCGCGCCGCCGCCCGCCAGCGCGGCGGCCACGATGACCAGGACCGCCGTACGCCACCGGCCGCGGCTGCGCCGGGTGACCGGGGACGACGCCGGGCCGGCGGTGGAACCGGCCGCCGGATGGGGCAGCTGGGCCGTGCCCGCCGCCCCCGCCCCGGACGCGGCGTCCGTGTCCAGCGTGCGCAGCACCTCGTCGGGGACGCGCTGCGTCGGTACGTACGCCTGCGCGGCCCGCGGTTCGCGGCCCTCCATGGCCTCCAGCAGCATCCGTTCCGCCTCCGCCGCCGACGGCCGGTCGTCGGGCTCCTTGCGGAGCAGCGCGGTGATCACGGGGGCGAGCGGGCCCGCCTTCCGGGGCGGCGGCGGTTCCTCGGTGACGACGGCCTGCATGGTGGAGATCGGGGACGTACGGCGGAACGGTGAGCGTCCCTCGACCGCGGTGTAGAGCGTGGCGCCGAGGGACCACAGGTCGGACGCGGGGCCGGGATCGCCGCCGCGCACCCGTTCGGGCGCCAGATAGTCGATGGAGCCGACCAGTTCACCGGTCCTGGTGATGGTCGAGTCGCCCTCTATCGCCGCGATCCCGAAGTCGGTGAGCAGTACCTGGCCGTCCCTGGCCAGAAGGACGTTGCCGGGCTTCACGTCCCGGTGCAGGACCCCCGCGCCGTGTGCCGCGCGCAGGGCGCCCAGCACATGGAGGCCGATCCTGGCGGCCTCGCGCGGCTCGATCTCGCCGGACTCCTTGGCCTCGTCGGCGAGCGACGGACCGTCGACGTACTGCATGACGATCCAGGGCCTGTTGTCGTACTCGATCACGTCGTGGACCGTGACCACACCCGGGTGCGTGATCCGGGCCGCCGCGCGGGCCTCCTTCTGCGTGCGTGCGTGCAGCACGATCCGGTCGGCCTCGGCGACGTACAGCCCGGCGGTCAGCTCCTTGACCGCGACCGTGCGGTGCAGCACCTCGTCGTGGGCCCGCCAGACCTTGCCCATGCCGCCGCGCCCGAGAACTTCACCGAGCCGGTACCTTCCGGCCAGCACCAGTCCCGCGTCCGTGCCCTGTGATCGATCCACGTGTCCCCGCCCCGTTCCTTCGGAGGCCAGATTACGGAGGGGGCCGGGGCCACGGAACCTCGCCTCCCCCACGAGACCGCACTGTGATGCTTGTCGCTCCGGCGTCGTTCGGCCGAGGCGCCGGGGTGTTTCAGTGCGTCACACGGTAGGAGGCAATGGCTTGTTCGTAGATGTCCGAAACCTTGTCGCGCCGGTTCTCCGGGCCGATGACCTGGAGGATGTGGTAGCGGCCGCCGACGATCATCGCGAGGTTACGGGCGTACACCTCACGCCCGGAGGCGTCCTGCCAGGTGAACTGGCCCTCGGCCATGGCCTGTCGGCCGACGTCGATCCGGCGCAGCCCGCTCGACCCCGACCAGCTGGAGTCACGGAAGGGCTGCAACTCCAGTTCCTTGTCCGCCTGGTAGACGAGGGGGTCGTCACCGTTGGCCTTGACCGTGTCGCGTCCGGGGACGATCAGCAGGCTGAAGCCGTCACTGCCGTAACGGATCTGACGGTCCGCGTTGGCAGGGCTGCGCTGCCAGCTCTTGGGCACCGCGATCTCGAACCCCTCCGGGTCCTTGCGCAGGGCGTAGCCCGGAGCGAGCGCGACGGCGGAGCGGCTGGTCTGCGGCTGCTGGGCGCCGGGGGGCTGCGTGGACGACTGCCCGCCGCTCCCTCCGTCGCCCGGCTCCGGTGAGCCGGACGCCGACGACGCGGGGCCGGTGGAGCGGGCGCCGGAGTCGCTGTCCGTCTTGGGCATGAACAGCATGGCGTACGCGATGGCCGCGACCAGGGCCAGCAGGATCAGCACGAGCAGCAGTCGCCCCAGCCGTCGCGGCGCCCGTCCCTCGCCCTGCCGGGGGCCGGGCGGCGGGGTGCGCAGCGCCTTGGGGCCCTTGGGCTCGCGCGGCGCTCTGGGCGCTCTCTCCGGTCCGGGCCTGTCGCGCCGGTCGGTCTTCTCCTTGGTGTGGCGGTGGCGGCCGTGGGCCGAGCCCTGGCCGAAACGACCGCGGCGCCTGCGGACCAGCTCGCCCCGGCGGCGCACGATGGGAAGCCGGGCGCTGTCGACGGACGGCAGCGGTACGACGTCCAGACCGGCCTCGGGCTCGGGCGCCGACCGCACGAGGGAACGCAGCCAGCCGCTCAGCTCCTCGAAGTCCGGCCGCTCGGTGGGGTCCTGGCGCAGCAGCGACTCGACGACGGGGCGCAGCGGACCGCACTCCTCGGCGAAGGCGGGCGGCTCCCCGCACACCATCTGGACCAGTTCCGCCGCGCTCTCCTCAGGGTACGGGGCGTGGCCCTGGACGGCGCGGTAGAGGAGCGCGCCCAGTGCCCAGAGGTCGGTGGCGGGGCCGACCGGCGGCGCCAGCTGCCAGTTCTCGTGAACGGGGCCCGCCTGCTCGGGCGCCCAGCGCTCGGTGACCGCGCCGACGACGGCGATCCGGGTCTGCCGGGCCCGCTCGGCGGCAAGGGTGGTGGCGGGGCCGCGATAGGCGGGGCCCGGACTCCCGCCCGCGACGACGTCGTCCCAGTGGCCCGGCTGCTGCCGCTGTGGGGACGGGTGCGCCGACAGCGCCGGAGAGTTGCCGTGGCGCCGGGCGTCGGCGCGCAGGGCGTCCTCGCCCGAGCCTCCGGCGGGGACGGGACGCCCGGAGCCGGGGCCGTCGCTCCAGGTGCCGGTGAGATGCAGCCGACGGCCGGGCGCCCGGCCGTCGTCCCCGTAGCCGTCGTCGTCCTCGTCGTCGTACGGGTCTTCCTCGTACAGGTCGTCCCCGTGCGGAGCCTTGGCGTACGGGTCCTCGGCGTACGGGTCCTCGGCGTACGGGTCCTCATCGGCCCGGTTCCCGGAGCCGGTCGGCTGCGGGCGGCTGTCCGGGGCGGACGGTCCCGTGTCCTTCGGCCGCGCGGTGCGCTGCACCGGGAGGCCGGCGGTGTCCTCCGCCTCGCCCGCCCCGGTCCGGTGCTGGTCCTCGCCTACCCGGGCCGCGGCGCGGGCGCCCGCGCGGTAGGCGGCGATGGCTCCGGCGCGCTCGGCCCGCGACCGCGCGGCGCCTTCCGTTCCGGGGGCGGGCGCGGGCAGAGCGGGCTTCACCGGCCGCCGCACGGCCTCCAGTTCGCCCGGACCACTGCTCTGCGCACCGCCGTGGAGGCCGTCGCCGGACCGGTCGCCGGGGTACGCGTCATCGGTGTGCGCCTCGTCGTCGCCGTACGGGTCGCCGGGGGTGCGGCCCGTCCCGATCGCCGCCGGGCCACGCGAGGCAGGCGCCTCGGCCGGGGGGACGGGCGGGGGCGACGGGGGCAGCGGAGGCGGTGCGTACGGCCCGGCCGGGCCCGTCCCGACCGCCGGGCGGCCGAAGGCGATCTCGTCCCCGTCGTCGGGCTGGGGCGTCGGCACGTACCCGCAGAGTGCCTCCTCCGCCGCACCGGTCGCCAGGCCGGTCAGCACGACGCGGCCGTCGTCGCAGACCAGCACCGTGCGGACGGTGATGTTCCGGTGGGTCCAGCCATGGGCGTGCAGCACTCGAAGCGCCGTCAGCACGTCGGAGCCGATCTCGGCGGCCCGGAAGGGATCGAGGGGACGCTCCGCGAGCAGGGCGGCGAGCGGGCGGGCCATGACGAATTCGCTCACGATCCAGAGCGAGCCGGCTTCGGCGAACACGTCGAAGACCTGGTCGAGCCGGGGATGGTCGGGGACCTGGGCCGCCGCCTGCGCGGCCTCGATGGCGCGCCGGACCGCCGGGTCCGTGGACCGTCGCACCGCGTGCCCCGTGACCCGGGCCGTCGGCACCGGGCCGTCGGCGTCGAGCACCTCGGCGTCCACCACTTCGGGCAACGGCACCTGCCGGATCAGGACTTCCTGTCCGCTGTAGGTGTCGAACGCCCGGGTCTCGACCAGTTCGTACTCATCGGACGGGGGCAGCGGAAGGCGGTAGCGGTCGGCAAGCACCCGACCCGCGTAGTCGTCCACGACGCCTCCCCAGAGCGCGCTGTCCCCCGGTCACGGAACCCGCACGAATCCATCAATTGCGCTCACTCACCGTGCAATTGACTCGCCGTTCCGGCTGCGTACGGTCTTCAGGTCTCACGATACGTGGCAAGTGCGGGACGCGCGCCGGGGTCGGTGCATCCCGGCCCTTTTCACCCATCGATCAGTCGGTGGGCGCGAACGTGTCGAACGCGGTCCTGCGCAGCGTCCGGCACTCCTTGCCGTCCCACTCGCTCGACCTGCAGCTGATCATGATCGCGTAGCCGTGGGTGCCGTCGACCTTGAAGCCCCTGTTCAGCACCCGGACCCGCTGCCCCTGCTGGGTGCGCTCGAACTGCCAGTCGGCGACGGTCGGGTAGCCGTTGTACTGGACCTTTTTCACGCCGAGGTGGTGGTAGCCGTTGCTGCTGGCCGCGACACCGCCCTTCGCGGCGTTCCAGGCCGCGGCGGCGTCACCGCCGGGCGAATCGGTGTAGTCGACCTGGACGCGCGGGAAGCCCCCGTCGGCATTGAAGATGCCGCCGGAGTTCTGCCCCGACGTGTGGTCGAGCCGGAAGTCCTCGGGCATCGCAATGGTGAAGTGGAACTGCTTGTTCGTGATGGTTCCGTATCCGGCGGGCAGTGCGTCGCCCTTGGCGCCCGGGTCGTCCCCCTTGGAACCGTCCGACCCCTTGCCCGAGTCGTCGCCCTTGCCCTGGTCCTTGCCCTGACCCTGATCGCCGCCCTGGTCCTGGGCCTTGCCGCTGCCGCTGCCGCTGTCCGTTTCCGTGGCACCGCCCTTCGGCGAGGCCCCGGCCGAGGTGGACTTGTCGTCCTTGCCACCGGCGCCGCTCGGGTTGTCCTTGCCGCCTCCGTCGAGCGTGAGCGCGAGGACCGTGCCGATCACGGCGAGCACGATCACGGCCGCGACGATCGCCAGAGTGCGGCGCGGCACCACGTCCGTGAGGGACGCGCGGGGCGGGGTGGCGGGCGTCGTGGCCTGGCGCGGCGGCGGTACGGCGGCGGAGGCCGCAGCCGGCTTCGCCGGGGCCGGGGTCGAGGGCCGGGCAGGCTTTGAAGAGCCCGTCGAGGGAGCGGCCGACGGGGGTGTCGAGGACGGGGGCGGCGTGGTGGCCGCAGTCGCGGCCGGCGCCGCCTTCGCGCTGCGCACGGAGCGCAGCGCACCGCGCAGCCGATCCCGTGCGCCCTCGACCTGCTCACCGGAGTCCGGGGCCGTCTTGGCGCCGGACCCGGAGGCCTGCCCGGGCAGCGTCATGATCTGGGTGGCGTCGGCGGGCGCGGGCACCACCGGGTCCGGCTTCTCGGGAGCGTGGATCACACCGTCGAGCAGGGCGCGCGCGCCCGCTTCGTCGAGCCGCTGATCGGGGTCCTTGGCGAGCAGGCCGTAGATGACCTCTTCCAGTGGACCGGCGTTCTTCGGTGGATCGAGCGGTTCGGTCATCACGGCGGTCAGGGTGGCGATGGCCGACCCCTTGTCGTAGGGCGGGGACCCTTCGACGCTGGCGTAGAGCAGTCCGCCGAGCGACCACAGGTCGGCGGGCGGTCCCGGCTTGTGCCCCCGGGCGCGCTCCGGCGAGATGTACGACGGTGCGCCGACGAGCATGCCCGTCGAGGTGACCGACGGGTCTCCCTCGACCTGGGCGATACCGAAGTCGGTCAGCACGACCCGGCCGTTCTCGGCGATCAGTACGTTGGACGGTTTCACGTCGCGGTGCAGGATGCCCTCGCGGTGCGCCGAGCGCAGCACGTCGAGGATGGCGAGACCGACCTCGGCGGCGCGCCTGGGTGTCAGCACCCCGTCCTCGCGGATGGCCTCGGCGAGGGACTTGCCCTCGATGAGTTCCATCACGATCCACGGCCGGTCGTCCTCGTCGACCACGTCGAAGACCGTCACGGCGCCGTTGTTGCGGATCCGGGCGATCGCCTTCGCCTCGCGCAGCGTGCGCGTGATGAGACGGCGCTTCTCGTCCTCGTCGATGGCCGAGGGGAACCGCAGCTCCTTGACCGCGACCGTGCGGCCCAGCGTCTCGTCGACGGCACGCCAGACCGTGCCCATACCGCCCCGGCCGAGCACCTCCCCGAGCCGGTAACGCCCCGAAAGGAGACGTCCGTCCTTGTCCCGTTGGGGCTCCCGTGCCTGCTCCGCCTCCGACATGCGTCCCCTCTGCGATCAACCCGCCCTGGCAGAGCGTTCATTGTCCCTCACCCCGGGACCGGTCATGGTGCCGGGTCCGCGGGCCCGTCATGATATGGCCGGAGAAAGGGATTCCCTGCCCTGCCGATTCTCAGGGCGCTGCTCGCCGCCCCGTTGCTGCTGGCGCTGTTCGGCCTCGGAACAGCGACCCTGCCCAGCGAACCACATCTCACGCCCGCGGCCTCCTACCTTCCCCGGCTCGTCGCCGTGGGCGGCGCCCCCACGGCGGCGCTGCTGGCCGACCGCGCCTCCACCGCACCGTACGGCACCTACCGCTCGACGAGCCCCGGCATCCGCAGGGCGGACCGGTTCCGGGCCGGCAGCATCACCAAGACCTTCGTCGCCACCGTCGTGCTCCAACTCGTCCGGGAGGGACGGCTTCGGCTGTCGGATCCCGTCGAGCGTCCGCTGCCGGGGCTGATCCACCGGTCTCCACGCTCACCGACCTGAACCGCTTCTACGCGGCCCTGCTGGGCGGACGCCTCCTCGCGCCCGCCCAGCTGGCGACGCTGCTGAACACCGGTGCCACGCTCGGCGCCTACGGTCTTGGCATCTATCCGCCAAAGCTCTCCTGCGGCACCACCGTCTGGGGTCACAACGGCCGCATAGCGGGCAGTTACGTCCGTACCGCCACTACGCGCGACGGCCGGCACACCCTCACATTCCGCGTCGACACGGACGCCCTGAACGATGCGGAAACGCTCGAACCGGCACTGCTCGAAGCGGAGTTCTGCGGTCGCACTCCCCGCGCCTGAGCCCCGGCCCCCACGAGTCCGGCAGGGCCCGGCCGGGCGGTCCTACAGCGGCACGATGTCCGGAGCCCCGAGCCGCGCCGCGTCCGCCGTGAGGTCGTCCGGCTGGCGCTGCGACTCCCGCTCCGCCTGCACCCGCTTCTCGTAGTGCTCGACCTCCCGGTCCATCTGTCCGTCGTCCCAGCCCAGCACCGGCGCCATCAGCTTCGCGCAGAGCCGGGCACTGAGCGTGCCCCGGTCGAAGGTCTCGATAGAGATCCGGGTCCGGCGGGTCAGCACGTCGTCGAGGTGGCGGGCCCCCTCGTGCGAGGCGGCGTAGACGATCTCGGCCTTCAGATAATCGTCCGCCGACGGCAGCGGCTCGCCCAGCGTCGGATCGCCGACGATCAGATCGAGGAGCTCCTCGGTCATGGAGCCGTAGCGGTTGAGCAGATGCTCCACCCGGGCGACATGGAGCCCCGTCCTCGCCGCGATCCTCGCGCGGGCGTTCCACAGCGCCCGGTACCCCTCCGCCCCCAGCAGCGGAATGTCCTCGGTGACGCACTCCGCCACGCGCTGGTCGAGGCCGTGCACCGCCTCGTCCACGGCGTCCTTCGCCATCACCCGGTACGTCGTGTACTTGCCGCCCGCCACGACCACGAGGCCCGGCAGCGGATGCGCCACCGTGTGCTCGCGCGAGAGCTTGCTGGTCGCATCCGACTCGCCGGCCAGCAGCGGCCGCAGGCCGGCATAGACGCCCTGGACGTCGTCCCTGGTCAACGGCGTGGCCAGGACCGAGTTGACGTGTTCGAGCAGATAGTCGATATCGGCACTCGACGCCGCCGGATGCGCCTTGTCCAGGTCCCAGTCGGTGTCCGTCGTCCCGACGATCCAGTGCCGTCCCCACGGGATGACGAAGAGGACGGACTTCTCGGTGCGCAGGATCAGACCGGTCGAGGAGTGGATGCGGTCCTTCGGGACGACGAGGTGGATGCCCTTGGACGCCCGGACGTGGAACAGTCCGCGTTCCCCGATCAGCGCCTGGGTGTCATCCGTCCAGACCCCGGTCGCGTTGACCACTTGTTTGGCCCTGACCTCGTACTCCCCGCCCGCCTCGACGTCCTCCACCCGGGCACCGACGACCCGCTCGCCCTCCCGGAGGAAGCCGATGACCCGCGCACGGTTCGCCACACGCGCGCCATATCCGGCGGCGGTGCGCACCAGGGTCGCCACGTAGCGGGCGTCGTCCATCTGCGCGTCGTAGTACTGCAACGCCCCGACCAGGGCGTCCTTCCGAAGCGCCGGGGCGACCCGCAGAGCTCGGCGGCGGGAGAGATGGCGGTGGACGGGCAGGCCGCGGCCGTGCCCCGACGACACCGACATCGCGTCGTAGAGCGCCACACCGGAGCCGGCGTAGAGCCGCTCCCAGCCCTTGTGCTGCAGCGGATAGAGGAACGGCACGGGCTTCACCAGGTGCGGGGCCAGCCGCTCCAGGAGCAGCCCGCGCTCCTTCAGGGCCTCCCGGACGAGCGCGAAGTCCAGCATCTCCAGA
This sequence comes from Streptomyces sp. NPDC014727, assembly GCF_043083485.1. Lineage (NCBI taxonomy): Bacteria > Bacillati > Actinomycetota > Actinomycetes > Kitasatosporales > Streptomycetaceae > Streptomyces > Streptomyces sp. NPDC014727. The sequence goes on along the minus strand of NZ_JBIBYR010000002.1, from coordinate 70,592 downwards.
TACCGAAGCCCGCCGTGGATCAGCTTGCTCGATCTGCTCGATGTGCCCGAGGCCCAGTCGCGCGCCTCGACCAGACCGGTCGAGAGCCCTCTCGTCGCCGCGTCCAGCGCCGTACCGGCGCCGACCACGCCCGCCCCCACGACCAGCACGTCCAGTTCGCGCTCGGCCATCGCGGCGAGCGCCTCGGCGCGCTCCGCGGGTCCCAGTGTCGCTGTCCTCACCGCTGCCTCCCGGGGTAGATCGGGGTGGTCCGGCACGGGACGCGACCCGACCGAGCGGTCGGACGCCCCGCGCCCATCCCTCGATTCTGTCCGCCGTCCACGACTTCGGCCACCGCCTGTGGACAACACCAGGACGACAGGATCCCGACAATGCGACATATAGGTCATATTTACGCCTAGTCTGACATTGCGCTGTCCCCAGCGGTTGCGCTTTCCGCTCTCTCGGTCCAAGGGAAGGACGGCCCATCCACATGCCCGCAGACCTCGCTGTCATCGGACTCGGCCACCTCGGCCTGCCCCTCGCCCAAGCCGCTGTCGCCGCCGGTGTCCAGACCGTCGGCTACGACACCGACCCACGCGCCTACGCGGAGCTCTCGTCAGGCCACACCCCCGTCGAGGGATCGCTCACCGCCTCGGACGTCCGCCGGATGCTCTCGGGGGGTTTCCGGCCCACCACCGACCCGGCCGAACTGGGCCGGGTCCGTACCGCGGTGATCTGCGCGCCCACCCCGCTCGGCGCCGACCGCACCCTCGACCTCACCGCCGTCGGCGAGGCGACCCGCGCGCTCGCCGCCCGGCTGCGCCCGCACACCACCGTCCTGCTGGAATCGGCCGTCCAGCCCGGCACCACCGAGAGCTACGTGCTGCCCCTGCTCGAAGAGGGCTCGGGGCTGCGTGCCGGCCGCGACTTCCACCTCGCCTGCTCCCCCAGCCGCCTCGACCCCGGCAACAGGACCCACGTCTACGCCAACACCCCCAAGGTCATCGGCGGCCTCACCCCCGCCTGCACCGAGTCCGCCGCCGCCTTCTACGGCCGCCTCACCGACAAGGTCGTCCGGGCCCGCGGGCCGCGCGAGGCCGAGATGACGAAGGTCCTGGAGACCAACTTCCGGCACGTCAACATCGCCCTGGTCAACGAGATGGCGGTGCTCTGCCACGACCTCGGCGTCGACCTGTGGGACGTCATCAGGTGCGCCGAGACCAAGCCCTTCGGCTTCCAGCCCTTCCGTCCGGGCCCCGGCGTCGGCGGTCACGGCGTCCCCGTCGACCCGGGCTACCTCCCGTACAACAGCCGCACCCCCGGACACCCCCTGCGGATGGTCTCGCTCGCCCAGGAGATCAACGACCGGATGCCGCAGTACGTGATCCAGCGCTGCGCCACCCTCCTGAACGAACACGGCAAGTCCGTACGCGGTGCCCGGGTGCTGCTCCTCGGTGTCACCTACAAGCCCGACCTCGCGGACCAGGAGGCCTCCCCCGCCCGGGAGGTCGCGACCCGGCTGATGGACATGGGCGCCCAGATCGGCTACCACGACCCGCACGTCCTGGACTGGCGGGTACGTGAACTTCCGGTTCCGCGCGCCGACTCGCTGTACGAGGCGGCATCGAGCGCCGATCTCACCGTGCTGCTCCAGCACCACCGCACGTACGATCTCCAGGGCCTCGCGGTGAAGGCCCAGCTCCTCCTGGACACCCGGGGAGCGACCCCGGCAGGGGCCGCACACCGGCTGTAGGAACGGCTTTCCCCCGGGATTTCGGTGGGCGATGTCACAGGCGGCTGCTAGCCTGCGGCGTCACTTCTCGCACAGTCGTGCGCTTCGTCCCAGGGGGATACCACCATGAGCCAGCCCGTGCCGCCGCCGAACCAGCCGCAGCAGCCGTACGACGCCCAGCCCGGCGGCGGCAACCCGTTCGCCGGCCAGCAGCCCGGTGCCCCCACCGGCAACCCGTTCGCGGGTCAGCAGCCCGGCCCGTACGGCCAGCCCGGTCAGCCCGGCGCCGCGTTCGGCGGAGCGCCGTTCTCCCCGCCGGCCCCGGCCCGTGACAACCTGGGGCTCGGCCTGCTGACGGCGGTGGTCACGGCGCTCGTCGCGGCCTTCCTGTACGGCGTCATCGCGGGCGCGATCGAGCGCGAGGTCGGCTACATCGCCATCGGCGTCGGGTTCCTCGTCGGCTTCGCGGCGAGCAAGGTCGGCGGACAGAACCCGGTGCTGCCCGTGGTCAGCGCCGTTCTGTCGGTGGGCGCCGTCTACCTCGGCCAGCTCGTGGGCATCTCGATCATCTTCTCCGACCTGGCCCACCAGTCCGCCTCCAGCCTCTTCTTCGACCACTTCGACATCCTGACGAAGGCGTGGAGCGAGGCGGCGGACTTCAAGTCCTACCTCTTCCTGCTGCTCGGTGCCGTAGCCGCGTTCGGTGGCGCCAAGAAGGCCGCGTAACGCCTGCCCGGACACGGCAGGAGGCCCGGAACGCTTCGGCGGTCCGGGCCTCCTGCGTACTGCCGGGCGTACTCAGCGGCGGTGCTGCGAGTCCGCCACCGTCACCTCGACGCGCTGGAACTCCTTGAGGTCGCTGTACCCCGTCGTCGCCATCGCCCGGCGCAGCGCGCCGAAGATGTTCATCGAGCCGTCGGGGGTGTGCGAGGGACCGGTGAGGACCTCCTCGGTCGTGCCGACGGAGCCCAGGTCCACCAGCTTGCCGCGCGGCACGTCCTCGTGGACGGCCTCCATGCCCCAGTGCCGGCCGCGGCCCGGCGCGTCCGTCGCACGGGCCAGCGGGGAGCCCATCATCACGGCGTCCGCGCCGCAGGCGATGGCCTTGGGCAGGTCGCCGGACCAGCCGACGCCGCCGTCCGCGATCACGTGCACGTACCGGCCGCCGGACTCGTCCATGTAGTCGCGGCGGGCTCCGGCCACATCGGCGACCGCGGTCGCCATCGGGACCTGGATGCCGAAGACGTTGCGCGTGGTGTGTGCGGCGCCGCCGCCGAAGCCGACGAGGACACCGGCCGCACCGGTCCGCATCAGGTGCAGGGCGGCGGTGTACGTGGCGCAGCCGCCGACGATCACCGGAACGTCCAGCTCGTAGATGAACTGCTTGAGGTTGAGCGGCTCGGCCGCACCGGAGACGTGCTCGGCGGAGACCGTCGTACCGCGGATGACGAAGATGTCCACGCCCGCGTCGACGACGGCCTTGGAGAACTGCGCGGTGCGCTGCGGGGAGAGCGCGGCGGCGGTGACGACGCCGGAGTCGCGCACCTCCTTGATGCGCTGGCCGATCAGCTCCTCCTGGATGGGGGCGGAGTAGATCTCCTGGAGACGGCGGGTCGCCGACTCGACAGGCATCGCGGCGATCTCGTCGAGCAGCGGCTGCGGGTCGGCGTGCCGGGTCCACAGGCCCTCGAGGTTGAGAACACCGAGGCCGCCCAGCTCACCGATGTGGATCGCGGTCTGCGGGGAGACCACCGAGTCCATGGGAGCCGCCAGGAACGGCAGCTCGAAACGGTAGGCGTCGATCTGCCAGGCGATCGAGACCTCCTTCGGGTCGCGGGTACGGCGGCTCGGAACGACGGCGATGTCGTCGAATGCGTACGCCCGGCGGCCGCGCTTGCCGCGCCCGATCTCGATCTCAGTCACGATGGTGTGGCCTTTCCCTCTATGTCTGCGCTGTCCAGTATCCCCGACACACGGCTGAGGGGCGGTCCCGGGAACCCCGGGCCGCCCCTCAGCTGCGCTGACGCGTTACTTCCTGCTGTAGTTCGGCGCTTCGACCGTCATCTGGATGTCGTGCGGGTGGCTCTCCTTGAGCCCCGCGGACGTGATGCGGACGAAGCGGCCCTTGGTCTCCATCTCGTCGATGGAGGCGGCACCCACATAGCCCATGGTCTGACGGAGGCCGCCGACGAGCTGGTGCAGCACGTTGGCCAGCGGGCCGCGGTAGGGCACCTGGCCCTCGATGCCCTCGGGCACCAGCTTGTCGTCCGAGGCCACGTCGGCCTGGAAGTAGCGGTCCTTGGAGTACGAGCGGCCCTGCCCGCGGGACTGCATCGCCCCGAGGGAACCCATGCCGCGGTACGACTTGAACTGCTTGCCGTTGATGAAGAGGAGCTCGCCAGGAGACTCCTCGCAGCCCGCGAGGAGGCTGCCCAGCATGACCGTGTCGGCGCCGGCGGCGAGCGCCTTGCCGATGTCGCCGGAGTACTGCAGACCGCCGTCCCCGATGACCGGGACGCCGGCTGCGCGGGCGGCGAGGGCGGCCTCGTAGATCGCGGTGACCTGCGGGACGCCGATGCCGGCGACCACGCGCGTGGTGCAGATGGAGCCGGGGCCCACGCCGACCTTGACGCCGTCGACACCGGCGTCGATCAGGGCCTGCGCGCCGTCACGCGTCGCGACGTTGCCGCCGATGACGTCGACGCCGACGCTGGACTTGATCTTCCCCATCCAGCTCAGCGCGTTGCTGTTGTGTCCGTGCGAGGTGTCGACGATGAGGAAGTCCACACCCGCCCCGGCCAGGGCCTGCGCGCGCTCCAGTGCCTCGGGGCTGGCGCCGACGGCCGCGCCGACGAGGAGACGGCCCTCGGCGTCCTTGGCCGCGTTAGGGTACTGCTCGGCCTTCACGAAGTCCTTGACCGTGATGAGGCCCTTGAGCACGCCCGCGTCGTCGACCAGCGGAAGCTTCTCGATCTTGTGGCGACGCAGCAGCTCCATGGCGTCGACGCCGGAGATGCCGACCTTGCCGGTCACGAGCGGCATCGGCGTCATGACCTCGCGCACCTGGCGGCTACGGTCGGACTCGAACGCCATGTCGCGGTTGGTGACGATGCCGAGCAGCTTGCCCGCCGGGTCGGTCACCGGGACGCCGCTGATGCGGAACTTGGCACACAGTGCGTCGGCCTCGGCCAGCGTCGCGTCCGGGTGCACGGTGATCGGGTCGGTCACCATGCCGGACTCGGAGCGCTTCACGAGGTCGACCTGGTTGACCTGGTCCTCGATGGACAGGTTGCGGTGCAGCACACCGACGCCACCCTGCCGCGCCATGGCGATGGCCATCCGGGACTCGGTGACCTTGTCCATCGCCGCGGAGAGCAGCGGAATGTTCACGCGTACGTTGCGGGAGATGCGGGACGAGATGTCGACTGCGTTGGGCAGCACTTCGGATGCGCCGGGCAGCAGCAGCACGTCGTCGTATGTCAGCCCGAGCGTCGCGAATTTCTCGGGCACTCCGTCGACGTTTGCAGTCATGACACCTTCCCCAAATGGCCTTGATCGGTGCGGATGTCCATGCTAACGGCCTCCGGGGGTGTCTCATTCCACGAGCAAGATCACCTAGAGGTTCTGTAGCTTCGTACGGACGCCGACAGAAGCCGGCTCACTGCTCCGCGAGAGCCCGCAGCCTGCTCAGCGCCCGGTGCTGGGCGACCCGGACCGCACCCGGTGACATGCCGAGCATCTGTCCGGTCTCCTCGGCGGTCAGGCCGACCGCGACCCGCAGAACGAGCAGCTCACGCTGGTTGTCCGGGAGGTTGGCGAGAAGCTTCTTGGCCCAGGCGGCATCGCTGCTGAGCAGGGCGCGCTCCTCGGGCCCGAGTGAGTCGTCGGGGCGCTCGGGCATCTCGTCGGAGGGCACGGCGGTCGATCCCGGGTGGCGCATGGCGGCCCGCTGGAGATCGGCGACCTTGTGGCCCGCGATGGCGAAGACGAAGGCTTCGAAGGGCCTGCCGGTGTCCTTGTAGCGCGGCAGCGCCATCAGCACCGCGACACAGACCTCCTGCGCCAGGTCCTCCACGAAGTGGCGGGCATCACCGGGCAGCCGGTTCAACCGGGACCTGCAGTAGCGCAGCGCGAGGGGGTGGACATGGGCCAGCAGGTCGTGCGTGGCCTGCGCGTCCCCCTCGACAGCACGGTGCACCAGTGCACCGATCACCGTCGTCTCGTCGTCGCGCATCGGACCATGGTGCCTCGGAGCCTCGTCTTCCGCTCCGCCGCGTCCGTAGTTGTGCACCGAAGCGTTATGAGCGGGTGCGCCGGAAGTCATGCCCTGCGCCCTCCCCTTCCGCTCGACCGAATCGTTCCCGAGGAACTCCACCACCTCTCAAGGATGCGGCATCGGCCGGGAAGCGTCACATACCGTCGGCGCGCAGGGCACCACCGGCAGGGCGGAGCCCGCCCCGCGTACGTCGGTCACCCCACCCCGTCCGCCGGTGGGCGGACGGGGAACCGCACGACTGCCGGCCATGACAGGACCTCAGCGGACCAGGCCCCAGCGGAAGCCGAGCGCGACGGCGTGCGCCCGGTCCGAGGCACCGAGTTTCTTGAACAGACGCCTGGCGTGCGTCTTCACCGTGTCCTCGGAGAGGAAGAGCTCACGGCCGATCTCGGCGTTCGAACGGCCGTGGCTCATCCCTTCGAGCACCTGGATCTCACGCGCGGTGAGCGTCGGCGCCGCACCCATCTCGGCCGACCGCAGCCGGCGCGGGGCGAGCCGCCACGTCGGATCGGCCAGCGCCTGGGTGACGGTGGCCCTCAGCTCCGCGCGGGAGGCGTCCTTGTGCAGATATCCGCGGGCCCCGGCGGCGACGGCGAGCGCGACACCGTCCAGGTCCTCGGCGACGGTCAGCATGATGATCCTGGCGCCGGGATCGGCGGAGAGCAGCCGCCGGACCGTCTCCACACCCCCCAGACCGGGCATGCGTACGTCCATCAGAATCAGATCCGAACGGTCGGCGCCCCAGCGGCGGAGGACTTCCTCGCCGTTGGCCGCCGTCGTCACACGCTCGACGCCGGGCACGGTCGCGACCGCGCGACGAAGCGCTTCTCGGGCAAGCGGGGAGTCGTCGCAGACGAGGACGGATGTCATGACCGTCCTCCGCAGCTGATGCGCGTCACCTTGAGCCTCCAGGCTGTTACAAGTCGTCACCTGAGCGGTTGACGCTCTCGGACATCTGCCCGATCGCTTTTTCTGTCAACCGCCTCCGCCCTCTCAACGATGGTCACTCGAAAGAGTTACGGGTCGGACGGCCGGGTTCGGCACTCTACGTGAGGACGCGTGCACACAGGAGAGCGGCGCGGATCATCCAACAGTCAACCGAAACTCCACATCAAGATATGCCCCATTTAGCGGGTTTTCTTCCCTTTTGCTGGTGTCTGTGGCTAGATTCGCAATCAGTCATATTTACATCTACTTACACCGTAGATGTAAATGTCATGGACACGGTCACCAATGGACGACAACGACGATTCCGACGCAGCATGGTTTCGAGGGGACAAGCAATGGCAGATTTCTCCCGCCTTCCCGGACCCAACGCCGATCTGTGGGACTGGCAACTGTTGGCGGCCTGCCGCGGGGTCGACAGCTCACTGTTCTTCCACCCGGAGGGTGAACGCGGGGCGGCACGGAGCGCCCGCGAGAACTCGGCAAAAGAGGTCTGTATGCGATGCCCGGTACGTGCCGAGTGCGCGGCCCACGCGCTCGCGGTACGAGAGCCCTACGGAGTGTGGGGCGGACTGACCGAGGACGAACGCGAGGAGCTCATGGGACGGGCCCGCAACCGTCTGATCGCGGCGGCGGCGCCGTCGGGCGTTCCGTCCCCGTCGGGGCACGGTTGATCCCGCCGACCCCGCCCAGCAAATAGAAAAACGTTTCCGCGTTTCACCCGGCCACCGAGGGGGGCCGGGTCACAGGCAGGCCTCCGTCAGCGGGCGGCCGCCAGGGACAGCCGGTCCAGGGTGGCCGCCACCGCCGGCACCTGGGCCAGGTCGGGCAGGGTCAGGGCGACGATCTCGCGCTCGATGGCCGGTTCCACCGTCACCGTGCGGGCCCCCTTGGGACGCACCGACTCGATCGCCAGCTCCGGCAGTACGGCCACTCCCAGTCCGGCGCCGACGAGACCGACGACCGCCGGGTAGTCGTCGGTGGCGAAGTCGATCCGGGGCGTGAAGCCGGACTCCTCGCAGACCTCCACCAGCTGGCGGCGGCAGCGCGGGCAGCCGGCGATCCACGACTCCTCGGCCAGTTCCGCGATCCCGACCGCGGCCGAACCGGACAGCCGGTGCCCCTCGGGGACCAGGCCGATCAGCCGGTCGGTGAGCAGCGGGCGCACGACCAGGTCGTCCCACTCCGCGCCCGGGACGCCGTAGCGGAACGCCAGCGCGATGTCGCAGTCGCCCTCGCGCAGCATCTCGACCGAGCGCGGCGGCTCGGCCTCGACCAGGGAGACCCGGGTGCCGGGGTGGGCCGCGCGCAGCGCCGCGAGGGCGCCGGGGACCAGGGTGGAGCTGCCGCTCGGAAAGGAGACCAGGCGGACCCGGCCGGCCCGCAGGCCGGCGATCGCGGCGACCTCCTCCTCGGCGGCGGTGAGCCCGGCGAGGATGCCGGAGGCGTGCCGGACCAGAGCCTCGCCCGCCTGGGTGAGCCGCATCTCGCGTCCCGTGCGGATCAGCAGGGTGGTCCCCGCGGAGGCCTCCAGCGCCTTCATCTGCTGGCTGACCGCGGGCTGGGTGCAGCCCAGCTCACGGGCGGCGGCGGAGAACGAGCCGGTGGCGGCCACGGCGCGCAGAACACGGAGATGACGGGCTTCGATCACCCTTCAACCATAAGCCGCTCTTGGATCGGATGCGAATTATTGCCCTGCATCTTTGGGGCTGACATGGATAGCGTTTCCCGTATGAAGCCGATGAAGTTGCTCACCGTGAACGTGGGACGGCCGAAGACCGTCGACTACACCGACGCCCCCGGCGGCGCGACCGGGATCGACAAGCGGCCGGTCGACGGCCCGGTACGCGTCACCGACCCCGGCCCCAAGGGCACCGGCGGCAGCGGACTGGCCGGGGACGCGGTGTGCGATCTGCGTCATCACGGCGGCTCCGACCAGGCCGTGTACGCCTTCGCCCGAGAGGAACTCGACGCCTGGGAGCGGGAGCTCGGCCGGCCGCTGCCCAATGGCGCGTTCGGCGAGAACCTGACGACCAGCGGGCTGGACGTGAGCGGCGCGAAGATCGGCGAGCGTTGGCGGATCGGCCCGGAACTGGTGCTGGAGGTCGCGTCGAGCCGCATTCCGTGCCGTACGTTCGCCGCCCATCTCGACGAGCGGGGCTGGGTCAAGCGGTTCACGCGGGCGGCCGCCCCCGGCGCGTACCTGCGCGTCGTCGAGCCGGGCTCGATCCGCGCCGGGGACCCGGTCGAGATCGTGCACCGGCCCGGCCACGACGTCACCGTGGACCTGGAGTTCCGGGCCACGACGACGCGGCGCGAGCTGCTCCCGGAGCTGCTCGCGGCGCGCGAGGCGCTGCATCCCGAGACGCTGAGTGCCGCGCTCAAGTACATGGAGAAGACGGCGGAGGAGGCGGCGGGCGCCTGATCGCGGAGGGGGCGCGGGGCGTCGGTGCCTGTCCGGCCGTGATCCGCCGGACAGGCACTAACGTGCCGCTCATGACGACTGCACTGATTACGGGCGCGACCGCGGGGATCGGAGCCGCCTTCGCGCGGCGGCTGGCGGCCGACGGGCACAACCTGGTGCTGGTGGCACGCGACACCGAACGGCTGCGCGAGCAGGCGACCGAGCTGCACGACCGGCACGGCATCGAGGCCGAGGTGCTCCGGGCCGACCTGTCCGAGGACAAGGGCATCGCCGCGGTCGAGGACCGCTTGACGGACCGTCACCACCCGGTCGACCTGCTGGTCAACAACGCCGGGTTCGGCAACAAGGGCCGCTATCTGGACGTGCCCATGGCCGATGAGCTGAACATGCTGAAGGTGCACTGCGAGGCGGTACTGCGACTGACCTCGGCGGCCGCGGCCGGGATGCGGGAGCGCGGGCGGGGCGGGGTCGTCAACGTGGCCTCGGTGGCGGCGTTCCTGCCGCGCGGGACGTACGGCGCGTCCAAGGCGTGGGTCGTGCAGTTCACCCAGGGCGCGGCGAAGGACCTGGCGGATTCGGGGGTGCGGCTGATGGCGCTGTGCCCCGGTTTCGTACGGACGGAGTTCCACCAGCGGGCCGGGATGGGGACCGGCAACATCCCCGGCTGGATGTGGCTCGACGCGGACAAGCTCGTGGCGGCGGCCCTGGTGGACCTGGCCCGCGGCAAGTCGGTCTCGGTGCCGGACCCGCGGTACAAGGCGTTGATGGGGCTCGTGAAGGTGACGCCGCGCGGCCTGCTCGGAGGGGTCACCTCCAAGACAGGCCGCAAGTACGGTCCTCAATGAGCGGTCGGTTACCGCACTCCCCGGCCCGCGTAGGCGCCGATGTTGGGGGCGCCGGGCTTCAGCTCGTTGCCGAAGTAGTCCTTGCCGCCGTTGTTCTCGATGACGGCTCCGGCGGCGAGGGCGGGCGAGCCCGCGCCGAGCCGGAAGTCCGTGCGGAGCTTCGGGTCGGCCGTGGTGCCGCCGGGGTCGGGACGCGTCATGTCGATGCCGTAGAAGGCGTTGTGGTCGAAGGAGAGCCCGGCCGTCGGGTTCTTGAAGGCGTAGCCACCGGTGCCCTCGCTCACGAAGACGTTGTTTCGGACGGACAGTTCGTGCTGCGTGGTGGCCGGGCTGCCGGCGTCGTCCTGGACGAGGTAGCCGGGGATCTGCTCCTTGTTGTGAAAAGTGTTGTTGTAGATCTCCGTGCCGAGGATCGGGCCCCAGCAGTTCTGGATCAGGCGGGCGCCGTCGTCACGGCTGACGTTGTAGCGGGCGACCGTGCCGATGGTCTTTGCGCCGCTGTACGGGCAGATCAGCAGGAAGCCGCCCTTGTTGTCGTGGCTGTGGTTGTACTGGAAGACCGTGTTCTGCGAGGCGCCGTCGGCGTCGAAGGACATCCCGTCGTGGGTGTTTCCGCCACCCGAGACCTCGTTGTACTCGACGGTCGTGTCGTCGGTGTTGAAGGTCCAGATGCCCGCGTTGGCGGAGGGCGAGCGGAGCTGGAAGCCGTCGACCCGGTTGTGGTCGACGCGGGCGCCGCTGGTGGTGTCGAGCTTCATGCCGTCGCCCGCCAGGGACTTCAGCGTGTTGTGGTGGACACGGACACCGGTGCTGGGCGTCCACTTTCCCGGGTAGACGTTCGGGTCCTGCTGCTGGCCGACCAGATCGCGCTTGGAGAAGGTCGACTTGAAGTAGATGCCCTCGCGGTCGACGTCCTCGATGCGGTTGTGCCCGATGTCCAGGCCGTCGTACCAGCTGGCCTTCGTCCTGCCCTCGACCGCGATGTGGATCGCGCTGGAGCCGGACACCGTCTTGTAGTCGCCGCCGCGCACATCGTGGATGTAGAGGCCGGAGATGTCGAAGCCGCGGGCGACGCCGTAGTCGGTGAGGCGGAGGCGGACGCCGTTGCGCTCGCTGCCGGGGTTGGCGGCGTTGGTGATCTCCAGGTCCTTGACGTGCACGTACTGCGTGTCGGAGAGCAGGACGACATCGTGGGCGCCCGCTCCGTCGAGCCTGGCGCGGGCCGGGCCGTTCCCGTAGTCGGCGATGGTGAACGGGGCACGGGCGGAGCCGGTGCCCTCGGGGGCGAGGGTGCCGGTGCAGGTGGCGCCGCGCTTGAAGAGCAGCCGGTCGCCGGGTCCGTAGGTGTGCGCGTTGGCCTCGGCGAGCGTGGTCCAGGGGTGCTGCTTGCTGCCAGTGGCACCGGCCGGCGCGGCGGCACAGTCGACATGGAAGGTGCGGCCGGCGGGCGCGGCCTGTGCGGCGCTCTGACCGGCGACGGTCAGCCCGGCGGCGGCCGTCAGGGCCGCGAGCGCCGCGGCGGTGACGCGATGTCTCACAATTCCTCCGTACGAACAGTCAGGGACGGGACGAGTCGGCATCGCCGGAATCCTGGACTCGGATTGATCGAACGTCAATGGATTGCGTTTGAATGATCGAAACTCCCATCGTTCGATCACGTTGCTCTAGGGTCGGAGAAGGGCCCCGGCAACGGCCGGACCGGGGACCGGGCCACACACTGCGAGGGGACTGCTGCCGTGCGCGAAAGTGCTGCTGAACGACATGACCGCCTGCTGGGGCTGGTACGGGAACGGGGCTCGGCCCGGGTCTCGGACCTGGCCTCGCAGCTGGGCGTCTCGCCCGTCACCGTGCGCCGGGACGTGGAGGAACTGGCCGGCCGGGGCCTGCTCGACCGGGTCCACGGCTCGGTCTCCTGGCCGCAGGACGCCGCCTCCGCGTCCGCCGCGGGGCCCGGCGGCAGCGGCATGGTCCTCGGCATGCTCGCGCCCTCGTCGACGTACTACTTCGCCGAGGTCATCCGCGGGGCCCACGAGGCGGCCGCCCGCGCCGGGGCCCGGCTGATCCTGCGGATCTCCGACTACCGGCCGCAGGAGGACCAGGCCCGCACCGAGGGTCTGCTCTCCGCCGGGGCGGAGGGCCTGCTGGTCGCCCCGGGCTGGCAGCACCCCGGCGATCCCGCGGCATTCGGCGACTGGATCGCCTCGCTGCCGGTGCCGACCGTCCTGCTGGAGCGCAGGCCCACCGCGGGCTCCCCGCTGGACGGCCTGGACCGGGTCTGCTCGGACCACGCGCACGGGGTGCTGCTCGCCGTACGCCACCTGGTGGACCTCGGGCACGGGGCGCCGCTGCTGATGGCCCGCGCGGACTCCCCGACCGCCCTCGCGGTGCGGTCCGGGTACGCGGAGGCCCTGGCCGTGCTAGGCCTGCGCGCGCCGCAGGACGTGATCGAGTCCGTACCGGCCGAACTCGCTCCGGACACGTTCGACCAGGCCGTGCGGGCGCTGCGCGAGGCGGTCCACTCGGGCGTGGCAACGGCGGCGCTGATCCACAACGACGTGGACGCGATCCAGGTCGTGCAGCGCCTGGCCGAACTGGGTGTACGGGTGCCGGACGATCTGGCGCTGATCGCCTACGACGACGAGGTGGCCGCGCTCGCGGACACCCCGCTCACGGCGGTGGCGCCGCCCAAGCGCGACGTGGGCCGCCATGCCACGGAACTGCTGGTCGAGCGGCTCGGACAGGGCGCGGGCGCACCCCGGCGTCATCTGACGCTGCTGCCGCAGCTGCGGGTCCGGGACTCGTGCGGGGCGCCCCTCCCGTAGGCCGCGGACGGGCGGTGGGCCGCGCCCCACGGGCGCAGGCGGCGACGGCGATCCCGGAACGAGCTCCGGAGCCGGCGTTCCCGCGGTGCTCGCGAACCGCTCACGCAGGGCATTCCACCCACTTCCGTACGCAACTTATCTGATCTTTTTTCGATCAATCGCTCTTTCGCTCTTGACTTCGGTCACGGCTGGTCCAAGGATCACGGCCAACGCCAATGTCGTCGCCTGTTCAGGAGCCTCGCTGTGAGCCGCAGTTCGAGCAGAACGTCCCTCGCCGTAGTCGGCGCCGCCACCGCCCTCGCCGTTCTCACGGCCTGTGGCGGCAGCGGCGACGGCGATGCCGCCGCCGGAAGCGACGGCAAGCCCGTCAGCATCACCTTCTGGGGCTGGGCCAAGGGGTCCAAGGAGGTCGTCGACGCGTTCAACGCCTCGCACAAGAACATCAAGGTGGTGTACGAGGAGATCCCGTCCGGCAACGCGGGCGGCTACGCCAAGATCTCCAACGCGGTGAAGGCGGGCAACGCGCCGGACCTGGTCTCCATCGAGTACCCGCAGCTTCCGGAGTACGTCAGTCAGGGCGCGCTCCAGGACATCGGCCAGTACTTCACCGAGGACATCAGGAAGAAGCTGCTGCCGCAGGCGGTCGAACTGACGACGCTCGGTGGCAAGAACTGGGCCGTCCCGTTCGATGCCTCGCCGCAGTCCTTCTACTACCGCAAGGACCTGTTCGAGAAGTACGGCGTCGAGGTCCCCAAGACCTGGGACGAGTTCCGCAAGGCCGCCGAGAAGGTCAAGAAGGCCGACAAGAAGGCCCGGATCGGCACCTTCTTCCCCGACGACCCGACCACGTTCCAGGCAATGGCCTGGCAGGCCGGCGCCCAGTGGTACAAGCCCGAGGGCGACACCTGGAAGGTCAGCACGGCCGACGCGGCCACCAACAAGGTCGCCGACTACTGGCAGGGTCTGCTCGACGACGACCTGATCCGCGCCAACGCCTCGTTCAGCCCCGAGTGGGTCAACTCCCTCAAGAACGGCGGCACCGTCGGCTACCTCGGCGCAGCCTGGGGCGCGGGTGTCCTCAAGGGCACGCTGCCCGAGCAGAGCGGCAAGTGGGCCGTGGCGCCGATGCCCAGCTGGGACGGCAAGCCGGCCAGCGGCATGCTCGGCGGCTCCACCTTCGCGGTGACGAAGACCAGCAAGAAGGCCGAGGCCGCGGTCGAGTTCGCCACCTGGATGTCGACCACCGAGGAAGGCATCAAGGCCCGTATCGAGTCCGGCACTTCGAGCGCCTTCCCGGCCGCGGCGGCGCTGCGCCCGGTGGCGAAGAAGTCCTTCGACGCCGGCTTCTACGGTGGCGAGGACATCTACCAGGTGTTCGAGGGCGCCGCCACGTCCATCGGTCAGGACTGGAACTGGGGCCCGACGACCGGCACCACGAACACCACCATCAAGGACCAGTTCGGCAAGGTCGCGAGCGGTGGCACCACCATCAAGGACGCCGTGAAGGCCGGGCACGACGCCACGGTCGCCGAGCTGAAGAAGCGCGGTCTGAAGGTCGAGGACGCAGGCTGATGAAGCGCGCCCGGACGACCAGAGCCGCCGCCATCCTGCTGGGGCCCTTCTTCGTACTGTTCACCGTGGCCATGGTGCTGCCGATCGGATACGCGGTCTGGCTCAGCCTGTTCACCGAGAAACAGTCCGGCCTGGGCTTCGGCGGCACCGAGACCGTCTTCAGCGGACTCGACAACTACACGGCGGCCCTGGGCGACCGGGCGTTCCGCGAGGGCTTCGGCGTACTCCTCGGATACTGCCTGTTCTACATTCCGCTGCTGCTCATCGGCGCCCTCGCCCTCGCCCTGCTGCTGGACTCCGCGCTGGCCCGCGCCCGCAGGTTTTTCCAGCTCGCGCTCTTCCTGCCGCACGCGGTACCCGGCATCATCGCCGCGCTGATCTGGGTCTACCTCTACACACCCCAGCTCAGCCCCGTGGTCAGCGCCATGGAGTCCGGCGGAATCGGCTTCGACTTCTTCTCTCCCGAGGGCGCCCTCCCCTCCGTCGTCAACATCGCCCTGTGGGAATGGCTCGGCTACAACATGGTGATCTTCTACGCCGCGTTGCAGGCCATCGACCGCTCCGTGCTCGAAGCGGCCACGGTCGACGGGGCCGGTGCCTGGCGCGTCGCGCTCAGCATCAAGGTGCCGCTGATCCGCGCCTCGGTCGTGATGGTCGCGCTGTTCACGGTCATCGGCTCGCTCCAGCTGTTCACCGAGCCGCTGATCCTCAACAAGGGAACCGGCTCCGCCGTCTCCTCCACCTGGACGCCGAACATGTACGCCTACACCGCGGCCTTCGAACGCAACGACTACGGTCTCGCCGCGGCCGCCTCCATCCTGCTGGCGCTCACGGCCGCGCTGCTGTCCTTCGTCGTCACCCGCTTCACCGGCCGGAAGGGCAAGAAAGCATGAACTCCCCCGCCTCCCGCGGCCGCTGGATGTCGAAGACCGCGGTCAACGGTTTCCTTCTGCTCGCCGTCGTCTACATGCTCTTCCCCCTCGTCTGGCTGGTCACCGCCGCCACGAAGGACACCGGCGGTCTGCTCGCGGGCAACGCGTTCTCCTTCGAGGGCTTCAACCTCGGCGAGAACCTGTCGAACCTGGCCTCCTACGGCGACGGCATCTACTTCCGCTGGTACCTCAACAGCCTTCTCTACGCGGGCGGCGGGGCGATCGTCTGCTCGCTGATCTGCGTCGCCGCGGGGTACGCCTTCGACAAGTACGAGTTCCGGGGCAAGGAGAAGCTGTTCGGCCTCGTGCTGATGGGCGTGCTCGTGCCCACCACGGCGCTCGCCCTGCCGATGTATCTCCTGGCCTCCAAGACCGGCCTGGTCAACACCTACTGGTCCGTGCTGATCCCGGTGCTGGTCAACCCGTTCGGCGTGTATCTCGCCCGGGTGTTCAGCACCGGCTATATACCGAACGAGGCCCTGGAGGCCGCCCGTATCGACGGGGCCGGCGAGCTGCGCGTCTTCTGGTCCATCGGGCTGCGCATGGTCATGCCGGGTTTCGTGACCGTCTTCCTCTTCCAGTTCACCGCGATCTGGAACAACTTCTTCCTCCCCCTCGTGATGCTCTCGGACCGCAAGCTCTTCCCGCTGAGCCTCGGTCTGTACTCCTGGAACACCAACACCCATGGCGAGCCGAGCTTCTATCCGCTCGTCGTGACCGGCTCGCTCCTCGCCGTCATCCCCCTGATCGTCGCCTTCGTCTCGCTGCAGCGGCACTGGAAGGCCGGTCTGACCGCCGGCAGCGTCAAGTGACCACCGCGCGAGCCCTGAGGAGTACGAGTTCCACCATGCCCCACGCCACTGACAACCGGCCGACGGCCCTGCTCGCGATGGGCCCCGGCGTCGCCGACCGCCTGCTCGCCGACCGCCATCGCACCCGCCTGGCCGCCCTCACCCGCACCGACCCGTACCTCGTCGCCCACGACCTGGCCGATCCGACGCCCGAGGTGGCCGCCGCGCTCGCCGAGGCCGAGGTGCTGTTCACCTGCTGGGGCGCGACTCCGCTCACCGCCGAGGTGCTGTCGGCCGCGCCCCGGCTGCGCGCCGTGGTGCACGCGGCGGGTTCCGTGAAGCACCACATCACCGACGCCTGCTGGGAGCGCGGGCTCGCCGTCACCACGGCGGCCGGGGCCAACGCGCTGCCCGTCGCCGAGTTCACCCTCGCCGCGATCCTCTTCGCGGGCAAGCGGGTCCTGCACTCCGCGGACCGCTACCGCACCCTGCGCGCCGACCACGACTGGCTCGCGGAACTCGACGGCTGGGGCAACTACCGCCGTACGGTCGGCATCATCGGCGCCTCCCGCATCGGCCGGCGCGTGATCGAGCTGCTGCGCCCCTTCGATCTGGACGTCCTGCTGTACGACCCGTACGTGGACGGTCCGGAGGCGGCGCGGCTCGGTGTACGGCTCACCTCGCTCGACGAGCTGTGCGCGAGCAGTTCGGTCGTTTCGGTGCACGCGCCGCAGCTTCCAAAGACGCGCCATCTCATCGGCGCAGCTCAGCTGTCGGCCATGGCGACCGGGACGACGCTGATCAACACGGCGCGGGGTTCGCTGGTCGACGAGGAGGCGCTGCTGCCCGAGCTGACGGCCGGTCGGCTGCACGCGGTGCTGGATGTGACGGAACCCGAACTCCCGCCCGCGCACTCGCCGTTGTACGACCTGCCGAATGTGCTGCTCACGCCGCATGTCGCGGGTTCGCTGGGCGACGAGCTGCACCGGATGGCCGACCAGGCGCTGGACGAGACGGAACGGTACGTACAGGGTCTGCCCTTCGCGGACCCGGTGCTGCCGGAGGTGCTGCCGCACTCGGCCTGACGCGGGCTCCGTCCCCGCCCGCACATCCCTGCGGCGTCCCCGGCCCGAGGGCGCCGCACATGCCGAGGCCCGGTACCCCGCGACGGGGTACCGGGCCTCGGTGCCGGATGGCGCTACACGCTAGTGCGAGTGGCCGTGACCGTGGCCGTGACCGGCCTCGGCCTCTTCCTCGGCCGGCTTCTCGACGACCAGCGTCTCGGTCGTGAGCAGCAGCGACGCGATGGACGCGGCGTTCTCCAGCGCGGAGCGGGTGACCTTGACCGGGTCGATGACGCCGGCCTTCACCAGGTCGCCGTACTCGCCCGTCGCGGCGTTGAAGCCCTGGCCCTTGTCGAGCTCGGCGACCTTCGAGGTGATGACGTAACCCTCGAGACCCGCGTTCTCGGCGATCCAGCGCAGCGGCTCGACCGCGGCGCGGCGCACGACCGCGACACCGGTGGCCTCGTCGCCGGTCTTGCCGAGGTTGCCGTCGAGGACCTTGACGGCGTGGACGATGGCGGAGCCACCACCGGAGACGATGCCCTCCTCGACCGCGGCGCGGGTCGCGGAGATGGCGTCCTCCAGACGGTGCTTCTTCTCCTTCAGCTCCACCTCGGTGGCGGCACCGACACGGATCACGCACACGCCGCCGGCCAGCTTCGCGAGGCGCTCCTGGAGCTTCTCGCGGTCCCAGTCGGAGTCCGTGGCCTCGATCTCGGCCTTGATCTGGTTGACCCGGCCCTTGACGTCGCCGGGCTCGCCGCCGCCGTCCACGATCGTCGTGTCGTCCTTGGAGACGGTGACGCGGCGGGCGGTGCCCAGCACGTCCAGACCGGCCTGGTCGAGCTTGAGGCCGACCTCCTCGGCGATGACGGTCGCACCGGTGAGGGTGGCGATGTCGCCGAGCATGGCCTTGCGGCGGTCACCGAAGCCCGGGGCCTTCACCGCGACGGCGTTGAAGGTGCCACGGATCTTGTTGACGACGAGGGTCGACAGCGCCTCGCCCTCGACGTCCTCGGCGATGATCAGCAGCGGCTTGGAGCCACCGGCCTGGATGACCTTCTCCAGCAGCGGGAGCAGCTCCTGGATCGAGCCGATCTTGCCCTGGTGGATCAGGATGTACGGGTCGTCGAGGACGGCCTCCATACGCTCCTGGTCGGTCACCATGTACGGGGACAGGTAGCCCTTGTCGAAGGCCATGCCCTCGGTGAAGTCGAGGTCCAGACCGAAGGTGTTGGACTCCTCGACGGTGATGACACCGTCCTTGCCGACCTTGTCCATCGCGTCCGCGATGAGCTCGCCGACCTGCGGGTCCTGCGCGGAGAGCGCGGCGACGGCGGCGATGTCGGTCTTGTCGTCGATCGGACGGGCGGTCGCGAGGAGCTCGTCGGAGACGGCCTTGACCGCGGCGTCGATGCCCTTCTTCAGGGCGGCCGGGGAAGCACCCGCGGCGACGTTGCGCAGACCCTCGCGGACGAGCGCCTGGGCCAGCACGGTGGCGGTGGTCGTACCGTCACCCGCGACGTCGTTGGTCTTGGTCGCCACTTCCTTCACCAGCTGGGCGCCGAGGTTCTCGTACGGGTCGTCGAGCTCGACCTCGCGCGCGATGGTGACACCGTCGTTGGTGATGGTGGGAGCGCCGAACTTCTTGTCGATGACGACGTTGCGGCCCTTGGGGCCGATCGTCACCTTGACCGTGTCGGCAAGCTTGTTGACGCCGCGCTCAAGGGCGCGACGGGCGTCCTCGTCGAACTTCAGAATCTTCGCCATGGGAGCTGAGCTTTCCTCTCAAATGAACTGCGCCCCCGACCGCCCGGCTGGTTAGTTCGCAGGGGGCCAGGGGCGCAGAACAGAAGCAAACGTGGGTGAATTACTTCTCGATGATCGCGAGAACGTCGCGAGCCGAGAGGACGAGGTACTCCTCGCCGTTGTACTTCACCTCGGTGCCGCCGTACTTGCTGTAGAGCACGACGTCGCCGGTCTTGACGTCGAGCGGAAGGCGCTCGCCGTTCTCGAAGCGGCCCGGGCCCACGGCCAGGACGACGCCCTCCTGGGGCTTCTCCTTGGCGGTGTCCGGAATAACCAGGCCGGAGGCCGTGGTCTGCTCGGCGTCGAGCGGCTGGACCACAATGCGGTCCTCGAGCGGCTTGATCGCAACCTTGGTGCTGGCGGTCGACACGATCCGGTCTCCCCCTTCGGAGATCTCACGGGGTTAAGAGTCTTTGGGTGGCGACCAGGTGGATCCGTCGTCGCGGGTGCCGGACCTGCCAGTCGCGCAGTACTGCTGGCACTCTCCAGTGGTGAGTGCCAGCACCGAGACTATGACCGGGATTAGCACTCGGTCAAGCGGAGTGCCAATTCAGCCAGTCGTGGCGTGCCGAGACCCCTGCCCGCCCCCGCCGCACGCCATCCCCGTGCGGCCGCCCGCACAACAGTCCGGACACCATGAGGACAACGCGGGAACGGACCGAACCGTTCCGTACGACCGTGGGTGCATGCCCGGACCTCCGTACGGCCCCCCGGCCCCGCCCTCGCCCCGCCCTTCGGCCGCGCAGCACCACTCGCGCGCCGTCAACGGCTGCCTCGACGTACTGCTCGGTCTGCTGCTGGTGGCCCTGGAGGGGCTGATCTGCGCGGTCGCCGCCTACTCCCTGACGGTCTCGCGACTGGACCCCGGGGGCCGGGAGGCGCCCGGTCCGCCGCCCATGGACTGGACGCCGGTCCTCGTCTTCGGCGGGTTCGCCGCGGTGGCCTCCCTGTTCGCCGTGGTCCTGATCCACTCGAACTGGCCCTGGGCGGGTGGAATCCAGGTCCTGGCCGCACTGCTGCTGTGCCTGGTCACGGTGTTGACCGGGCACGAGGACTACCGCCGTTCGCACCCGGCACCGGCCCCCGCCCCCTCGTACGATCCCGGACGGTCCGGCCACCAGTGCCTCAGCGGCGGCGACAACCGCGAGTGCCTGGACTCCGGCGGCTGAGGGCAGGCGACGACGACCAGCGACCCCGGCGCCCCGTGATCGCCGTGCGGACGCGCCCGCGGGCCGGCCTCCGGCGTCGGCCGCGGCCGGGTCATCTTCTGCGCGGCCTTGCGACCCAGCCGTTCGATCGGGTCCACCGACTGTGCGCACGCGGTGGTGGCGGTCAGCAGCGCACCTGCTGTCAGCAGTCCGGCGAGCAGCCGGTGCGCCCTTGTCATACGTAGTCCTCCAGCCGGGCCACGGCGTAACCCTTGTCCGTGATGGTCTTCATGACCGCGCGGACCAGGTCGGTCATGCCGGCTCCCCACTCCTTCCGGCCCCGGAAGTGCGTGAGGATGATGTCGCCGGGGTGCAGGTCCTGGTCCTCCTCGCGCCATTCCATGTGGTCCGGGAACGCTTCCGCGTTCCAGAGCGGCACGGCCTTGATGCCGCAGGACTTCGCGATGCGGAGCGTGTCCCCGTTGTAGTTGCCGTAGGGCGGACGGAAGAGGGTGGGACGCTTGCCGAACCGCTTCTCGATGATGTCCTGCTGGTCGCAGATCTCGCGCTTCTGCCCGCTGTGGGAGAGGCCGGGCAGATAGGGGTGGGTGAGTGTGTGATTGTTGAGGGACACGCCCAGCCGCTGCGCCTCGCCGAAGTACCCGTAGTTGTCGCTCACCTCGTAGTCACTGAGGAACGCGCTGTAGGGGATGTCCAGCTCGTCCATCATCCGCAGCAGCCCGGGGTCCTTCTCGGAACCGTCGTCCATCGTCAGGAAGACGACCCGGTCCTTGGTCGGGACGGTGGTGAACACCGGCGGCAGCGAGTCGTCGCCGCCCTTGACCTCGAACCCTTCCCGGGTGGTGAGGTGCGGCTTCACCGCGGGCGGCGGGGGTGCGACCAGCGGTGGCCCGTCCAGTCCCCATTTCTTCGCGAGGGCCGCCCGTACGGCCGGGGCGAGCCTCGCGTTCTCATGGGATCCGGCGGGTGCGCGGCCCTGTTCGGCCGGTTGCCCGGGGCGCGCCTTCTGTCCGGGACCGCCCGGGTGTCCGGCGGAGGGTCGGGCCCGGTGCTCGGTGTCCGCGTCGCCCCGGCCGCCGGTCCCGGACGCGCAGCCCGAACCGACCGCGGCGAGCAGGAGTGCGGCCAGGACCACGCGGGCCGAGCGGTGCGCGCCGGAAGCCCGGCGCGCACCGGTGTCGAACGTGCCCGATTCTCGCCTTTCCATGTTTAATTCTTCCTTTTGTCGCATAAGTAATATGGCGTCGCATCCTGCCAGCCCGTGAGCGGCCCCGGGGTCCGACACCGCCGCCGGGTCCGCCGGTCAACCCGGCTGGCTCACAATGGGACGGGTGAACGCTCTCGCCCCGAACGACCCGTCCGACGCCCCCGGCCCGTCCGACGCCGACGACCCGCTCGCCGCCTTCATGGCCCTGCGCACCCCGGAGGGCGCGGCGCTGCTGGACGGGCTGCGCTCGTACGACCCCGCCCAGGAGCTCGCCACCGCCACCCGGCTGCGCCGCACCCACCCGGCCTCCCTGGTGTCGGCCGCGCTGGGGCAGGCGCGGCTGCGACAGCGGGCGGTGGCGAAATTCGGTGCCGAGGACGCGTACCGGATGTTCTTCACGCCGAACGGCGTCGAGCAGGCGACCCGTACCTCGGTGGCCACCCACCGCGCGCGGCGGTTCGTGGAGGCGGGGGTGCGGAGCGTCGCCGACCTCTGCTGCGGGATCGGCGGTGACGCGATCGCGCTCGCGCGGGCGGGCATCTCGGTCCTGGCCGTGGACCGCGATCCGCTGACCGCCGAGGTGGCCCGCGCCAACGCCGCCGCGCTCGGTCTGGACGGTCTGATCGAGGTGCGCCGCGCCGATGTCACCGGGATCGACACCTCGCCGTACGACGCGGTCTTCGTCGATCCGGCGCGGCGCGGCGGCAGGGGCAGGATCTTCGACCCCGAGGCGTACTCGCCCCCGCTCTCCTGGGCGACCGGCGCGGCGCTCGGGGCCCCGCGCGCCGCGCTGAAGATCGCCCCCGGCATCCCGCACGAGGCGATCCCGGCGCGGGCCGAGGCCGAGTGGATCTCGGACGGCGGCGATGTGAAGGAGGCGGTGCTCTGGTTCGGCGAGGGCTTCACGGCCGGTTCGTACCGCGCCACCGTACTGCCGGCCGGTGCCGCGCTGTGGTCCGCGGCCCCGCTGCCCGCCCCGCCCGTCGGACCGGTCGGCCGCTATCTGTACGAGCCGGACGGCGCCGTCATCCGCGCCCATCTGGTCGCCGACATCGTGGCGCGGTGCGACGGCCGCCTGATCGACGAGACCATCGCGTACGTCACGAGCGACGAGCCGTACGACTCCCCGTACACCACCGGGTACGAGATCACCGACCGGCTGCCGTTCAACATGAAGAAGCTGAAGGCGCTGCTGCGGGAGCGGAAGATCGGCGTCCTGACGGTGAAGAAGCGTGGCTCGGCCGTCGAGCCGGAGGAACTGCGCCGCAGGATGAAGCTCCAGGGGCCGAACGCCGCGACGGTCTTCCTGACCCGGGTGGCCGGAGCCCCGACGATGCTGATCGGCCACCCGCTGACCGGCCCCGCCTGACCGGCGGGGGTGGCCGTCAGGCCAGGTCGGTCAGGTCCTCGGCGTACACCTGGGAGAGTGGCTGAGGACCCACGTACTGCTGGCAGTTGCACTGGCCCGCCTCGAAACGGACCGGCTTCTTGGCCTCGTCCCAGGCCGTCGGCACCTCGACCCGTTCATGGCACCTGCCCCGCTTGTCGTGCTTGGCGAGATGGTGCGTGCAGCCGCAGACCGGCTCCGGCGGCTTGTGGGCCGCTTCGACGGCCAGCCGCTCCTGCCTGGCCGCCTCCAGCAGCTCCAGCTTGCGGCTGTGCCGGTTGCGCAGCGCGGTACGGACGTTGTCGACGGCCCATCCGAAGCCGCCCGTCCAGAAGATGATGAGCACCCACCAGTACCACTCCATGCGACACTCCTCCCCCTGCGTGACTCATGTGTCCGGCCAGGATAGGTCCGGGCTCGCGCCCTCGCCCACGCTTGGCAGCGGGACAAGGAGCGGCGTACGGGGCCTTCGAATCCAAGGCGCAGGCCCCGGACGCCGCGACGCCGCTGACCATCGCGGGCGAGGTCGTCAGCGGTGCGCGCCGCCCCCGGCGGAGAACAACGGCTCCGGGGCGGGCGCCCCGACCAGTACCCGCAGCACCCAACGGCGGTGGGCGAAGGCCTTGGTGACGCCGATCAGTCCGACGAGCCAGCAGGTCATCCCGAGTCCCATGAACAGGGCGGCGAGGCCGAAACCGTCCCGGACCGCCTCGTCGGTCGCCGGGACCGCGATGCAGGTGTACAGCCCGAGTACACACAGCGCGAAGGACGACAGCAGCCAGACGAGACTGACGCCCGGCATCCTCAACCGCGCGTCGCGCACCGGATCGCGGTCCAACCCGCCCCAGGCGGAGAGCAGTCGGCGGATGTCGCGGTCGTGGCGCAGCCCGATGACGACGAGGACGACCGCGGGCACCGCACAGCAGGCGCCCATTGCGGCGAGGATCACGGCGAGCACGGCGCTGAAGATGTCGTAGGTCTCCTCGAACGTGATGAGCGCCGCGCTCACCAGCGACCAGCCGACCGCGCAGAGCGCCCCCCACAGCCACAGTGTCGCCAGCCGCGCCGGTGAGACATGCCTCTTCACCAACTCCCCCAGCACCACGGCCCGGTCGGTGAGCAGCGCCTCGCGGTCGGGCCAGGAACGTATCTCCACGGGCGGTGGGGGCGGCGGCAGTTGTGCGCGGCTGAACATGGGCCAGACCCTATCGACCGCGGGAACCTGTCGACGGCACGGTGCGTCGAGGCCGCCGGGGTGCCATGCTGGGAAGGGACATACGGAGGTTCGCGATGGGGTTCTATGCCGAACGGATCGTGCCCCGGATCGCCGATGCCGCCGGCCGCTCGAAGGCGTTCGAGCCGCTGCGGCGCCGGGTCTGCGAAGGCCTGTACGGCGAGATCATCGAGATCGGGTTCGGCTCCGGGCACAACGTCCCGTTCTACCCGGAGGCCGTCACCGACGTGGCCGCGGTCGAGCCGTCCGATCTCGGCTGGAAGCTGGCCCGGGACCGCATCGACGCGGGGCACGCCCTGGTGCGGCGCGCCTGCCTGGACAGTCAGTACCTGCCGTTCGAGGACAACACCTTCGACGGCGCCCTGTCGACGTGGGCGCTGTGCACCATCCCCGACGCCGACGCGGCGCTGCGCGAGGTGCGGAGGGTCCTCAAGCCCGGTGCGACCCTGCACTTCCTGGAGCACGGGCTGGCGCCGGAGGAGGACGAGGACGTACGCCGCTGGCAGCGCCGCCTCGACCCACTGGAGCGGCGGCTCTTCGGCGGGTGCCATCTGACGCGGTCGATCCCCGAGATGCTGACGGCCGCGGGGTTCACGATCCTCGATCTCGACGTGTTCTACGCGAAGGGCGCCCCGAAGCCGATGGCGGCCGACTCGATGGGGGTCGCCGCCCCCTGACCGGCGTGGCCCGGCGCGGCGCCCGGAACTCATCGCCCGGCGCGGTCCGGGTGGGCGGCGCGGTCCAGGAGCAGCTCGCGTTCGCGCGCGTTGCGGGTCAGTCCGGCCGCCCGTACGAACTCCGCCCGTGCCTCGTCCGTACGGCCCATCCTGGCCAGCAGGTCCCCGCGGACGCTGGGCAGCAGGTGGTAGCTCCTGAGTGCCGGATCGCCGGCCAGGGCGTCGGCCAGGGCGAGGCCGGCCGCGGGGCCCTCGGCCATCGAGACCGCCACGGCCCGGTTGAGCTCGACGACCGGGGACGGCGCGATCGCGGCGAGGCGGTCGTAGAGGGCGGCGATGGTGCTCCAGTCCGTGTCCTCGTACGTCACCGCCCGTGCGTGGCAGGCGGCGATCGCCGCCTGCACGGTGTACGGGCCGAGCCCGGTGCCCTCCTCCGTCGCCGCCACGGCCCGTTCCAGGGCCGCGACGCCGCGCCGGATCAGCAGGTGGTCCCAGCGGGCCCGGTTCTGGTCGGCCAGCAGCACCGGGGCGCCGTCCGGCCCGGTCCTGGCGGCGGTGCGCGAGGCCTGGAGTTCCAGCAGCGCCGCCAGGCCGTGGACCTCCGGCTCCCGTTCCATCAGAGCCGCCAGCACCCGGGCCAGCCGCAGCGCGTCCTCGCACAGCGCCGGCCGCAGCCAGTCGTCGCCCGCGGTCGCGGCGTATCCCTCGTTGAAGATCAGGTAGATGACGTCGAGCACCGAGGCGAGGCGGGCGGCACGCTCGGGTCCGTACGGCACCTCGAAGGGGACGCCCTCCCGGCCCAGGGTCCGTTTCGCCCGGACGATGCGCTGGGCGACGGTCGGTTCGGGGGCCAGGAACGCGCGGGCGATCTCTTCGGTGGTGAGTCCGCCGAGCAGCCGCAGGGTGAGGGCGATCCGGGCCTCGGTGGACAGCACCGGATGGCAGGCGGTGAAGATCAGCCGGAGCAGATCGTCGTCGATGTCGTCCGCTTCCGCGGGCTCGGGCGGCGGCACGTCCTCCAGGGTCCGCCCCACCTCGGCGAGCTTGCGCGCGTACGTCTCCTTGCGGCGTACGAGATCGATCGCGCGGTGTCTGGCGGTGGCCATGAGCCAGGCGCCCGGCCGGTCCGGGACACCTGACTGCGGCCACTGTTCCAGCGCGGCCACCAGGGCGTCCTGCGCGAGTTCCTCGGCTATGCCCACGTCCCGCACGATGCGGGTGACACCTGCGATGATCCGCGCGGACTCGATCCTGAAGACCGCCTCGACCGCCGTCCTCGCACTTGCTGCCGTCACGGTCACTCATCAGAGCAGCGGTACGGGGACGCGGCAAGCCGGGGCGGTCAGACGCCCGGGGCCTCGTCGATCTGCCGGACCTCGGAGGTGACGGTCCAGCTCTCCGGGTGGATCTGCAGGAACCGCTTGGTCCATTCCAGGGCTTCGGCCTTGTCCTTGACCTGGAGGATGGCGTAGCCGCCGACGACCTCCTTGGTCTCGGTGAAGGGGCCGTCGGTGTAGCTGAGCCTGCCGCCGGACCAGGTGACCCTGGTGCCCTCGGAGGTCGGGGTGAGTCCGGCCGTCTCCAGCATGACCCCGGCCTTGGTGATCTCCTCGAACAGGGCGCCCATGCGCTTCTCGAAGTCGGGGCCGGGGTTCTCGGAGGGGAGGTTCTGCTCGTCGATGCGGATCAGCGACATGAAGCGGGGCATGGTGACTCCTCGGTCGGAAGGGGCGGGGTCCTTCCCCGCCTCTCACCCTTGCGTCGAACGGGAGACACCCGGATCGACAGCTCCCACGGAATTCTTCTGAGAATCTTCCGGAGCGGCCACCGGAGCGGCCACCGAGGCGGTCCGTTCCGGTGGCGAGAGCAGCACCAGGGCCACCAGCGCCGCAAGCGCGAGCAGCCCGGCACAGACCCAGAACGCCGCCGCGTACCCCGCCGCCAGATCGGCCGGCCGGCCCCCGTCGCCGGTGACCTGCGCGGCGACGGTGACCAGAACCGCGAGCCCCAGCGAGCCGCCCACCTGGCGGGAGCGGGTGGCAACGCGCAGCTCGACGGCAGCGAAGGCGGCCAGCAGGAGCACGGCGGCACCGAGCGTGCCGAGCGTCGAGGCCGACCCCCATGAGTGGGTCGAGGTGCGCACGAGCCCGAGGACCAGCAGTGTCGTACCGGCGGTGACCAGCAGCGCTCCGGCCATGTCGAGCCGGGTCCGGGCTCTCACGGGGCGCGGTATCGCCCACGCCCCAGGGCCTCCCCCGCCTCGGCCGAAAGGTCCCTCCGCCGAAGGGCTCGCCCCGCCCCGGGCTCCCCCGTCCGGGAGCCTCTACGAGCCCAAGGACTCGAAGCGCCAGCGGTGCACCGGACGGGTGATCAACTCGGCGGCCGGTTCGGGGAGTTCGGGCAGCTCGTCGCCGTAGGCCGCCGCCCACCAGGTGATGACCAGGACCCGGTCCTGCGGGGCGCGCAACAGCTCGCGCCGCAGCGGCTCGCGGGCCAGCTCGGCCGCGCGGGCGCGCGCCCATTCCAGGAGTTCGGGGCCTCTGCCGTCGACGGCGCGGGCCTCCCACATCAGCGCGACGGTCGTACCGCCCGTGCCACTCATGAGTACAGGTTGTCCTTGCTGATCTCGTGCACGTGGTCGTGGTCGTGCGCGTGGACACCGGGGACGTGGGTGTCGGTCACCGGCAGCGACGAGTCCGCGGACAGCTCCAGGTCCGAGGCCGGCCTGCCCCGGGCCACCATCTCCGCGCCCAGCGCCGCGACCATCGCCCCGTTGTCCGTGCACAGCCCCGGCCGCGGCACCCGCAGCCGGATGCCCGCCCGCTCGCACCGCTCCTCGGCCAGCGCCCGCAGCCGCGAGTTGGCCGCGACGCCGCCGCCGATCATCAGGTGGTCGACGCCCTCGTCCTTGCAGGCCCGGACGGCCTTTCGGGTGAGCACGTCCACGACGGCCTCCTGGAAGGACGCCGCCACGTCCCTCACCGGCACCTCCTCGCCCGCCGCCCGCTTGGCCTCGATCCAACGGGCCACCGAGGTCTTCAGACCGGAGAAGGAGAAGTCGTACGCGGGATCGCGCGAGCCGCTCAGACCGCGCGGGAACGCGATCGCCTTCGGATCGCCCTCCCTCGCCAGCCGGTCGATGACCGGACCGCCGGGGAAGCCGAGATCCAGCACCCGGGCGATCTTGTCGAAGGCCTCACCCGCCGCGTCGTCGATGGTCGCGCCCAGCGGCCGTACGTCATGGGTGATGTCGGGCGCGAGGAGCAGCGAGGAGTGGCCGCCGCTGACCAGCAGCGCCATGGTCGGCTCGGGCAGCGGACCGTGTTCCAACTGGTCGACGCAGATGTGCGAGGCGAGGTGGTTCACCCCGTAGAGCGGCTTGTTCAGCGCGTACGCGTACGCCTTGGCGGCCGAGACGCCGACGAGCAGCGCGCCCGCGAGCCCAGGACCCGCGGTGACGGAGATGCCGTCGAGGTCGCGGGCGCTGATCCCGGCCTCCTTCAGGGCGCGCTCGATGGTGGGGACCATCGCCTCCAGGTGCGCCCGGGAGGCGATCTCCGGGACGACACCGCCGAAGCGGGCGTGTGTGTCGACGCTGGACGCCACGGCGTCCGCCAGCAGCGTCGTACCGCGGACGATGCCGACGCCGGTCTCGTCGCAGGAGGTCTCGATGCCGAGTACGAGCGGTTCGTCAGCCATCAGTCAGTCTCTGTCTCTTGTACGGGCTCTTGCACCGTCAGGCGCATGACGAGTGCGTCGATGTTGCCCGGCTGGTAGTAGCCGCGGCGGAAGCCGATCGGTTCGAAGCCGAAGCGTTCGTACAGCTTCTGCGCCCGGGTGTTGTCGACGCGGACTTCGAGGAGCACCTCGGCGCACTCGAAGGCCGTGGCGTGCTTCAGCAGATCGCTGAGGAGTTCGGAGCCGAGGCCGCCGCCCCAGTGGTCACGGGTGACACCGATGGTCTGTACGTCGGCGAGGTCACCGGCCGCGGCGAGCCCGGCGTAGCCGACGATCCGGCCGGTCACGGGATCCTCGGCGACGACGTAGCGGCGGGTGGCCCGCGCGCCGCGGGAGTGCGCCAGCTCGGACCAGAACATGCCGGCCGACCAGGCGTCGTCCGGGAACAGCTCGTGTTCGAGCTCCAGCACCGGATCGATGTCCCACCAGCGCATCTCGCGCAGTACGGCAGTCGTGCTCGTCACTTGGGGGTGACCACCTTGTAGTTCTTCGGAACCTGCGCGTCGGGCCTGCGGAGGTAGAGCGGCTGCGGCGGCAGCAGTTCCGCGCCCGCGGCCAGGCGCTCGGCGGCGAGGGCCGCCAGCGCACCGGCGCTGACGTGCTCCGGGCCCCGGGGGTCCGGGAACGCCTCCGGGTAGAGCACGGCGCCCGCGCCGACGACGGGAAGTCCGGCGAGCCGCTCGGCGATGTCGGCGGGCCGGTCGACGGCGGGCTCCGTGGCACGCGTACGGAAGTCCTCGTACCGCGCCCAGTACACCTCCTTGCGGCGGGCGTCCGTCGCGACGACGAAGGGGCCTTCCAGGCCGTCCCGCCCGGCGGCGTACGCGAGACCGTCGAGGGTGCACAGCCCGTGCACGGGTACGGACAGGGCGGAGCCGAAGGTCGCGGCCGTGACCAGGCCGACCCGCAGCCCGGTGTACGGGCCGGGGCCGACGCCCACGACCACGTCCGTCACGGCGTCGAGTTTCACCCCGGCCTCGGCGAGGACCCGGTCGACGGCGGGCAGCAGCAGCTCCCCGTGCCTTCGGGCGTCGACCTGACCGGACTCGGCGACGACGGAGTTTCCGTCGTGAAGGGCGACGGTGACGGCGGGGGTGGCGGTATCCACGGCGAGCAAGAGCACGCAAACAGCCTACGGCTCCTCCGACGGGGGCACGGCGTCCCGTACGGCGTCCCGGTGCGACCGGCACCGGCTGCTACCGTCACCGTGTACACGCGAGTACGACGTAAACGCTTGTACTACATATGGAAGCGAAAGGGGCGCGCACGGTGGCTAGGGGCAGCTCGGGAATCGTGGCCGGGCTCACCGCGGCAGCTCTCGCCGTGGTCGGTTTCCTGGCCTACCAGGCATCGGCGAACGCCCCCGATTCCGTCGCCGTAACCAAGCCGAAGGTCTCCAGCAGCACCCCTGCCACCAGCCATGACAAGCCGAAGGACAAGAAGAAGTCGCCGCCCGCGCTCCCGGCCGGCTCCGGTACCGGCAAGCGCGTGGTGTACGCCCTCAAGGACCGTCAGGTGTGGCTCGTCGACGAGGCCGGGAAGGTGACCCGGACCTTCGAGGTCATGCCGAGCGCGCTGAACCCGCTGCCCGGGAAGTACCTGGTGGGTACGCGTTCGGGTCCCGCCACCAAGGGCTCGGACGGCGTGATGATCGAGCACGTGGTGCGATTCGCGATGGCGGACGGCGTGGCTGTGGGATTCAGCGCGGCACTGGACGGCTCGATGGAGAGCCCGGACCCGTCGCTCAAGACGGGCGGCGTGCGGATGTCCCGGGCCGACGGGGACGCGATGTGGGAGTTCGCGACCGTACGCACACCGGTGGTCGTCGTCCAGTAAGTGGTCGTCGTCCCGTAACCCGCGGCTTCAGCCGGCCCGGCGTCCCTGGGCGGATTCGACCGGTTCCGCGTCGCGGTCCGTTTCCGCGTCCGTTTCCGCGTCATCCGCGGGAAGGGCGGTGTCCTGGTCCGCGGACGGCGTGGGCGGGGTCGAGACCGCCGTGGCGGCGGCGCAGGCCGACAGCAGGTCTCTCATCGATGGCGGCGGCACTTCACGGTCGGCGGACGTCGTCATGGATGCCTCCTGAGGCTCCGGCGGAAGGCATGGTTAGGCAGACCTAACCCGCTCTCACCCTCCATGTGACCACGCCCGCCCCGCCCGGCGCAACAATGTGCCGACACACTGTCGGAAAGCGCGTCCCGCGCTCAGACCTCGCCCAGCCCCGCCCAGCGGGCCCCGATCCCGACCAGCGTCACCTCGCGCTGTTCGTCGTCCGTGTCACCGACCGCGCGGTGGATCACCACCTGCAGCCGGTCGTCCGAAAGCTCCTCGACCTTGCCCTCGCCCCACTCCACGACCACCACCGACTCCGGCAGCGACACGTCGAGGTCCAGGTCCTCCATCTCGTCGAGCCCGCCGCCCAGGCGGTACGCGTCGACGTGGACCAGCGCGGGACCGCCGGTCAGCGACGGATGGACACGGGCGATCACGAAGGTGGGCGAGGTCACGGCGCCACGCACCCCGAGGCCCTCGCCGAGCCCCCGGGTCAGCGTCGTCTTCCCGGCGCCGAGCTCACCGGTGAGCATCACGAGGTCGCCGGGGCGCAGGACAGCGGCGATCCGGCGGCCGAGGGCCTGCATCTGTTCGGGGGATCCGACGGCCAGGCGCACGGTGACGGTGCCCGGCGCGGCGCCTTCGACTGGCTCAGCCGTCAGGCTGTTGTGCGGTGCTTCCATGCCCGCCAACGTTAGCCGCTGCCGGCACCGCTCCGACGCGTACCAGCAGGTCCGCCAGCCGGTCCGTCACCGTCTCCGGGTGTTCCAGCATCACCAGATGACCGGCGTCCGGGACGATGACCAGCTCCGCCTCCGGGAGCTGGTCCGCGATGGCCTCGCTGTGCGAGCTGGGCGTCACCAGGTCCTTGTCGCCCGCCAGGATCAGCACCGGGAGGTCACGGAAGGCGGGCAGGACGTGGCTCTTGTCGTGTTCGGTGAAGGCCGGGTAGAACTCGGCGACCACATCGATCGGGGTGGACTCGATGAGCCGCTCGGCGAACCGTTCGACCGCCGGGTCCACGTCCCGCGATCCGAACGAGTACCGCTTGATCAGACCGGCGAAGAGATCGGCGGTCGCCCGCCGGCCCCGTTCCACCAGTTCGGCCTGGGAGCCGAGCGCCCTGAGCACCCCCGGCAGCACCCTTCGCACCGCGTTCACACCCGCGATCGGCAGTCCGAAACTGACCTCGCCCAGCTTCCCGCTCGATGTGCCGACGAAGGCCACGGCGGCGACCCGGTCCCGGATGAGCTGGGGGTACTGCTCGGCGAGCGCCATCATCGTCATGCCGCCCATCGAGTGCCCGACCAGCACCAGCCGCCCTTCCGGGGCGGCCGCGTCGATGACCGCCTTCAGATCCCGGCCGAGCTGGTCGATGCCGACCGTCACCCCGTCCGCCTGGGCCCGGCCCCGCTCGGAGCGGCCGTGGCTGCGCTGGTCCCAGTGGACGGTACGGACCAGACCGCGCAGCGCCGCCCGCTGGAAGTGCCAGGAGTCCTGGTTGAGGCAGTAGCCGTGGCTGAAGATCACGGTGACGGGCGCGGGCGCCTTGCGGCCGAAGAGCCGGCGGCGGCGCGTACCGGCCCCGGTGGCGGTTGTGCTCTCGCCGCCCGGACCGGTCCCCGCACCGCCGTCCGGTTCGACCTCGTCGATCTCGTAGTACAGCTCGGTGCCGTCGTCGGCCGTGGCCCGGCCGGGCAGTCCGCGCAGCGAGCCGTACGGCCCCGAGGCGTCGAGCGCGAGCCTGGCCCTCCTGCGCATGCCCCGGCCCACGGTCAGCCGCTCGACCGCGACGCCCGCGGCGGCTCCGGCCGCGACCACACCTATGGCGGCCCCGGCGAACCCCGCCCGGCGCCAGCCGACCGCCGTAGCGGCGTCCGTCACCGCGTCCCCCGCGCTGATCTCGCTCACCGTGCCGCGCTCCTCGTCGGTCGTATCCGTCAGGTCAGGGCTGGCCTGTTCCAGTCGTGCTCAGATCGTGCCTGGTCAGGGGAGCTTGATCGGTCAGGACTCGGCCGGGGTGCCATGCAGATGGACGCGCGGCACACGGGTGCCGATCCGGGTGACGATCTCGTACGCGATCGTGTCGGCGGCCTGCGCCCAGTCCTCGGCGCTCGGCTCGCCCCGGTCCCCGGGGCCGAAGAGCACCGCGTCGCTGCCCACCTCGATCTCGTCCCCGTCGAGGTCGACGACGAACTGGTCCATGGCCACCCGGCCCGCGATCCGCCGCCACACACCACCGACCAGGACGGGCGCGCGGCCGGAGGCATGGCGCGGGATGCCGTCCGCGTAGCCGACCGGCACCAGGCCCAGGGTCGTCTCGGCGGAGGTGGTGTAGTGGTGCCCGTAACTGATCCCGTGACCGGCCGGCACCTGCTTGACCAGGGCGATCGACGCGACGAGCGTCATGACGGGACGCAGTCCGAAGTCGGCCGGGGTGCCGAGCTCGGGGCTGGGCGAGATGCCGTACATCGCGATCCCGGTCCGTACCAGATCGAAGTGCGCCTCGGGGATCGTCAGCGTCGCCGGGGAATTGGCCATGTGGCGCACCTCGGGGTCGACGCCCTCCTTCTCCGCGTACGCGACCATGTCCCGGAACACGTTCAGCTGAGCGGCGATGGAGGGGTGGCCCGGCTCGTCGGCGCAGGCGAAGTGGGACCAGAGGCCGGTGATCCTGACCGTGCCCGCGTCCTCGGCGGCGCGGGCGGCGGCGACCAGCTCGGGCC
This sequence comes from Streptomyces sp. NPDC014727, assembly GCF_043083485.1. Taxonomy (NCBI): domain Bacteria; kingdom Bacillati; phylum Actinomycetota; class Actinomycetes; order Kitasatosporales; family Streptomycetaceae; genus Streptomyces; species Streptomyces sp. NPDC014727. The sequence continues at coordinate 37,210 of NZ_JBIBYR010000002.1, read as the reverse complement.
AGTCGGCGGGCTGACAGCCGTTGCGTCCGAGGCCGGTGTCGGCCTTGAGCTGGACACGGGCCGGGATGCCGGCCTCCGTGGCCGCGGCGACCACCTCGCGCAGGGCCCACATCCCGCTCACCGACACATCGATGTCGGCCTCGATCGCCTCGCGCCAGGGACCGCCCGGTGTCCACAGCCAGCACATCACCCGGCCGCCGAGCCCGGCGGCCCGCAGCGCGAGCGCCTCCTGCGGAGTCGCGGTGCCCAGCCAGGTCGCCCCGGCCTCCAGCGCGGCGCGGGCGCAGGGCACCGCACCGTGGCCGTACGCGTCGGATTTGACGACGGCCATGAGCTGCGCACCGGCCGCCCGCGCGCGCAGTTCACGCACATTGGCGCGCAATGCGGCGAGGTCGATCTCGGCACGGGCTCTCAAGGACGCTGTCTCGTTCATCGCGCCCAGTCTCTCAGAGGCGTACGGCGGGCCCTGCGGGCGGCGGGTCGGGCAGGGACCGTCACCAGGGGCGTCCGCTGTGCCGCGGGGGCCATCTCAGTGCCGGCGCAGCTCGTGTTCCAGATGGTCGACGAGGACCGGGACATGGCTGTGCGGTACGTCCTTGACCGCCGTGACGAGCGTCACCGGGCCGCCCTCGCGGAGCAGTTCCACCAACTCGTCGACGGCCGCCGTGTGGACGGGGTCGGCCAGTTCGGCGCGGTAGCGGTCGGTGAACTCGTCGTAGCGGGTGCCGGTGCGGTCCTCGTGGTACCAGGCACGGAGCTCGGTCGACGGGGTGACGTCCTTGAGCCACCGGTCGATTCCGGCCCGGTCCTTGGCCACGCCGCGCGGCCAGAGCCGGTCGATGAGGACACGGGTGCCGTCGCCGTCCTCCTGCGGGTCGTACACGCGGCGTACGCGCACGTCGGTACCGCTGCCCTTGCTGGTGCCCACGATCGGCCTCCTGTCGGCGTCCGCTCGCCGTTGCCCCCTGCTGCCGGCGTTGTCTGCGGCCAGGATCACTCAGGCCCGTACGTCCCGCCATGCTGCCGGGATCGCCTCGGCGACGTCCTGCGCGGCGACGGGGGCGCCGTCCGCGGCGTGGCGGGCGGCCAGGCCGTGCAGATACGCGCCGACCGACGCGGCGTCGCGCGGGGCGAGGCCCGCCGCCAGCAGGGAGCCCGTCAGGCCGGAGAGGACGTCGCCGCTGCCGGCCGTGGCCAGCCAGGAGGTGCCGGTCGCGTTGACCCGTACGGGGGTGTGCGCGGTGTCGGTGGCGACCAGGGTCGTCGACCCCTTGAGCAGGACCGTGGCGCGGTGGCGGGCGGCCAGTTCCCGTACGGCGGCGAGCCGCCCCGCCTCGACCTCCCCGCGCGGGACGCCGAGCAGGGCCGCCGCCTCACCGGCGTGCGGGGTGAGGACGGTCGGCGCGGTGCGCGCGCGTACGGCGGCGGCGTCGAGCAGCCGCAGCCCGTCCGCGTCGACGAGTACCGGGACATCCGTGTCCAGCACGTCACGGACCGCCTCGACGGCCTCCGCGCCGTCACCGAGCCCCGGCCCGACGACCCATGCCTGCACCCGTCCCGCCTTCGACGGCGGGCCCTCGTGGACCAGCGTCTCCGGATGGCGGGCGATCACCGCGCCCGCGCCCGGACCGACGTACCGCACCGCCCCCGCGCCGCCCCGCAGCGCCCCCGAGACGGCCAGCACCGCCGCCCCCGGATACCGCGCCGACCCGGCGACGATGCCCACGACGCCCCGCCGGTACTTGTCGCTCTCGCTCGCGGGCACCGGCAGGAGCGCGGCGACGTCCGCGTACTGCAGCGCCTCCAGGTCGGGTACGTCCGGCAGCTCCGGCCCGAGCCCGATGTCGACCAGGTGCAGCGCGCCCGCCAGGCTCGCGGCCGGGTCGACGAGCAGCCCCGGCTTGTGCGTGCCGAAGGTGACGGTGGCGTCGGCCCGCACCGTCTCGCCGAGCACCTCGCCGGAGTCGGCCTCGACCCCGCTGGGCAGGTCGACGGCGACGAAAACCGCGCCGGTCGCCTCGAAGGCCCGCACCAGCGCGGCGGCGTCCGGGCGCAGTCCGCCCCGCCCGCCGATGCCGGTGATCCCGTCCACGACGAGATCGATGTGCCCGCCCCAGGCGCTCGTCGCCGCGTCGCCCTCCGCCACACGCCCGCCCGCCGCCAGCAGCGCCGCGAGCCCGCCCTCGTGGGCGCGGCCGGGCGAGGTGAGCACGGCGCGCACACCCGCGCCGCGGCGGGCCAGCCGGGCGCCCGCGTACAGCGCGTCGCCCCCGTTGTCGCCGCTGCCGACGAGCAGGACGACCCGGGCCCCGTACACCCGTCCGCGCCGGCGCAGCACATCGGCGCAGGCCGCCGCGAGGCCCGCCGCGGCGCGCTGCATCAGGGCGCCCTCGGGAAGCCGGTCCATCAGGGCGCGCTCGGCGGCCCGTACGGTCTGAACGCTGTACGCGGTACGCATGTGCTCAACCCTCCGCGATCACCACGGCCGACGCCACCCCCGCGTCATGGCTGAGCGACACGTGCCAGTTCCGTACGCCCAGTTCGGCGGCGCGCGCGGCGACGGTGCCGCTGACCCGCAGCCGGGGCTGTCCGCTGTCCTCGACGTACACCTCGGCGTCCGTCCAGAGCAGACCGCCCGGCGCGCCGAGTGCCTTCGCAAGAGCCTCCTTGGCGGCGAACCGCACGGCGAGCGAGGCGATACCGCGCCGCTCGCCGCTGGGCAGCAGCAGCTCGCTCTTCACGAAGAGCCGGTCGGCCAGGTGCGGCGTACGCTCCATCGCCGCGTCGAACCGTTCGATCTCGGCCACATCGATCCCGACCCCGATGATCACGCATGTTCCTTCACTGCTCGCTACTCCACGGTCACGGACTTCGCCAGATTGCGCGGCTGGTCCACGTCGTTGCCGCGGGCCGTCGCCAGCTCGCAGGCGAAGACCTGCAGCGGCACGGTCGACACCAGCGGCTGAAGCAGCGTAGGCGTAACGGGAATCCTGATGAGGTGGTCGGCGTACGGCACGACCGCCTCGTCGCCCTCCTCGGCGATGACGACGATGCGGGCGCCGCGGGCCCGGATCTCCTGGATGTTCGAGACGATCTTGTCGTGCAGCACCGACCGGCCGCGCGGCGAGGGCACGATCACGACCACGGGCAGATCGTCCTCGATGAGCGCGATCGGCCCGTGCTTGAGCTCGCCCGCGGCGAACCCCTCGGCGTGCATGTACGCGAGTTCCTTGAGCTTCAACGCGCCTTCCAGGGCCACGGGATAGCCGACGTGGCGGCCCAGGAAGAGCACGGTGTCGTGGTCGGCGAGAGAACGGGCCAGCGCGCGAACGGGCTCCATGGTCTCCAGGACCCGTTCGACCGCCCCGGAGATCTCGGAGAGCTGGCGGATGACGGTCCGGATCTCGTCGCCCCATTTCGTGCCGCGGAGCTGGCCGAGGTACAGGGCGACGAGGTAGCAGGCGACGAGCTGGGTGAGGAAGGCCTTGGTGGAGGCGACGGCGACCTCGGGTCCCGCGTGCGTGTAGAGCACGGCGTCGGACTCCCTCGGGATGGTGGAGCCGTTCGTGTTGCAGATGGCCAGGACCTTCGCGCCCTGTTCGCGGGCGTGCCGCAGGGCCATCAGGGTGTCCATGGTCTCGCCGGACTGGGAGATCGCGACGACGAGGGTGCGGTGGTCGAGGATCGGGTCGCGGTAGCGGAACTCGCTGGCCAGCTCGGTCTCGCAGGGAACGCGGGTCCAGTGCTCGATGGCGTACTTGGCGATCATCCCGGCGTGGAACGCGGTGCCGCAGGCGACGATCACGACCTTGTCGACCTCGCGGAGCTCGCGGGGGGTGATCCGTACCTCGTCGAGGTGGAGCCTGCCCGCGCCGTCGATCCGTCCGAGGAGGGTGTCGGCGACCGCCTTGGGCTGTTCGGCGATCTCCTTGAGCATGAAGTAATCGTGGCCGCCCTTCTCGGCGGCGGAGACGTCCCAGTCCACGTGGTACTCGCGCACGTCGGCGGGCCGCCCGTCGAAGTCGGTGACGGTGACACCCTCCCGCCGCAGCTCCACCACCTGGTCCTGTCCCAGCTCGATCGCGGAGCGGGTGTGCGCGATGAACGCGGCCACGTCGGAGGCCAGGAACGACTCGCCCTCCCCCAACCCGACCACGAGCGGCGAGTTGCGCCGGGCCCCGACCACCGCGTCGGGCGCGTCCGCGTGCACGGCCACCAGAGTGAAGGCGCCCTCGAGGCGCCGGCACACCTGTCGCATCGCCTCCGCCAGGTCCGCGCAGGACGAGAACGCCTCGGCGAGGAGATGGGCGACGACCTCGGTGTCGGTCTCGGAGGCCAGATCGTGGCCGCGCTCGGCGAGTTCGGCGCGCAGCACGGCGAAGTTCTCGATGATCCCGTTGTGCACGACGGCGACGCGGCCGGCGTTGTCGAGGTGCGGGTGGGCGTTGGCATCGGTGGGGGCACCGTGGGTGGCCCAGCGGGTGTGGCCGATGCCGGTGGTCCCGGCCGGGAGCGGCGCCTCGGCCAGCGACTTCTCCAGATTGACGAGCTTGCCCGCCTTCTTCGCGGCGGCCAGACCGCCGTCCGCGAGGACGGAGATGCCCGCCGAGTCGTAGCCCCGGTATTCGAGGCGCTTCAGGCCCGCGACGACGACGTCCTGCGCCGACTGCCCACCGACGTATCCGACGATTCCGCACATACCGTTCCCTTCCTGCTCGCCCTCCCCCTCTTCTTCGCATCGTCGCAGAAGGTGAACGGAGCGGCAGGGAACGCCGTCGGCACTGCGTCGTCTCAGGCCAGCAGCAGCGGCATGTCCCAGTCCGAAGGTGCGCCCCCGACGGAGTACGCGTCCAGAGCCAGGGCCAGACCCGCCGCCCCGTCGAGGTATCCGGAGACGTCCGTCCCGAACGGCACCTTCGTCATGGTGAAGCGGTGGCCGAAGGGCAGCTCCGGGTCGAAGGCGTCGACCAGTGGGGCCGCGATCCGGTCCCGGACCTCCTCGATCCGGGCGTCGGCGAAGTGCTCGTTGAGCCGCCCGAGCTGGTGCAGAGCACCCGCCCAGCCGTGGCACAGCGCGTTGTCGTCGATGTCCCACCGGTCCGGGGTCAGCGTCAGCAGCCGCTCCACGGACGCTTTCGCCGTGCCGGTCCAGTCCGCGCGGTCCAGTGCCAGCCCGGCCAGTTGCAGCGCACGGGAGACCGCGGGGGCGCCGTAGCACCAGGCGGGCCGTCCGGCGGGGGTGGTGAAGGCGTCGGGTCCGGCCAGCCACTCGTCGAGGCTCAGGTACGGGGGCCAGTACAGCCCGTGCTCGTCGCGCACCGCCCACCGGGTGAGCAGTGCGACGCACGCCTCGATGGCCTCCCGCTGGTCCGGCACGCGGACCCCCTGCCGCCAGGCGAGCGAGAGCAGGGCGAGCGGACCGGCGACACCGTGCGAGAGCCCGAGGTTGAGGTGGCCGTCGGGCAGTTGGTCCTCCGAGCCGATCCGGGGCGCGTCCAGGGCCCACCACCGCGGCACCTTGTGGCCGCGGTGTTCCACCTCGCCCCGCGCGAGGCGGGTCAGATAGGTGAGGGTGGTCTCCAGTTCCTCGCCGCAGGTCTCGGCGCGGGCCAGCAGGTAGCGGCCCACCCCCGTCATCCCGCGCACCACCTCGTAGTGCCCGATGGTGGGCAGCGGGGAGTTCTCCGGGACGGCGGGCAGTGCGGTGCGGACCAGGTCCCGCTGGTAGCCGTCGAGCCGCTGGAGCGCGGAGACGTAGCCGCCCGTGGCGCGATGGGCGATCAGGACGGCGAAGGCAAGGGCGCCGGGCCCCTTGAAGATGCCGCTCGGCGTGGTGTCGCCGAGGGCCGCGGCCGAGGTGGCGGCGGCGAGGTACCCGTGCGCGCGGGCGGTGCGGTCGGTGCCGGGACGGGCGGCGCCGCTGAAGGCGATGGCCAGGCCGGGGCTGCCGCTGCCCAGGGTCATCTCGGCCCAGATGGCCTCGGTCTCGCCGGTGTCGTTGGCCTCGGCCGGGATCCGGGTCGCGGCCATGGTGGCGGCGGGGTCGGCCAGCCGGTCGAGGATCCGCTCCGAGACCTGTCCGGCGCGCTCGCGCAGTTCGGTTCGGTCGGGGGTGGTCATCGGGCGCTCCTGACGGCTGCGGCGGTGGGCCGGGCCGCGTGTTCGCGGCGGGCGATGCGGGTGCGGGCGGCTCCGCGCAGGACCGCGTAGGCACGGGCCTCCGCCGCCTGGTCGATACCGAACAGCCGGTTGTGCCGCATGTGCAGCAGCGACAGCACGGCCTCGTCGCGGTCGGCCTCCGAGGCGGCCAGCACCAGCTTTCCGTAGGCCGCCGGTTCGGGGGCGTCGGCCCACAGCTCCGCGAGCGCGGGGACGCGGAGTTCGGCCGCGGCGCGGCGGGCGGTGTCGCCGGGGAGGTCTCCGGGACCGATCAGCCGGTCGGCCAGGGCACGATGGCGCTGGTAGACCTCGTGGTCGGGGCCCTTGGTGAACATGTGGACCGCCCAGGCGCACCAGTCCCAGTCGCCGAGCGCGTCCAGCAGCACCGCGTGCCCGGCGGCCGCGAGGACGTCGTCGGGCACGGCCGCCGCCCCGGCGCGGCGCGCCCGGAGCTGGACCAGCGCGGACTGACTGTCTGTCAGGAAAAGTCCTTCGACGGCCTCCTGCGCCGAGGGGCCGAGGTAGCGGTCGGTCTCGGGGCGGTACGCGTCCAGCGTCATCCCGCGCATCGCGCCGCTGTCGGTCAGCCGCCGCACGTGCCGGGCGACGACGGGCAGGACCCGTCCGTTGAGTGCGGCCGGATCGCCGTGGAGACGCAGCCGCAGATGCGGGTCGGGGTCGCGGTAGCGGAGGAAGAACCAGCGGTCGATGTCCGCGCCGATGTCGGCCAGCAGCACGGGGAGATGTTCGGCGAGCAGGGTGTCGTGGGCGGCCTGCTCTGCGTACAGCTTGACGGTCAGCCAGTCCTCGCCGGGCAGGTGGAACGCCGTGGGCGCGTACCGGAGAACGGACTTGGCGAGCGCCGGTGCGTCCTCCTGTGGCCGGTCGGCCGCCGGGGTGCGCGGGGCGCGGACGAGCGGGACGACGATCTCGGTGCTGTACCCGGAGTTCCAGCCGAGCCCGGCACCGTCCGCGGTGAGGTCCTCGTACAGCTGGAACCGGGGTTCCTGGGCGGTCAGTTCGGCGCGCAGCAGCCCCTGGTCCCACGGTTCACGCAGATCGATCGGGAACATCTGGTCGTTGCGGGCGATCTGGATCCGGTCGGGCACCCGGCCTCGGCGGCGCCAGTCGCGCAGCCCCCCCTCCCACACGGCCGTGCTCCCCGAGCGCGCCGCGTCCATCAGGCGGCGCCCGGCGAGCCAGCGGCGCGGCGCGGTCAGCACGCGGCCGTAGCGGACGCGTGGGAGATACGGGAGGACGTCGAGCCCCGCCCAGTCCCAGCCGGACCAGACCCGGGGGCGGGCAGCGGCGAGATCGGAGAGGAAGCGGGCGACGGGCGGAGCCTGCGCGTCGAGGGCCAGCATGTGCGGGAAGACGGGGACGACCTGACGACCGGTCGGACCGTGCAGCAGTCGCAGTCCGTCCTCGCCCGCGGCGACCAGGAGGGTGCGCCAGTCCAGGCAGTGCGGGTCGCCGCGGTCGTCCGCGACGCCGACCGGTATGCGGTACGGCAGCAGCGGCGGCACCTGCACGATGTTCAGCGAGCGCGGGTCGGTCGGCATGATGTCGACCTGGGCCACGAGCACGTCCTCGTCGCCGAGCCCGGGAGCGGGGCCCGCGGCCAGCTCGGCGAGTTCGTCGGTGAGTCCGGCGAGGGTGGCGAAGCGGCCCGCGGTCGCGCCGGCCGTCCACGAGCCGATGTGCGGACTGCCCAGGAGCAGGAACTCGCCCCGGTCGATGGCCTCCTGACTGTCGGCGAGGATCTGGAAGCAGAGTTCCAGGGTGCGCGGCGCGCGGCCCCCCGGGGTGTGCCCGACGGCCTTGGCCAGACGTGCCACGTCCGCGTCGGTGAGTTCGATGTCGCCGCCGTCGAGGACGGCCTGCTGGAGGAGTTCGGCGATCGCGGCGCGGCGGGGACGGTCGGCGTCCTCGCCGGGACCGGTGCGGGGGTGGGCCGGCGCGGAGGAGCCGTACTCGGGCGGCAGGCCGAGGCCGCGGTGCGGGTCCACCAGGTCGGCGAGCGGGACGGCGGAGGCGGTGCCGTACCGCTCGATGAACCGGTCGCGGTAGTCCCGCATGTGCGCGAGCGTGGTCCACTCAGGGGTCATCGCCCAGATCGCGGCGGCGTAGCGGCGCACCTCCTCGCCGATCGTCTGCGGCAGCACGATGTCGGCGGGCATCCGCAGGTCCACATGGACGGGCGGCCGCCGGCCGCTGTCCACGTCGTCGCCGTCCAGGGCGCGGACGGCGGCGAGCAGCGCCCGCCAGGAGTCCTGTCCCCGGCCGGGCGGGTCCGCCTCGTGGGCGCCGGCGGCGGCGCGGACGGCCCGAAGTCCTTCGGCGGCGCCCGGCACGGCCCCGTCGACGGCGGCCTCGACGCGGTCGAGGAGGGTGGCGTCGATGCGGTGCGGGGTGAGGGAGGTGAGCAGGAGGCCGTGCTGGACGAGACCGGCGAGGAGACCGTCGATGCGGCCCGGCTCGACGGACGGGAAGCGGGCACTCAGGTCGTCGACGAGCACCGCGTACGGGACGGGCCGCGCGGCGGCCTCGCGGACCACGGCGACCAGCGCGTTGTCCCGGACCGAGATCTCGCGCTCGCCGGTGTGCAGGGTGAGCCGGCCGTCGCGTCGGACGCACAGATCGTTGAGGACGACGTCGGTCCGGCGGCGGACCTCGGGGACGGCGAGCCAGTCGAGCACCCGGCGGTGCAGCCAGAGGCCGTCGAGCCGGACCGAAACCTCGCCGGGGCCGGTGAGCGCGGCCTTGGCGGTGGGGCCGAAGGCGGCCCGGCCGACGCCCGCGAACAGGCCGAAGGGGGTGGGCCGGCCACCGGCGCGGCGTGCGTACCGGGTGAGGGTCCTGGCCGCGCTCAGGGTCCGTTTCCGGCCGAGGGCGGCGGCACCCTCGTCGGTGGCGAGGCGCTGGAGGCTGAGCGAGAGGCTTCCGCTGGCGACCTCGACGGCCTGGCGGAGCAGCGGGTCGCCGGTCAGGCGGCGGAGCCCCGGCACGGGGTCGTCGGCGTCGATGCGGGCCTCGGCGCGGTCGCGCGGCGCACTCGCCATCCGCACGAGCACCGGCTCGCGAACCTCGAAGAGATCCAGGTCCAGGTCCGTTTCCAGGTCTGGTCGCACGTCGGCAGCCCCCATGGTGCGGCGGTACGGGAAAGCGATGTGGTGGTACGGGAAGGCGATGCGGTGGTACGGGAAGGCGGAGCGGGCCGGGCCCGCTCCGCCTCGCCTCACTTCAGTCGGTCCCGCGTCGGCCGATGCCGACGCATGTGCCGCGTCAGCAGCAGATCGGACAACGGGTGCCGATCGCGTAGCTGCTCGGCGAGGAGTACGTACCGGCGCCGAACTCCTGGGTCTCGTCCGACACCTCCGAGATGCGGAGGTCGAGGTCCAGGTCGGCAGAGACGTCGTTGGCGAGAATCATTTCGGTGCGCATGTGTACCCCCAAAGGGTCAGTGAAGCGAACAAATGATTGGAATACCTGAGCGCCTGTTCGGCTCTCTCGTGCTCACTTTTCACTGCGGCACCACTGATCGGGGAGCCCGTTTTCGGCCAACCGGAAGAACGACGAAACGGCCCCGCCCAGGCGACAAGAACGGGGAAGTACGGGCCCCCGCGCGCTCGGAACGACGGAATCCGCCCCCGTGGACAGAAGCTTCTCCTGCCGCCCGCGCCACGCGATCAACGTCCCGGGCGGACTTCGGCGCCCGAAATCACGGCGTGGCAGGGTCCCAACCGTCACCATCCGGCCGCTCCGCACGGCTCGCCGCATATTCGGCGTGATGTGACCCTTGCCGCTGCCACGCTTCACTGCATATCGGCAGAACTCGAAAAGATTGCCGATGGATTCGGCGAACCCGCCGCGCAGTCGGACACCGGTGTTTCAGCGCCTCCGGACATCCGGTGTTTCAGCGCTTGAGGAACTCCAGGAGGTCCCCGTTGAACTTCTCCTTGTCACCGGGGACGAGGACGAGGCCGTGGGAGCCGCCCTCGTAGACCTTGAGGGTCGCCCCCGCGATGAGCCGGGCGGACTTGCGGCCCGTGGCGTCGATGGGGACGATCTGGTCGTCGTCGCCGTGCACGACGAGCGTGGGGATGTCGAACTTCTTCAGGTCCTCGTGGAAGTCCGTGGCCGCGAAGGCGTCGACACAGGCGACACCACCCTCGATGGTCTCGGCCATGCCCATGTGCCAGAAGGCGTCCTTGTTGCCCTGCGTGACCCTGCTGCCGTCGCGGTCGGCACTGAAGAAGCCCACCGCCGCGTCCTTCCAGAACTGCGAGCGCTCGGCGAGGATGCCCTTCTTGATGCCGTCGAAGACCGACTGCGGCACGCCCTCGGGGTTGTCGGGGCCCTGGAGCATCAGCGGAGTGATCGCCGAGAGCAGCACCGCGGACCTGATCCGGCCGGTGCCGTGGCGGCCGATGTAGCGGGCGAGTTCGCCGCCGCCCATCGAGTGCGCGACCAGCGTGACGTCCCGCAGGTCCAGTTGGGTGATCAGGTCGTCGAGGTCGTCGGCGAAGGTGTCGAAGTCGTAGCCGTCCCAGACCGGGGTGGAGCGGCCGTGACCGCGCCGGTCGTGGGCGATTCCGCGGAACCCGTTGTCCGCGACCACCTTGAGCTGGTCCTGCCAGGCGTCCCCGTTCAGGGGCCAGCCGTGGATGAAGACGACCGGGCGGCCTCGACCCCAGTCCTTGTAGAAGATGTCGACACCGTCACGTGTGATCACCGTGGGCATGCGTGTTGTCCTCTCGGGTGTGCTGTGGGCCCCCGTTCCAGGGTGCGGCCGGGCTCCCGAGCCGCAAATCGGAATCGGAGACCCGCTGGCCGCGCACGAGCCGTAAAGTAGGAGTGGCACATACTTTGAACCACTCCTACTTCAGGGATGCCGATGGCCTTCACCGGACGCAGTCGCGAGTTGCGTATCCTCGGATCCTGGCTGGACAAGGTCAGGGCGGCTTCGGGCGGCAGCGCGGGGCAGGCGCTGGTGATCAAGGGCCGGCGGCGGATCGGCAAGACCCGGCTGGTGCAGGAGTTCTGTGCACGGTCGGGACTGCCGTACGTGTTCTTCCAGGCGACCCGCGGCCAGCCCGCGCCAATGGCCCGGCGGGCGCTGTTCGACGCGGTCGCGGGAGCGCATGGCATGAGAGAACACGGGGCCGCCCTGGGGCAGGCCGCCGCTCCCGAGGACTGGGTCCGGACGCTCGCCGCGGTGGCTGCGGCGCTGCCTGCGGACGAGCCGGTCGTTCTCGTGCTGGACGAGGTCCCCTGGCTGGCCGAGGCCGACGCAGGATTCGACGCGGCACTCAAGACCGCCTGGGACATGCATCTGTCAGCGAAGCCCGTGCTCCTGCTGCTCCTCGGCTCCGATCTCGCGATGATGGACCGGTTGACGTCGTACGAGCATCCGTTCTACGGGAGAGCCGGCCAGTACACTGTGGGACCGCTCAACCCTGCGGACATCCAGGATTCCACCGCGCTCGGCGCCGCGGAGGCACTGGACGCGTACCTGGTCACCGGGGGTTTTCCCGAGGTCGTGACCGAATGGCGGACGGGTGAGTCGGTGGCCGACTATCTCGCACGCCAGGTGGAGGACCCTTCGTCGGTGCTGCTGACGACGGGCGAGCGTTCCCTCGCGGCGGAGTTTCCCGCACGGCTCCAGGCCGGCCGGGTGCTGCGCGCGATCGGTTCCGGCGAGCGGACGTTCTCCGGTATCGCCGCAAGCACGGGAGGCGCCGACGGACGCCCACTGGCACACGGCACCCTGGCACCGATACTGACCGAACTCATCGAGGCGAAGAAGATCGTGGCCGCGGACGTTCCGTTGTCCACCCGGCCCGCCCCGAAGCTCAAGCGCTACCGGATCGCCGACACCTACCTGCGCTTCTGGCTGGCACATCTGGAGAACGCCGTTGCGCAGGCGGAGAGAGGCAGAGGGGACGTATCGGCCGCCCGGATCCAGCGATCGTGGCCGTCCTGGCGAGGCCGTGCGGTGGAACCGGTGATCAGGGAGGCGCTGGCCCGCCGAGTGCCGGACGGACTGTTCCCCGAGGCGACCGAGGTGGGCGGCTGGTGGAACCGTCAGAACAACCCGGAGATCGACCTCATCGGCGCGGACGCGCAGCCCGTCGCACGTCGTGTCCTCTTCATCGGATCGGTGAAGTGGCGTGACGAGACACCTTTCGGCGTACGGGATCTGACGGAGCTCGCCTCAGCGGCACAGCAGGTGGCGGGGGCGGAAGGCGCGGCCCTGATCGCGGTCAGCCGCCGACCGCCGACAGGTGCGGTAGCGGAGGAGCTTGCCGCGCACTGGGGTCCCGAAGACGTGCTCGCGGCGTGGCGGTAACGGCGGCGGCCACTCGGCGTGCCCCCGGGCAGCAGCGCACCCCGCTCCCGGGGCAACCGGGAGCGGGGCGGGCGTGGTCCGACGGTCAACTGGTGGACGCGTACGTGACGAACTCCGCCCACGCGTCCGGCGTGAAGCCGAGCTGGGGGCCGCCTGGCAGGTTCTTGGAGTCGCGTACGTGGATCACGCTCGCGGTCTCCGCCACCTCGACACACGCCGGGCCGTCATTAGTGCTGTAGCTGCTCTTGAACCACGTCAGCTCGGAAGCGTTTCCGGCCGAGGACTTGGCACTCATGTCTCTCCCAGCAGTTTCGTGATGAAAGTCCGTGAGAACCGAGGTGTGAGCGCCTGGGCTCGGACCAGGCCGTATCGCATCTCAAGGATCTGGACCTCCTTGGGGTCGGTGATCAAGCGGCTGGTGAGCTGAACCTCGTTGTGCCCCACAGCCGTGCCGTCACTCAGCTTAAGCACCCGGTGCGAGCCGGCCAGCCCCGCATGCTCTTCCGTATCCGTCGGCATGACCTGGATCTCGACATGCCTCAACGTGCCCAGTTCTAGCAGGTGTTCGAGCTGCCTACGCAACACCATTTTGCCTCCGGTCGGCCGCCTCAGCGTCGCCTCTTCCTGGACGAACGTCAGCAGCGGTGCGGGACATCGCTCGAAGAGCGACTGGCGAGCCATGCGCGCAGCCACCAAACGGTCCACCTGGTCCTCGGTGTACGCGGGGCGCCGCTCCTTGTAGAGAGCACGGGCGTACTCCTCGGTCTGCAAGAGGCCTTCGACGACATCACCGGCATACGCGCCCATCTCGACCACGCCTGCCTCCAGCTTCGCCAGATCCCGGACCTTCTTCGGGTACCGCGCCTCCGCCACGTCCTTCTTCATCGCGGCGAGTTTGCCGCCCGCGCCCAGGACTTCGTCCGCCTTGTCCAGGAACTCCGGCTTGGGGATACGCTTCCCGGCCTCCACCTTGTAGACCTGGTTCTCCCCGTAGCCGATCGCCCTGCCCAGCTCAGCCGCACGCAGGCCGGCAGCCTCACGCCACAACCGGATCTGGCGGCCGACCGCCGCGATCACCGCGCCCGAGTCGTCCTCGACGTCGAGCTCCCAGTCAGGGCCGTCCGCCGTGTTGTCTCCGTTGCCCCGGTTGTCCTCGTCCGCCATACGACACCCGCCTCCACCCGTGCCCGCACCGTTTCGCGTTGGACGTCGTACCGGATGGACAGACCCGTACAACCGCTGGACAGTCACTGTCCGTACGCACGTCATTGCTGTTCAGAGTAGGCATCTCCGGCCACGCTGAGTGACGTGAACCAAGAAATCACCCAACCGCGTGCCCGCAGCGGGCAGTTCGCCGTGCAGCTCTCCGCAACCCGTCGGGGTGCCCGACTGGCCCGGCTCCTCGCGACCGAGCAACTCCGCTCCTGGGGGCTGCCGCTGGAGGACGCCGGGCACGTCATCGCCGAGCTGGCGTCCAATGCCGCGCTGCACGGGTACGTGCCGGGGCGGGACTTCCGCGTCATGCTGACCGTCACCGGGGACACGCTCCGTATCGAGGTCGCCGATGCTCGCGGGGACGTACTGCCCCGCCTCCCGGAGCGGAACGACGACTCCGAGGCGGGGCGCGGGCTGCTGCTCGTCGAGGCGATCGCCATCCGGTGGGGCGTGCAGGCTGGCCCTTTCCCGCGCAAAACCGTCTGGGCGGAGGTAGCCCTCACCGGATCGTGACAGTCGCGACCGGGTGTGGCACGTCCCGGTGAACCGCGACCTGGCGCGCCCAGACGTAAAAGGCTTTTAAGGCTTTGAAGAGAAGGAACTTCCCAACCCAACCCCCACACCCCCTACCCCGCCCTCACGCAGGGGCACACACACGCCCTCGTCACTCACACGAGTGAGGCTCGCCAACTCGGCTGGCGTTCCGCCTGGTTGGCGGGCATATGCTCGCCCCCACAACCACAGACATGCGTCGGCCCCCGGCCGGGACTCGCAATCCCGATCGAGGGCCTGACCACCGAGGAAGAGAGAAGCTTCCCGATGGATACCCAGCAGATTAGCGCGCCCTCGCGCCCCCCGTCCCGCGTACCCGTGGATGCCAGCCGCGACTGCGAGAGCGGGCTGTCACTCCTGGAGTAGCCACGGGCGGCCGGTTCCCTCGCGCCACGAAACGGCGTGGCCCGGTCCGTCACGTCCCGGCGAGACGTGCCCCCTCGCACCACCCGGGCCCGTGCGTCAGCCGCGACTCCGCCGGTTCCTCGGATGGTTACGGGCGGTGCGTTCGTTGCCGAACTTGTAGGCGCCGGTCCAGCGGGCCATGACGGCCTGTGCGTCACCGGAGGTCACCTCGGCGGCGAACCGTGCGGCGCGGTCGCCGCGCAGCGTGGTGGCCCTGCGGCCGCGGTGTGTGATGACGACTGTTCCGTCGGCGTGGGTCTCGTAACTGAATCCAGAAGGCGCGGGCATGTCCGGACTGTGCCTCATCCCTGTCGGCACCGCCACGTAAAAACCGGTGACCACGGGCCGGTTGGCATGGACGGCGACGCCGTGGGCCGGGGCGGGCCGCATCGGCGGCACACCTTCCTCCCCCGCCGTGCCGTACCTGGGCACCGCGTCCCGTGCGAACCTTTCCGTGCCCTGCGGGGAACAAGGGGTGACACGCTCACCCACCGAGTCCACTGGAGCCGATGTGACCGGACCGCCGGCCAGCCCCGACGACGACGCCGAGCTCGTCGCGCAGTCGCTGGAGCAGCCCGAGACCTTCGCCGGGCTCTACGACCGCCACGCGCCCGACATCCACCGCTATGCCGTCCGCCGCCTCGGGGAGGGCGCGGCGGACGACATCACGGCGGAGACCTTCCTCATCGCGTTCCGCTCGCGGCGCCGTTACGACCGCACGCGCCGCAGCGCCCGCCCCTGGCTGTACGGCATCGCCGCGAACCTCATCGGCAAGCAACGGCGTGGCGAGGAAAGGGCGCTGCGAGCCCTGGCCCGTACCGGGCACGACCCGGTGGCCGCTTCCTGGAGCGACCGCTGCGACGACCGGCTCTCCGCGCAGGGGCCGCTGGCCGGGGCGCTCGCCGCGCTGTCTCCCGGTGACCGCCATGTGCTGCTGCTCGTCGCGTGGGCCGACCTCGGATACCAGGAGGTCGCCGAGGCGCTCGGCATCCCTCTCGGCACCGTGCGGTCCCGACTCAATCGCGCCCGCCGCAAGGTACGTGAAGCGCTCAGCCTGGATCCCTCGTTCACGCCCGACGCCATGGAGCTGACCCCGTCATGGACGAAATGACCGTGCTGCGCGAACTGCGCGCCGACGCACCCGTTCCGGACCGTTCCGCACTCGCGGCGGGCCGGCGGCAGCTCACCGACGCCGCCGGGGGCGCAGCCGCGCGACGCGGTGTCCGCCGGCTGCGGGCCGACTGGCGGGTCGCCGCGTTCGGTGCCGCAGCGGCGATCACCGTGGCGGCCATGCTCGGCACCCAGCTCGTCGGCGCCGCCGCCCCCGACCGCTCCGGACCCGCCTCGACGACCGGCACCCTGCGGCTGGACAGCCCCGCCGAGGTGCTGAACCGGGCCGCCGACGCACTGGAGAAGCAGCCCGCCCCGACCGAGCCGCGCGACGACCAGTGGATCTATACGAAGACGGTGATGGCCCAGTCGCCCCAGTCAGCCCGGAGGAGCTCGGCCGTCGGAGGCGGCCTCACGTACGACCCCGACAACTGGGTCCCGTACCACAACTCCGCCGCGGCCAGGAACGGGAAGGACGACGACTACCGCGCGTCCCGCGATGTGTACCGGGCCGCCGACGAGCTGCCCGACGACCCGGCGCGGCTGCTGGCAAAGGTCCGCTCGTTCTACCCGACCGGCAACACCGCCGAGAGCCCGCCCGAGGCCGAGGCCCAGCACAGCTTCCGCGCGATGGGGCTGATGGTCGAGGCGTACCCGGTCGCACCGGCCGCCCTCGCCCGGATCTACCGGGCCCTGGCCACCGTCCCCGGTGTCCACGTCACCGACCACCTGGTGAAGGACGCCGCCGGACGCGAGGTCATCGCCATCACCCGGAAGGAGGACGGCAGCCACGAGCAGCGGGAGATCCTCCTCGACCCGCACGACTTCAGCTACGCCGGGATGCGCTTCGTGGTCACCGAGGACTACGAGCCCACGTCCTCCGCGGGCAGGGTGCAATATCTGTCGGAGAAGTTCAAGGCCGGGCAGATCCTGATGAGCGAAGCCCGGGTCGAGGCCGCCGTCGTCGACGCCAAGGGCGAGAAACCCTGACGCGACCCGGAGCTCGAACCCGGGAGCCGAGCACGGACGTGGGAGCGCGTCCGGGAACCGGGTCCGGTGTCCGCCACAGGGGTGCGGACACCGGACCCCCCCCCCCCCCCCCCCCCCCCCCCCCCCCGCCCCCGCCGGGGGGGGGGGGGGGGGGGGGGGCCGGGGGGGGGGGGCCCCCCCCGGGGGGGGCCCCCCCCCCCCCCCCCGCCTCCCGCCCCCGTACCCCACGTGACCGAGCCCACCCCCCGCTCCGTTCGAACTCCCGCAACAATGAACATGTGATCACTTCGCCGCCACGAAGCACCCACCGCCGTGCCGAGCACGCGGCGACGCCGTACGTCGATCTGTCGCGCGCCGAATGGAGCGCCCTGCGCGACAAGACGCCGTTGCCGCTGACCGCCGACGAGGTGGAGCAACTGCGCGGGCTGGGGGACGTGATCGACCTCGACGAGGTCCGGGACGTCTATCTGCCGCTCTCCCGGCTGCTCAACCTCTACGTCCAGGCCACCTCGGGCCTGCGCGGCGCCCTGAACACCTTCCTCGGGGACGCCGGCAACGGCCACGGGGCGCAGCGCGGCACCCCGTTCGTCATAGGGGTCGCGGGCAGTGTCGCGGTCGGCAAGTCCACCAGTGCCCGCATCCTCCAGGCGCTGCTGGCCCGCTGGCCCGAACACCCCCGGGTGGAACTCGTCACCACGGACGGCTTCCTGCTGCCGATGAAGGAGCTGAAGGCGCGCGGGCTGATGTCGCGCAAGGGGTTCCCCGAGTCGTACGACCGTCGGGCGCTGACGCGTTTCGTCGCCGACATCAAGGCCGGCAAGGACGAGGTGACAGCGCCCGTCTACTCGCATCTGATCTACGACATCGTGCCGGGCGAGCGGCTCACCGTGCGCCGCCCCGACATCCTGATCGTCGAGGGACTGAACGTGCTCCAGCCCGCGCTGCCCGGCAAGGACGGACGGACCAGAGTCGGGCTCGCCGACTACTTCGATTTCAGCGTGTATGTGGACGCGCGGACCGAGGACATCGAGGCCTGGTATCTCAACCGGTTCCGGAAACTGCGCGAGACGGCGTTCCAGAACCCGTTCTCGTACTTCCGCAAGTACACCCAGGTCTCCGAGGAGGAGGCCATGGAGTACGCGGCGACGATGTGGCGGACCATCAACAAGCCCAACCTGGTGGAGAATGTCGCGCCCACCCGGGGCCGTGCCACCCTGGTACTGCGCAAGGGTCCGGACCACAAGGTCCAGCGGCTGTCCCTGCGCAAGCTCTGAGACGTCGAGCCCTCCAGGAGTGTCCGCGTGCTGCACCTGCGCCTGATCGTCCCCGCCGACCGTACGGACGAGGTGGTGCACCTGGTGGAGAACACCGTCGGGACGACGCATCTCGTGGTGATGTCCGGGGTCGCCCGGAACCCTGCGGGCGACGTGGTGCTGTGCGACGTGGCCCGTGAGGCGGGCGACGAGCTGATCTCCGCACTGCGCGGCCTCGGTATCGACAAGTCGGGTTCGATCACCGTTGAGAACATGGACCTGACACTCTCCACGCACGCCGACGAGGCGGAGGCGGCGGCGCCGGGCGAGGGCGCGGACGCGGTGCTGTGGGAGGAGCTGACGGAGGCGACCCATGAGGAGTCGACCTTCAGCGTCACCTACGTGTCGTTCCTCGCGGTCGCGACGATGCTCGCGGCCTGCGGTGTGATGCTCGACAACGCGATCCTGATCGTGGGCGCCATGGCGGTCGGCCCGGAGTTCGGGCCGCTGGCCGGGATCTCCACGGCCCTGGTGCAGCGCGCCCCGCGGCTTGTGTGGCGGTCGCTGGTGGCGCTGATCGGCGGCTTCGCCGTCGCGATGATACTGACCGCCGGATTCGCCTGGCTGATGGATGCCTTCGGGCTGTTCACCCGCGCGATGGTCGAGGCGGACCGTCCCAATACCTCGTTCATCTGGAAGCCGGACCCGTTGTCGTTCGTGGTGGCGTTCCTGGCCGGGATCGCCGGGACGCTCTCGCTCACCTCGGCGAAGTCCGGGGCGCTGATCGGGGTCGCGATCTCCGTGACGACGGTGCCGGCGGCGGCCAACGCGGCGGTGGCGTTCAGCTACACCGACTACGGCCAGATGTGGGGCTCGGCGGCCCAGCTGCTGGCGAACCTCGGCGGAATCGTGGTCGCGGGGACGCTGACGCTGCTGCTCCAGAAGGCCCTGTGGGCGCATCGCCGCCGGACGGGCCAGGTGACGCGCCCGTCGGGCGAGTAGCGCGGACGGCCCGAGCGACCCGGCCGGCGAACGGACGGGAGTCCCGCCGGCGGATCAGGGCCGGACAGGGCGCACCGGCCTTCGCCGTGCACCACCGGAGAGGCCTCAGGGTCTTTCGTTCGATGCTGCCGGGCTCGTCCGGAGCCCGGCAGCATCGAAACGAGAGGCCCTAACCGAGCGCGGACTTCACCACGTCGGCCAGCCGCTCGGCGACCGCGCGTGCCTGTTCGATGTCGGCCGCCTCGACCATGACCCGTACCAGCGGCTCCGTACCCGACTGGCGCAGCAGTACGCGCCCGGTGGAGCCCAGCTCGCGCTCGGCCTCGGCGACCGCCGCGGCCAGCTCCGGAGAGGTGTCCACCCGGGACTTGTCGACGTCGGGGACGTTGATCAGCAGCTGCGGCAGGCGCTGCATGACCCCGGCCAGCTCGGCGAGCGTACGGCCGGTCGCGGCGACGCGGGCCGCCAGCAGCAGACCGGTCAGCGTGCCGTCGCCGGTCGTGGCGTGATCCAGGACGATGACATGGCCGGACTGCTCGCCGCCCAGCGCGTAGCCCTCGGCCTTCATCGACTCCAGTACGTAGCGGTCGCCGACGGCGGTCTGGACGAGCCGGATGCCCTCCCGCTCCATCGCGATCTTGAAGCCGAGGTTGGACATGACCGTGCCGACCACGGTGTCTTTGCGCAGGTGCCCGGCCTCGCGCATGGCGAGGGCGAGCACGGCCAGGATCTGGTCTCCGTCGACCTCCTCGCCCGTGGCGTCCACGGCGAGGCAGCGGTCGGCGTCGCCGTCGTGTGCGATGCCGAGGTCGGCGCCGTGCTCGACGACGGCGGCCTTCAGGAGGTCCAGGTGGGTGGAGCCGCAGCCGTCGTTGATGTTCAGACCGTCCGGTTCGGCACCGATCGTGACGACCTCGGCACCCGCTCGCGTGAACGCCTCGGGCGAGACCCGGGCGGCGGCGCCGTGCGCCTCGTCGAGGACGACCTTCAGACCGTCGAGCCGGTTCGGGAGGACGGCGACGAGGTGGGCGACGTAGCGGTCGAAGCCCTCGGCGTAGTCGGTGACCCGGCCCACCCCGGCGCCCGTCGGACGCGTCCAGGGCTCACCGGTGCGGTGCTGCTCGTAGACCGTCTCGATCCGGTCCTCCAGCTCGTCGGCGAGCTTGTGGCCGCCGCGGGCGAAGAACTTGACACCGTTGTCCGGCATGGCGTTGTGGCTGGCGGAGAGCATCACGCCGAGGTCGGCGCCCAGCGCGCCGGTGAGGTGCGCCACCGCGGGGGTGGGCAGCACACCGACCCGCAGGACGTCCACGCCCGCACTGGCCAGGCCTGCCACGACGGCGGCCTCCAGGAACTCTCCGGACGCACGTGGGTCACGCCCCACCACGGCTGTCGGCCGATGCCCCTCAAAGGTGCCCGCCTCGGCGAGCACATGCGCCGCAGCGACCGACAGGCCGAGCGCGAGCTCAGCCGTCAGGTCCGCGTTGGCGACACCGCGCACACCGTCCGTGCCGAAGAGTCGTCCCACTGGTGTCCTCCGAAGATGCTCCGAAACCGCAAACCAAACCAAAGCAACACAACGCGACGCTGCGTATGCAGGCCTATGAACGTCTTATGCCGTTATACGCCCGAGCGCGCTGATAAACGAACGCCCCGGCAAGCACGAGGTGTGCCGCCGGGGCGAACGTGTAAAGCAGATGAGCAGGCGGTTTAGCGCTTGCTGTACTGCGGGGCCTTACGGGCCTTCTTGAGACCGGCCTTCTTGCGCTCGACCGCACGGTCGTCGCGGGAGAGGAAGCCGGCCTTCTTCAGCGTCGGGCGGTTGTTGTCGACGTCCGCCTCGTTCAGCGCACGGGCCACACCGAGGCGCAGGGCACCGGCCTGACCCGAGACGCCGCCGCCCGAGATGCGGGCGATGACGTCGTAGCGGTTGTCGAGCTCAAGCACCTTGAAGGGCTCGTTGACTTCCTGCTGGTGCACCTTGTTGGGGAAGTAGTCCTCAAGGGTGCGACCGTTGATCTTCCACTTGCCGGTGCCCGGAACGATCCGGACGCGGGCGATGGCGTTCTTCCGACGGCCAAGGCCGGCGGCGGGCTGCGGGTCGCCGAAGCGGGACGCCAGCGACTCGCTGGTGTACTCGCCCTCGACGGGAACCTCGGACTCGAAGGTGGTCACCTCGGCGAAAACCTCTTCGCCCTCGACGCCCTCGACGGGGTTCTCAACAGTGGTCTCGGCCACGATTCTCCTCAGATCTTTCTTTTGGTCTTAGGGGGAGGCCGGAACTACTGCGCGACCTGGGTGATCTCGAACGGGACCGGCTGCTGAGCAGCGTGCGGGTGCTGGTCGCCCGCGTAGACCTTGAGCTTCGAGAGCATCTGACGGCCCAGGCTGTTCTTGGGGATCATGCCCTTGATGGCCTTCTCGACAGCCTTCTCGGGGTTCTTGTCGAGCAGCTCGTCGTAGCGGACGGAGCGGAGACCACCCGGGAACCCGGAGTGGCGGTACGCCATCTTCTGGGTCTTCTTGTTGCCGGAGAGGTGAACCTTCTCGGCGTTGATGATGATGACGAAGTCGCCCATGTCCATGTGGGGGGCGTAAATCGCCTTGTGCTTGCCGCGGAGGAGGTTCGCAGCCGTGGTGGCCAGACGGCCCAGGACGATGTCCTGCGCGTCGATGATGTGCCACTGGCGCGTCACATCGCCGGGCTTGGGGCTGTACGTACGCACGGTCGTAGCCTTCGCTTCTTCAGTGAGTGAGTCCTGACAAGGCCACCCGGACGATCACACCAGCCTTGGCGGCGCTGCGGGGACGCAACCCGAGTACCTGCCGCTGGTCATCGGCCCGGTGGACCGGCGTAAGGGCCCCTCGCGTGAGAACGACCAAGCCAATACGCATAACAAACCAGAAGAATACCGTCGCTCCCCCGCGCGGGTCAAAACAGCCCCCGAACCCCGGCCCTGCCAGGGTTCGGGGGCCGGGAGCCTGGCGTTCAGGTGCCCCGGGATCAGGCCTCGGTCGCCACGAACAGGTCCTCGGCGACCTCGGCCGTCAACGACCGATCGAACCACTCGCCCAGCACGTCCAGATCGGAACACGAGACGACCCGCTCCCGCACCTGCTCCGACACCTCGATCCCCCGCTTGGAAAGAATCCGCAGGATGTCCTCGGCGCGCGCCTCGGCACGTCCCTCGGCACGCCCCATGGCGCGCGCCTCGGAACGCAGGCGCTGGAACGTCTCCGAGCGGAAGAAAGAGAGGTCGACAGACATCAGATGTCAGGCCTCGGTCGCCACGAACAGGTCCTCCGCGACCTCCGCCGTCAACGACCGATCGAACCACTCGCCCAGCACATCCAGATCGGAACACGAGACGACCCGCTCCCGCACCTGCTCCGACACCTCGATCCCCCGCTTGGAAAGAATCCGCAGGATGTCCTCGGCACGCCCCTCGGCACGCCCCTCGGCACGCCCTTCAGAACGTCCCTCGGCACGCCCTTCAGAACGTCCCTCGGCACGCCCCATGGCGCGCGCCTCGGAACGCAGGCGCTGGGACGTCTCCGAGCGGAAGAAAGAGAGGTCGACAGACATCAGATCCCTCCAGATCTGTGCGGCCGGAGCGGAGCCCAGGCCGAGTTCGGTGAGTTCGGCGAAAATCATCGCCGTGTCGTCGTCAACGGTCTGCAGAGCGGCAGCCAGCGCCTTCAGTATGGCACCGGCATTCGGATCCTTACCATGTGTGATGGCCGAGAGCGTGGCGAGGGGAATGTCCCTGGCGGCGGCGTCCACGTCGGTGAAGACGGGGACGTTGTGCGGCCCGAGCACCAACGGGCGGAGCGACAGCGTCGGCCAAGCCGTGGGACCGATGACCACCGTCTCGGCCGCCCACTCGGCCGTCGATCTGTCCTGGCACGTCACCAGGAGCAGCGGAGGAAGCCGGTACTTCGCGTAGAGGTGAGCCACGTAATAGGCCCAGCTGCCGGGTTTGCCCCGGTCCTTCTTGCCCTGCGCCTCCACGGCCAGCAGGTAGCTGTCGCCCCCGGCCGCGTCGATGCGCAGCAGGGTGTCCACCCGTCTTTCGAGCGGTTGGATCTCGGTGAGATCGGTGGGCATGAGGGACACCGCGACAGGTTCCGGAAAGGGGAGCCCCAGCGTGCGGAAGGTCCGTGCGAAGACTCCGGGATCCTCCTGGAAGATCCGGTGCATCGCCTCGTGTGATGAGCTGACCATGCGGCCACGCTAGGGACGTGGCGTCGGACGTGCGGGCCCTTCATGGAGCGCTCACCCGGACGGGTGAGCGCCGACCCGGGCGCCCCGCCCTACCGCACCCGCTCCACCCTCCGCTCGTCCCACACCGGCTCCGCCGTCTCGCGTACGACACCGTCCGAGCCGAACACGAGGTACCGGTCGAAGGACTTCGCGAACCACCGGTCGTGCGTGACGGCCATCACCGTCCCCTCGTATGCCTCCAGCCCGTCCTGCAGGGCCTCCGCCGACTCCAGGTCCAGGTTGTCCGTCGGCTCGTCCAGCAGCAGCGCGGTCGTGCCGGTCAGTTCCAGGAGCAGGATCTGGAACCGTGCCTGCTGCCCGCCGGACAGCTTCTCGAACGGCTGGTCGCCCTGCCGCTCCAGCTCGTAGCGCCGCAGCACGGACATCGCCCCGCCGCGGTCCTTGGCGTGCTCGGTCCACAGGATCTCGACGAGTGTGTGGCCCAGCAGCTCGGGATGGGCGTGCGTCTGCGCGAAGTGACCCGGTACGACGCGCGCCCCGAGCTTCCACTCCCCCGTGTGCGTCACCGGCTCGCCCGCGAGCAGCCGCAGGAAGTGCGACTTCCCCGAGCCGTTCGAACCGAGGACGGCCACCCGCTCCCCGTAGAAGATCTCCAGATCGAAGGGTTTCATCAGCCCGGTGAGCTCCAGGCCCTTGCAGGTCACCGCCCGCACACCGGTCCGCCCCCCGCGCAGCCGCATCCTGATGTCCTGCTCGCGCGGCGGCTCCGGCGGGGGCCCGGCGTCCTCGAACTTCTTGAAGCGGGTCTGCATCGCGCGGTAGCGGGACGCCATGTCGGGGCTGATCGCCGCCTGCTGCCGCAGCCGGTGGACCAGCGCCTTCAGCCGGGCGTGCTCCTCCTCCCAGCGCCGCAGCAGCTCCTCGAACCGGGCGAACCGGTCCTTGCGGGCCTGGTGGTACGTGTCGAAGCCGGCGCCGTGCACCCACACGTCGCTGCCCGCCGGGCTCGGCTCGACACTGACGATCTTCTCGGCCGCCCTGGACAGCAGCTCCCGGTCGTGGGAGACGAAGAGGACCGTCTTACGGGTCTCCTTCAGCCTCTCCTCCAGCCACCGCTTCCCGGGAACGTCGAGGTAGTTGTCCGGCTCGTCGAGCAGCAGCACCTCGTCCGGCCCGCGCAGCAGCGCCTCCAGCACCAGCCGCTTCTGCTCACCGCCGGACAGTGTGCGCACCTCGCGCCACTGCGCCTTCTCGTACGGGACACCGAGGGCGGCCGTGGTGCACATGTCCCAGACGGTCTCGGCCTCGTACCCGCGGGCCTCCGCCCAGTCGCTCAGGGCCTGCGCGTACGTCATCTGCGCGGCCTCGTCGTCGACGGTGAGGATCAGTTCCTCCGCCTTGTCGACGGCCAGGGCGGCCTCCCGGATACGGGGCTGGGCGACGGAGACCAGCAGGTCCCGGACGGTGCGCTCGTCCCGCACGGAGCCCACGAACTGCTGCATCACCCCGAGCCCGCCGCTCACCGACACGGAGCCGCCGTGCGGCTGGAGCTCCCCGGCGAGCAGCTTCAGCAGCGTCGTCTTCCCGGCACCGTTCGCCCCCACGAGGGCGACCACCGCCCCGTCCGCGACCCGGAACGAAGCATCGCCGAGCAGCACCCGCCCGTCCGGTAGGTAGTACTCCAGATGGCCCGCTTCAAGATGTCCCATGCACAGCATTGTCACGGGCCGCGAAGCCCTGGCCCAACCGGTTTATGTTGCGTCTAGGATTCGCCGCATGAGCTTTGGGCAAGGGGGGCCCTCCTGGGGGCCCGGAGGCACACAGACTCCGGACTGGGCAGCGCTGGCCGACGAGTCCGCCGCGCGCAACCGCCGCAAGAAGTGGCTGCTGATCGGCGGAGGCGCGCTCGCCACCGCCGCGGTCGGCGCGATCGTGGCCACCGCGGTCATCTCGACCGACAAGAACAACTCCACCGACTCCGGCAAGCACGCGAGCGAGCTCCCGGCACCGTCCGACCTGCCGAACGACACCGCCGAGCCCGAGCCGTCCTTCTCCTCGGTGGCACCGCCGCCCCCGCCCGACCCGAAGGACTACATATCCGACGCCAGGAAGGACAAGGCGCCGATCACCGCCGACGCGTTCTTCCCCGGCAAGAAACTGACGATGGGCGACCGCGTCTACGTCAAGGGCGCGACGCAGCAGACGAAGAGCTGCGCCGCGACCACCAAGGGCGCGCTCGGCTCGATCCTCACCAGCAACGGCTGCGACCAGGTCATCCGGGCCACGTACAGCAAGGACGGCGTCGCCGTCACCGTCGGCCTCGCGGTCTTCGGGACGGAGGCACAGGCCAAGAGGGCGGCCCAGCAGTCCAGCGGCAGCGTCGCGCCCCTGAGCGGCGCGGGCGTGCCGTCCTTCTGCCCCGCCGGATCGTTCTGCCGCCGTACCGCCAACTCCTACGGCCGCTACGCCTACTTCGCCATCAGCGGGTTCACCAGCGGCAAGAACGTCACCACGGCGGACAAGAACGTCTACGCCACCGGCGACGACCTGACGAACTTCACGTTCCGTCAGATCCGTTACCGGGGCGAGCTCCAGGCCTCCGCGGCGGCCACCGCACCCGCCGGCTGACACGGTCGGGGGATCCCGTGCGCCTTCCGTTCCTCCTCACCCTTCCCCGCGTGCTGCGCCACAGCGCGGCCATCGGCGCCGACCTGCCCCCGGACGAGGCCGTGGTCCTCGAAGCCCCGGACGCCGCGCTCCGCACCGCCCTGACCTCGGCCACCGAGGGCGACCACGGCCCCGCGCGCGAGTTGCTCGCCGCGACCCGTGAGCACAGCCAGTGGGAGCTGCGGGACGGTTACGTGTCCCGGCTCGCCGCGGCCGCCCTGCACAACCCCGGCTGGCTGGACGCCTGGCTGGCCGAATCCCCCGAGGACCCGGACGCGGCCCTGATCAAGGCGGACCTCTGTGTCGACCGGGCCTGGGAGATGCGTACGGCACAGCGCGCCAGGCATGTCTCGCGCGACCGGTTCCAGGCCTTCTTCGCGCTGCTGGAGGACGCGGCGCCGGTGATCGGCAGGGCCGCCGGACTCAACCCCGCCGACCCCGTGCCGTGGCGCATCGCCCTGACCCACGCCAGGGGCAGCCAGGCCCCGCGCCATGTCTTCGACGACTACTGGGCCGAGGCCCTGGCACGCGACCCGCACCACTACGGATGCCACGCCGAGGCGCTCCAGTACCGGTGCGCGAAGTGGTCGGGCTCGCACGAGGAGATGTTCGGCTTCGCCGAGGGCGCGGCCGACACGGCCCCGCCCGGTTCGAAGCTGCACGCGCTGCCGCTGACCGCGGCGCTGGAGTACGTGATCGCCGCCCCCGCTGCACCGGTCGGCCCCGACCCGTACGAGCCCCGCGTCACGGCGGCGATCACCCGCGCCCTGGACCTCTCCGCCGCGTACGGACCGGGCAGCCACGAGGCGGCGGGCTTCCGTAACCACCTGGCCCTGATGCTGCTGCGTACGGAGCGCTGGGACGAGGCGCTGGAGGTCTTCCGCAGCATCGGCGTCCACGCCACCCGATTCCCCTGGGCGTACTTCGGCGACGACCCGCGCCAGGAGTTCCTGGACACCCGCTCGGGCGTCCGGGTCCACGTGGCGACCAGGACCCCGTTCTTCGGCCGTCCCCCGCAGTCCCGTACCGCCCCCGCGACCGCCCCCGTCTGGGCACCGGGCGCTCCGTGCGCCGTCGCGATAGCGGCCGCCCGCCCGGCCGAGGTGGCGCAGGCGGCCCTGATGTGCGGCGTCTCGCTCCGCACCGCCCCGGCGACCGCCACGCACACCTACGTCGAGGCCGTCCCGGAGGCCCGGCCCGCCAAACGCTCGGTCCTCTCCACGGAGGACCCGCTGACCACGGCGGCGGACAACTTCACCACCGGTGAGAAGTGGCCCACGCTGGTCCTGCGCCGCACACCCGAACGCTGTGGGTTCACCCTGTTCCTCAAGGGCAGGCCCCTGGCCACCCACGAGTGGAACGCCGCGTCCCCGGCCCCCGATCACACCGCGGTCACTGTCACGGCCGAAGCCCTCTCCCGTGCCTTCGCCCTCAAGGACCCCCGCCCGCTGACGCACATCCTCCGCTCCACCGCCAACCCGTCCCGCCACCAGTCGGACCTTCTGGCAGCCCTGTCCCTGCCCCCGCTGCCCCCGGGCTTCGGCGACCGTCAGGAGGTCCTCGACACCCTCCCCGACGCCAGGGTCCTCGCCCGCCGCGGCCTGCTGTCCGGCATGCGCTCCACGATGACCACCCAGGACGGCGAACACCCGTCGGCCCCGGACAGCCACGAACCCCGCCCGCCACGTTGGTGGCTGCTCCGCGTCCTGGGCCTGCTGCTGTTCACCGCGGCCACGGTCCACGCCTGGTCGACCCCGGACGTCGGCCCGCTCCGCGCGACGCTGCCCACGCTCGCGGCCCTGTTCCTGGCGGGCCGGCTGACGGGGGCCTGGCGACAGCGACGCCGGGCACGCGGCGGGGCCGCAGCAGCCTCGGAATGAGAGCGTCGACGCTTCCGGGCCCACCTGTGTAGGGTCTGCGGGTCTGATGTGACGGGGTTGTGCGCAGCCGAAAGCGTGGGTGGGATGGCGGTCAAGGTCACGGTGGTGGTCCCGACGTACAACTCGGGAAGCCACATCGAAGCACTGGTCGACTCGATGCTGGGGCAGACGATGCCGACGGACGAGTTCGAGGTGCTCTTCGTCGATGACGGTTCGACCGACGACACACCCTCTCGGCTGGAGGCCCTGGTCGCCGAGCACGACCACTTCCGGATGACCCGTATCCCGAACTCGGGGTGGCCGGGCAGGCCCCGCAACATCGGCGTCGATCAGGCCAACGGCGAGTATGTGCAGTTCGCCGACCACGACGACCGCATGGCACCCGAAGCACTCGAGCGGCTCTACTCCATGGGGCAGCGCAACGGTTCCGACATCGTCATAGGGAAGGTCGCGAGCAACTTCCGCAGTCGTGGAGTTCCCTACGGACTGATGAGCCGGACCCGTGATGCCTGCACCGTCCAGAACGCGCCGCTGATCGACAGCCTGACGCCGCACAAGATGTTCCGCACCGCGTTCCTGCGTGAGCACGGAATTGTGCACCCCGAAGGTCCTTGGATTCTGGAGGACCAGCTCTTCATGGTCCGCTCCTATCTCAAGGCATCCGTCGTGTCGGTGGTCGGCGACTACGTCACGTACTCGTACTGGGCGCGCGAGGACGAGGAGAACGCCGGCACCGCACTCATGGACCCACGCTGGTACTACGGAAATCTGCGCCAGATCATGGCCACCGTGGTCGCGGGCACCGAACCCGGCCCCGATCGCGACCGTCTTCTCCGCCGTTTCTACCGAGTGGAGATGCTGTCCAGGCTCGGCGTACCGGCGCGTGGTGCTCTCATGGACCCGCGGTTCGAGGACGACCCGTTCGAAGCGGTACGCGAACTGGCCGAGGAGTTCGTCACCGACGGAATGCACGATGGTCTGGCCCCACTCCTGCGGGTCCGTTCCACGCTGCTGCGGCAGAACCGGCCGGAGGAACTGAATGAGTTCACCCTCCGCCAGACGGACCTCAAGGCCCGGTGCACGGCAGCATCCGCGACCTGGAACCGTGACCGGCTCAAGGTCGCGTTCACCGCGCGCTTCGAGGAGCGGCCGGACGGCTCGGGGCTCGTACTCTCCCGGGACGGGGACCGGTACTTCCTCGCGCCGTACCTGACGGACGGCATCGTCGACGAACCGGTGGACGTGACAGGCGAGTTGAAGTCCTTCAAGGTCGATGTGCTGCTGCGCCACTCGGAGACCGCGCATGTGTGGGTCCTCCCGCACCGGACATCCCTGGTTCTTGAGGAAGAGCGCGGTGCCGACGGCATCACACTCGTACGCCCCCTCATCACAGGAACCGTGGCGATCGACCCGCAGCGTGCCGCCGGTGGCGGGCCGCTCGGGAAGGGCCGGTGGCAGGTCCAGATCCGGCTGTCCGGAGCCGGTCTCGACCGGTACGCGGAACTCGGCGCATCGACCCCGGCTGCCGACCTCCTCGTCCCCGCCCCGCAGATCCTCGCCGGCCACGAGATCACCCCCACCCACACCGACACCGGCCTCACCCTCGTCGTACGCGCCACCGACAAGACCCCCGCGCCCCGCCCGCCCAAGGTCAGCGTCGTCCTTCCCACCCATGAGGCCGCACCGGAGTCCCTCCAGGAGACGCTCGACTCCCTCACCGCCCAGACGCTGCCCGCCCATGACGTCGATGTGGTCCTCGTCGGCGACGGCGACGCAGAGGTGCGCTCTTCGAGCGGCGCCGCGGCCCGCAACACCGGAATCGAGGCGGCCACCGGCCAGTACGTGCTGTTCATGGAGCCCGGCGACCGCCTCGCGCCCGAGGCGCTGCGGTGGATGTACGACTACGGCATGGAGCACGATTCCGACATCGTCGTCGGCAAGCTCGCCGGCAAGGACCGCGCCCTGCCGCGCGAACTCTTCGCACGGGACCGGCCTCGGGCAACGCTCGCCAAGGACCCCCTCGCCGACAGCCTCACTGCCAACAAGCTCTTCGACCGGACCTTCCTCACCGAGCATGCCCTCCGCTTCCCGGAGGACCAACACCCGCTCTCCGAGCAACTCTTCACCGCCCAGGCGTATCTACGGGCGGGCCACGCCTCCGTACTCGGCAGCCAGGTCTGCTACCACTACGGCCCGAAGCGGCCCACGCCCGCCCTGCCGGCCGCCGAGTTCTACGCGGCGCTGCCCGCACTCCTGGAGACCGCCGACACGCTGGCAGGCCCCGGCGCGGCGCGTGACCGGCTGCACCGGCGCTGGCTGCGCGTCGAGGTGCTCGACCGGATCGGCGGCAAGCAGTTCCTGGGGCTGGACGAGGAGGCCCGCGCCGAGCTCTTCCACGAGATCCGCAAGGTGCTGAGCGGCCGGGTGTCCGAGACCGCGGTGACGGGGCTGCCGGTCTCCCGCCGGGTGGCCATCGGCCTGATCGAGGACGAGGACCAGGACTCCCTGGTGCGGCTCGTCGAGTGGGAGAACTCCATCGCCTGCGGCACCACCCTCACCGAGGTGTCGTGGCAGGACGACGGCACGCTGCACATCGCCTTCGGCGCCCAGCTGCACACCGCCGACGGCCCGGTCGGAATCACGACCGACGACGGCGACGACGGGGACCGGCACTCCCTCGCCCCGACCGGCCTCCCCCAGCCACTCCTCGACCGCTTCGCAGCCGAACCGCTCACCGGCGGTGCCTCCCCGGACAAGGCATCCGCGGTCCTGGTCCTGCGGGAGCGCAGCAGCGGCGCCGAGTACCGCCTGGTCACGGAGAGCGAGGTCATCCGTGGCGGCGGCGCCCTGACGGTGACCGGCTCCACCGGGCTGGATCCCGCCAATGCGGTGGCCGGCTCGCCGCTCGGCGAAGGCGTCTGGGACCTGTCCGTACGTCTCAACGCGTTCGGCTGGACCAAGTCCGCCCGCCTCGGCAAGGTGCGCGGCCCTGAGGTCTCCGAACACCTCACCGCCGTACCTCACCCCACCGAGCGGTTGCTCCGCATCACCCCGTACTGGACCAATCCGCACCGTGACCTGTCGCTGCGTGTCGAAGTCCCCAAGCCGCCGAAGCCGGCCACCCCCGCGACGCTGTCCCGCAAGCCGGGCCTGCTCAGCCGGGTCGCCCGGATCGTCCGCAAGCGCTGACGGCCCGGCCCGAGCATCTCAGCAGCAGCCGTCCCCGGGGAGCGTGCGCACATTGCGCGCCTCCCTGGAGCGGGCGGCCAACAACGCGTCGGCCGGGTAGGCCACTTCCTCCAGCGTCAGCCCGTGGGGCCGCACCACATGCACCCCGGGATCCCGCACCCGTGCCGCCAGCACCTGAGCGGGCCACTCGGCCGGACGGCGCCCGTCGCCGACGAACAGCGCCGCGCCGATCAGTGCCCGCACCATGTTGTGGCAGAACGCGTCGGCCTGCACGGTCGCCGTCATGATCCCGGACGCCTCGTCCCGGACCCAGCTGAGCTTCTGCAACGTACGGATGGTCGTCGCGCCGTCGCGTTTCTTGCAGTACGCGGCGAAGTCGTGCTCCCCGGTCATCCGGGCCGCCGCCTCGTTCATGGCATCGACGTCCAACGGCCGGTCGTGCCACAGCACATGACCGCGCACCAGCGGATCCACCCCACCAGGACGGTCGGCGACACGGTAGGCGTACCGGCGCCACAGCGCCGAGAACCGGGCGTTGAACCCCGCCGGAGCCCGTTCGATGCGCCAGATCCTTACGTCGGGCGCCATCCGCCCGGCCATCCGGCGCAACAGCTTGTCCGCGTGCTCGGCCCACACCTCGTCCGGCAGATCGACATGCGCGACCTGGCCCCGGGCATGCACCCCGGCATCCGTGCGCCCGGCGACGGTCAGGTCGTACGTCCGCAAGGACCGCGTCACGGTCCGCAGCGCGTCCTCGATCTCCCCCTGGACGGTCCGCCTGGAGGTCTGCTTGGCCCAGCCGGAGAAGTCCTTGCCGTCGTACGCCAGGTCCAGCCGCACCCGCACGAAGCCGGGCTCCACTTCGTCACTCACCCAAGGATCCTTGTCTCCAGTACATACGGAACGGGCCCGCACCGCCCCGAAGGGTGATGCGGGCCCGCCCGGTGGTCTCAGAACGCTCAGGCGTCCTTGGACTCCGCCTCGGCCTCGGCCGGCTTGGCGTCCTCGACGACCTCGGCGGACTCGGCCGGAGCCTCGTCCTTCTTGAGGGCGTCTTCCTTGACCGCACGCTTGGTCGCGGCCTCGGCCTCACCGGTGGCCTGCTGGGCCACGGTCAGCGCCTCGACCAGCTCGATGACCGCCATCGGGGCGTTGTCGCCACGACGGTTGCCGATCTTGGTGATGCGGGTGTAACCACCGGGGCGGTTCTCGTACCGCGGGGCGATCTCGGTGAAGAGCGTGTGTACGACGCCCTTGTCCGTGATCGACTGCAGCACCAGGCGACGGTTGTGGATGTCGCCCTTCTTCGCCTTGGTGATGAAGCGCTCGGCGACCGGACGCAGGCGGCGGGCCTTGGCCTCGGTCGTGGTGATGCGGCCGTGCTCGAACAGCGACTTCGCGAGGTTGTTGAGAAGAAGCTTCTCGTGCGCGGCGCTGCCGCCCAGACGGGCACCCTTGGCGGGCTTCGGCATGGTGTTTCTCCTTGTGTGCTGCACCGGCCGTATCAGGTACCGGTGTCAGTTCCCGCGCGGCGGACGCCGCACGGAAGATCAGATCCGAACAGGCAAGAACCGATCTCGAGCCCGTCCGGCGTTTCGAGGACAAAGCCTCACGCCCGAGCCCGAGATCGAGCCCGTCCGGCGATTGAGGACAGAGCCTCACCCCGGCCCGGGGCACCCGGCCGAACCCGGGCACCCCGGCCGGAGACGGGTCAGTACTGCTCGGTCTCCACGAAACCGGCGTCCGCGTCGTCGTCGGCGCCGAAGGCGTCGGCCGCGGCCGTCGGGTCGAATCCGGGCGGGCTGTCCTTGAGCGCCAGGCCCATACCGGCCAGCTTCGCCTTGACCTCGTCGATCGACTTCGCACCGAAGTTGCGGATGTCGAGCAGGTCGGCCTCGGAACGAGCCACGAGCTCACCCACGGAGTGGATGCCCTCACGCTTGAGGCAGTTGTACGAACGGACCGTGAGCTCCAGCTCCTCGATCGGCAGCGCCAGATCGGCGGCGAGCGCGGCGTCCGTCGGGGACGGGCCCATGTCGATGCCCTCGGCGTCGATGTTGAGCTCACGCGCCAGACCGAACAGCTCGACCAGGGTCTTGCCGGCCGAAGCCATGGCGTCACGCGGACGCATGGCCTGCTTGGTCTCGACGTCGACGATCAGCTTGTCGAAGTCGGTGCGCTGCTCGACACGGGTCGCCTCGACCTTGTACGTGACCTTGAGCACCGGCGAGTAGATGGAGTCGACCGGGATACGGCCGATCTCCTGGCCCACCTGCTTGTTCTGGACGGCGGAGACGTAGCCGCGACCGCGCTCGACGGTCAGCTCCATCTCCAGCTTGCCCTTGCCGTTCAGCGTGGCCAGGACCAGGTCCGGGTTGTGGACCTCGACACCGGCCGGCGGGGCGATGTCAGCAGCGGTGACCAGGCCGGGACCCTGCTTGCGCAGGTACATCACGACCGGCTCGTCGTGCTCCGAGGAGACGACCAGCTGCTTGATGTTGAGGATGAGGTCGGTGACGTCCTCCTTGACGCCCGGCACGGTGGTGAACTCGTGCAGGACGCCGTCGATCCGGATGCTGGTGACAGCGGCACCGGGGATCGAGGAGAGGAGCGTACGGCGAAGAGAGTTGCCGAGGGTGTAGCCGAAGCCCGGCTCCAGCGGCTCGATGACGAACCGGGAGCGGAACTCGTCAACGACCTCTTCGGTCAGCGACGGACGCTGAGCGATAAGCATGTTGCGTTCCTTCAGTCGTGGGCGCCCACTATTTGACGCCCCCAGATACTGACAAGGGTACGGGCGGCACGACCCGAAAGAGCCGTACCGCCCGGACCCACGAGCTACTACTTGGAGTAGAGCTCGACGATCAGCTGCTCCTGCACCTGGGTGTCGATCACCTGGCGCTCGGGCAGGGAGTGCACGAGGATCCGCATCGTCGACGGCACGGCTTCGAGCCACGCCGGCACGGTGCGCTCGCCGGCCTCGGCCTGCGCCACCTGGAAGGGGGTCAGGGCCTTGGACTTCTGACGAACCTCGATCACGTCGTTCACGGCGACGCGGGCCGACGGAATGTCGGTCTTCGTGCCGTTCACCGCGATGTGTCCGTGACGCACCAGCTGACGGGCGTGGTCGCGGGACTTGGCGAAGCCTGCCCGGTAGACCACGTTGTCGAGGCGGGTCTCAAGGATGCGCAGAAGGTTCTCACCGGTCTTGCCGGTCTTCTGGTTCGCTTCCTTGTAGTAGTTCACGAACTGCCGCTCAAGAACACCGTAGATCCGCGAGCACTTCTGCTTCTCACGAAGCTGAAGAAGGTACTCGCTGTCCTTGGTGCGCCCGCGTCCGTGCTCACCCGGGGGGTAAGGACGGATCTCGATCGGGCACTTCGCGCTCTCGCACTTGCTGCCCTTGAGGAACAGCTTCTGCTTCTCCCGACGGCATCGCTTGCAGTCGGCCCCGGTGTATCGCGCCATTTTCCAGTTGTCTCCGTTGCTTCAGACGGAATCAGACGCGGCGGCGCTTGGGCGGCCGGCATCCGTTGTGCGGAGTGGGGGTGACGTCCTGGATCGAGCCCACCTCCAGGCCGGTGGCCTGGAGCGAACGGATCGCGGTCTCGCGGCCGGAGCCCGGACCCTTGACGAAGACGTCAACCTTGCGCATGCCGTGCTCCTGCGCGCGACGGGCGGCCGACTCGGCGGCCATCTGCGCGGCGAAGGGGGTGGACTTGCGCGAGCCCTTGAAGCCGACGTGGCCGGCAGAGGCCCAGGAGATCACGTTGCCCGAGGGGTCCGTGATCGAGACGATCGTGTTGTTGAACGTGCTCTTGATGTGCGCGTGGCCGTGAGCAACGTTCTTCTTTTCCTTGCGACGCACCTTCTTGGCTGCGCCCTGACGTCCCTTGGGGGGCATGTCTTGACTCCAGATGGAGAGGGGAGGTGATCGGTCCTACAGCGAAGACCGCTGGTTGCTGCGGCTGACCGGTGATCCGGACACCCGCAGTGCGTCCGCTGAGGACTACTTCTTGCCCGGCTTCTTCTTGCCGGCGATCGCGCGACGCGGGCCCTTGCGGGTACGGGCGTTCGTGCTGGTGCGCTGGCCGTGGACCGGCAGGCCGCGGCGGTGACGCAGGCCCTGGTAGCAGCCGATCTCGACCTTGCGGCGGATGTCGGCCTGGATCTCGCGACGGAGGTCACCCTCGGTGCGGAGGTTGGCGTCCACGTACTCGCGGATCTTGACCAGGTCCTCTTCGGCCAGGTCACGAACGCGGGTGTTCGGGTTCACGCCAGTGGTGGCGAGAATCTCCTTGGACCGGGTGCGCCCGATACCGAAGACGTAGGTGAGGGCAACCTCCACGCGCTTTTCGCGCGGGATGTCAACACCTGAAACGCGTGCCATTCAATGGCTCCAGTTGTTATTTCGGGGGTCTTCCACAGCGCCGCTCCCGATCGCCGACCTCTCGCGAGGAGAGGTGGTACGCCCGGGTCCCCGGCCCCCGCCGGAGGTGTCGTCAGCCGAAGCTTGGACGGACTCTGCGTATGTACGTATTACGTGCGTCGCGCGAAGTACTGCGAGATGCAGGGGGTCGTGCGTCAGCCCTGGCGCTGCTTGTGGCGCAGGTTGTCGCAGATGACCATGACCCGACCGTGACGGCGGATCACCTTGCACTTGTCGCAGATCTTCTTGACGCTCGGCTTGACCTTCATGGGATGTCAGGTTCTCCGGGTCAGTGCCATCACCGCGCCGAGGCGGGGTGCGGGCAAGATCTACTTGTAGCGGTAGACGATCCGGCCACGCGTCAGGTCGTACGGAGAGAGCTCCACGACGACCCGGTCATCCGGAAGGATTCGGATGTAGTGCATCCGCATCTTGCCGCTGATGTGCGCGAGGACCTTGTGACCGTTCTGGAGCTCCACCTTGAACATGGCGTTCGGGAGGGACTCGATCACGGTGCCCTCAATTTCGATGGCACCTTGCTTCTTGGCCACGCTTCGCCCTTCGAATCGGCTACCTTGATCGACTTTCGGTATCACATGTGGACACACGGATGCACAAGAGCCGACGCGTCAGTCTACGTCAGCGGACCCCAAAAGACGAATCCGTCAAGTTTGCCCACCGCGGGAGATCCTTAGACCTCCACAAGAGGGTCAAATCAGCCGATGGGGTCTCCCCTGGTCCTCAAGACCTCGGGGAAGGGTCCGGCGCCGCCTCGATTCCGTACTGGGCCAGCTTCGCCTTGCCGCAGTCGGGGGCGGTCAGGACCAGCGGGCCCTGCTCGGTGAGGGCGATCGAGTGCTCCCAGTGGGAGGACCAGGTGCCGTCCGTGGTGATCACGGTCCAGTCGTCCTGGAGCACCTCGGTCTGCGCCGTGCCGAGGGAGACCATCGGCTCGATGGCCAGGCAGACGCCGGGCACGAGCTTGATGCCCTTGCCCCGCTTCCGGGAGACGTAGTTCAGCAGGTGCGGGTCCATGTGCATCTCGGTGCCGATGCCGTGGCCGCCGTAGTCCTCGATGATCCCGTACTTGCCGGTGGCCGGACGCGGCTGGCGGCGGATGTAGGACTCGATCGCCTTCGAGACGTCGACGAGGCGGTTGTTCACCTTCATCGCGGCGATACCGGCCCACATGGACTCCTCGGTCACCCGGGAGAGCTCGATCAGCTCCGGAGCGTGACCGGTGCCGACGAACGCCGTGTATGCGGCGTCGCCGTGCCAGCCGTCGACGATCGCGCCGGCGTCGATGGAGATGATGTCGCCGTCCTTGAGGACGGTCTTGTCGTCCGGGATGCCGTGGACGACGACCTCGTTGACCGAGGTGCAGATGGTGGCGGGGAACCCGCCGTACCCGAGGAAGTTCGACTTCGCACCGTGATCGGCGATCACCTTGCGGGCCACGTGGTCCAGGTCCAGCGTGGTGGCGCCGGGCACCGCCGCCTCGCGGGTGGCCGCGTGAATGGCAGCGACCACCAGCCCCGCCTCACGCATCTTCGCGATCTGCTCGGGGGTCTTGATCTGCACCATTGCGCGGCGCCTCTCTGCATCGAACTGCATCGAACGGTGACGGGGTGCGGCGTACTCAACGATACGGCGCAAACAGTCGGGGGGGGGGGCCCCGGCCGCCCCCGCCCCCCGGACGAGGTGTGGGGGGGGGGGCCCCCACCCCCGCACGGCACCCCCCCCCACCCAACCCCCCCCCCGCCCCACCCCGCACAAGACCCG
>NZ_JBIBYR010000001.1:686014-787911 GCF_043083485.1 Streptomyces sp. NPDC014727 | reverse complement strand
ACGCTGTTGAGTTCTCAAGGAACGGACGCTTCCTTTGTACTCACCCGCAGAACACTCTCTGGGGCTTTCCTCCGGGCTTTTCCCTTCGGTCTTGCGTTTCCGACTCTATCAGACTCTTTCGTGTCCGATTCCCGGTCGAAGCGGGGCCGCTTTCCAGTTCCACGCTTTCGCGTTTCCCTTTCCGGCGATTCCAATCTTACCAGACTCTTTTCTCACCGATTCCGGTTCGAATTTGAATTCCGGTGGCCGATTGGAGTGGCCTTGCCTTTCGGCGTGTCCACTACATTAGCCGATTTCCTTGGCGACTCATAATCGAGTCGATGAGGTCGAATTATGGCATGCCAAATTCGCACCCGTCAGGGTGAATCATAGGTAGTGGTTGGCCACTTCGGGATGCTCGGGCGATCCAATGGATCGTACCGACAGCAGCGCCCGTTTCAAGCGGCTCGGACTACATTAGGTGGCTCCCAAGGGCGAGTCAAGTTGCGCGACGGCGTGGCACATGAGCTCTGTACGGGCTCACCGTGGGGTCTCCGTCGATCCAGAAGCGCCAGGGGTGTGTGGCTCCGTCACCGCCCACTCCGGTGCGCGGACCGTTACGCACCTGGTCGTGGGGTGGAGGGGTGCCGTGCAGTAGGAACAGCGGGGCATCGGGGTGTGCGACGGCGTCGGTGCCGTTCAGGGCGCGGTCGACGTCGAGAGCGGTAGCCAGTCGGGCCGGACCTTTGGCCAGTTCCTTGTCATTGCGGGCCGAGAGTCGACGTTTGCGGGTCAGGTCGGCGCCGACCTGAATGTCGCCGGCCCGGAGCAGGACTCCGGAGGCCTTGCCCTCCGGACCGCATACCAGGTTCAGGCAGTGCCACATTCCATAGGTGAAGTACACGTACGCGTGACCGGGCGGCCCGTACATGACGCTGTTGCGCGGGGTGCGGCCTCTGAACGCATGCGATCCCGGGTCGATCTCGCCCGCGTAGGCCTCCACCTCGGTGAGGCGCAGCTCGATGGGGCCTTCGGGGGTGCTGCGTACCAGGGTGCGGCCCAGGAGGTCGGGTGCCACGTCCAGTACGGGACGGTCGAAGAAGTCGCGTGTCAGCGGGGTACGGTCCAGGCCCTCGATCATGGCGTTCGAGGCTACCTGGAACCGACCACGGTCGTGACGCGTATCAAGAGGTCAGGACCAAGGAGGAGTAAACATGGGCTTCAAGCGGCTGCTCGCGAGCATGGGTGCCGGTGGTGCCTCGGTGGAGACCGAGCTGACCGAACTCAATGTCGTACCGGGTGGGGTCGTCCAGGGCGAGGTCCGGATCCAGGGTGGATCCGTGGAGCAGCGCATCGAGGGACTCTCCGTGGGTCTGCAGGCCCGGGTCGAGGTCGAGGGCCAGGACACCGAGACCAAGCAGGACATCGAGTTCACCACGCTTCGACTCGGTGGCGCGTTCGAGGTGCAAGCCGGGGCCGTGCACGTCGTGCCGTTCGGGCTCGAAATTCCCTGGGAGACGCCGATCACGATGTTCGCCGGTCACCATCTGCACGGCATGAACATCGGCGTGACCACGGAGCTGGAGATCGCGCGGGCGCTGGACTCGGGCGACCTGGACCCGATCAATGTGCACCCGTTGCCGGCCCAGCAGGCCATTCTCGACGCCTTCGGGCAGCTCGGTTTCGGCTTCCGCAGCGCGGACATGGAGCGCGGCCACATTCGCGGTACGCGCCAGCGGCTGCCGTTCTACCAGGAGATCGAGTTCTTCCCGCCGCAGCAGTACCGCGGGCTGAACCAGGTGGAGCTGACGTTCGTCGCGGACGAGCGCGAGATGGACGTCGTACTGGAGATGGACAAGAAGTCCGGGCTCTTCAGCGAGGGCAGCGACTCGTACCGCACGTTCAAGGTCGGGCTGAACGACTTCCAGGGGACCGACTGGGCGGCGTACCTCAATCAGTGGCTCGCCGAGGTCGGCGGTCGGCGCAACTGGCTCTAGTGCTGTGGCCGGAAGGGTTTGTCGGGGAGCTCGCGGCGTCCGGTGCGGTGCATCGCAAGGCGGAGCATCGCCCGCGTACTGGATGTACGTGGGCGATGCGACAACGCGGCGAGGTGCCGTGCCGGGCGTCGTGGGCCGGTGAACCCCTCCGGCCACAGCGCTAGGGTCGGTGGAAGACCTGCTGACAGCAGTAGAGCGATCAGGAGAGGTGCTGACGTGACCGAGCCGAAGAGGGCGCCGCTGCCGCACGACTTCCATCCCGAGGTGCCGTCCTTCACGGTGGTGAGCGAGGACCTCGCCCCCGGTGCCGTTCTGGCGGACGCCCAGGTGTTCGCGGCCGGGAACACCTCGCCGCAGCTGCGGTGGGAGGGGTTTCCGGCCGGAACCAAGAGCTTCGCCGTGACCTGCTTCGATCCGGACGCTCCGACCGGCAGCGGATTCTGGCACTGGGTGGTCTTCGACATCCCGGCCTCGGTCACGGAGCTGCCGACAGGTGCTGGTAGCGGGAAGTTCGAGGGGCTGCCCACCGGTGCCGTACAGGTCCGTAACGACTACGGGTCGAAGGAGTTCGGCGGCGCGGCACCGCCGGCCGGGGAGAACCACCGCTATGTCTTCACCGTGTATGCGGTGGACAGCGAGAAGCTGGGTGTGGACAGCGATGTGTCGCCCGCGGTCGTCGGATTCAATCTGCGGTTCCACACGCTGGGACGTGCCCAGCTGATCGGTGAGTACACAGGTCCCGCCTGATACCCGGTGAGCCGAGAATTCTCCCGCTGTTTGCCCTGCCCTGGTCCTGGAGAGATCAGGGCAGGGCATTTTTTTATTGCGTTGTCCATCACGGCCTGCCCGGCCAGAGTTGATCCGGGCCTGCCAGAGGGCGGGCGGCACACGGGAGGTGGGCGAGATGCGGGACACGCTGGTACTGAACGCGAGCTTCGAGCCGCTGTCGACGGTGACGCTGAACCGTGCGGTGGTGCTGATTCTGCAGGACAAGGCCGTCGTCGAGCAGTCGCATCCCGATCTCCGCATGCGTGGCGCCGCCGTGGACATTCCGGTGCCCCGGGTGATCAGGCTCTGCCGGTACGTACGGGTGCCGTTCCGAAGACAGGCCCCGTGGTCCAGAAGGGGTGTGCTGATACGGGACCAGCACCGGTGCGCGTACTGCGGGCGGCGGGCGAGCACCGTCGACCATGTGGTGCCGCGTGCCCAAGGTGGTCAGGACACCTGGCTCAACACGGTGGCGTCCTGCGCGGAGGACAATCACCGCAAGGCGGCCCGGACCCCGGAACAGGCAGGGATGCCGCTGCTGAAGCAGCCCTTCGTGCCGTCTCCGGCGGACGCGATGCTGCTGGCGATGGGAGCCGGTGAGCGGTCGGCGCTGCCTGAGTGGCTGGACCGTACCGCGGCCTGAGGGATACGCGTCCTGTCGTACCGGAAGCCCGCCTCCTTGCGGGGGCGGGCTTCCGTGGGTCAGCGGAGCAGCAGCTGGACGATGGCGGCCGTGCCGACCACGACGATGAGGACGCGCAGGACGATCGGACTGAGGCGGCGGCCGACCTTGGCGCCTATCTGACCGCCGAGCGCGGAGCCGACCGCGATCAGTACGACGGCCGTCCAGTCGAAGTCCGCGACGAAGAGGAAGAAGAGCGCGGCGATGCTGTTGACGACGGCTGCCAGGACGTTCTTGACGGCGTTGAGGCGCTGCATCGTGTCGTCGAGCAGCATGCCCATCAGGGAGAGATAGATGATCCCCTGGGCTGCGGTGAAGTAGCCGCCGTAGACGCTGGCGAGCATCAGTCCGAAGACGAGGAGCGGGCCGCCGTCGGGGCGGGCGGTGGTGCCGGTGTGTGCGCGTCGGCGCTGGACGGCTTTGCTGATGCGGGGTTGCAGGACGACCAGGACGAGGGCCAGGGCCACGAGGATCGGCACGATCGTCTCGAACGCCGTGGAGGGCAGGGCCAGCAGGAGGGTGGCACCGGTGAGGCCGCCGATCAGCGCACCGACGGCGAGCTTGAGGACACGACGCCCCTGCCCGGCCAGTTCCTTGCGGTAGCCGATGGCGCCGCTGATCGAACCGGGGATCAGGCCGAGGGCGTTGGAGACGGTGGCGGTGACCGGGGGCAGGCCGGTGGCGAGCAGTACGGGAAAGGTGATCAGCGTTCCCGATCCGACGATCGTGTTGATCGTGCCCGCGCTGATGCCCGCGGCGAAGACGGCGAGCATCTCCCAGGTGGTCATGGCGAATCCCCCGTGCATGATCGGTGCTTGGTGCATTGATCATGCACGAGGGCGTGTACGCGTCAGTCGACCGGGGGTTGTTCCCGGCGTTCCTTGCCGGTGTCGAAACCGGGGGCGCCGGAGCCGAGGTTGCCGAAGGCCCCGCTGAGGCCCTTGAGGGCGTCGCCGATCTCGCTGGGCACGATCCAGAGCTTGTTGGCATCGCCTTCGGCGATCTTCGGGAGCATCTGGAGGTACTGGTACGAGAGAAGCTTCTGGTCCGGGTCGCCGGCATGGATGGACTCGAAGACCGTACGGATGGCCTGGGCCTCGCCCTCCGCGCGCAGGGCCGAGGCCTTGGCCTCACCTTCGGCGCGC
Organism: Streptomyces sp. NPDC014727; assembly: GCF_043083485.1. Classification (NCBI taxonomy): domain Bacteria; kingdom Bacillati; phylum Actinomycetota; class Actinomycetes; order Kitasatosporales; family Streptomycetaceae; genus Streptomyces; species Streptomyces sp. NPDC014727. Next base: position 783,340 of record NZ_JBIBYR010000001.1, on the reverse strand, counting down.
AGGATCGCGGACTGCTTCTCGCCTTCGGCGGTGAGGATCGCGGACTGCCGGGTTCCTTCGGCCTGGAGGATCGCGGCGCGCTTGTCACGGTCGGCGCGCATCTGCTTCTCCATCGAGTCCTGGATGGAGGTGGGCGGTTCGATCGCCTTGAGTTCGACGCGGTTGACCCGGATCCCCCACTTGCCGGTCGCCTCGTCGAGGACTCCGCGGAGGGCTGCGTTGATCTCCTCTCGGGAGGTCAGGGTCCGCTCCAGGTCCATGCCGCCGATGATGTTGCGGAGGGTGGTGACGGTGAGCTGTTCGATCGCCTGGATGTAGCTGGCGACTTCGTAGGTCGCGGCCCTCGCGTCGGTCACCTGGTAATAGATGACGGTGTCGATGTTGACGACCAGGTTGTCCTGGGTGATCACCGGCTGGGGCGGGAACGGGACGACCTGCTCACGGAGGTCGATGCGGTTCCTGATGGAGTCGATGAATGGAACGACGATGTTCAGGCCCGCGTTGAGCGTGCGGGTGTAGCGGCCGAACCGCTCCACGATGGCGGCGCTGGCCTGTGGGATGACCTGGATCGTCTTGATCAGGGCGATGAAGACGAGCACCACCAGAATGATCAGAACGATGATGATCGGTTGCATCGTGTTCCTCGTTGCCCTTCGGTTGCCGACGGATCGCGATGATCGAGGTCGAGTTCGCGGGAGGGGCCGTACGGCTCGACGGCCCCGATCTCATGATGATCGACTTCGAGTCTGACAGAACGTGCGCTGTCGTGTGGGTGGTTCGGTCACATGACGACTGCTGTGGCTCCGTCGATGTCGACGACATCGACCTGTTGGCCCGGATCGAAGCTCTGGTCCCCGTCGAGTGCGCGGGCGGACCAGATCTCTCCGGCCAGCTTGATCCGGCCGCCGTCGGCGTCGACCCGCTCCAGGACAACTGCCTGACGGCCTTTCAGCGCATCTATACCGGTGGCGAGTTGAGGCCGGTCCGCGCGGTGTCTGGTGGCGATCGGGCGCACCACGGCGATGAGCGCCACGGAGACCACGACGAAGACCAGCACCTGGGCCACGATGCCGCCGCCGAGCGCCGCGACGACCGCTGCGGCGACCGCCCCGACGGCGAACATGCCGAATTCGGGCATCGCGGTCAGGACGAGCGGGATGCCCAGTCCCACCGCGCCGATCAGCCACCACACCCACGCTTCGATGTCCACGTGGTCATGGTAGGACCGAGGGTGCCCTCGGGGACAGGGTGCAGCCGGGCGGGCGCGACGTCGCCCGTGGAGACCGTCGTCCGGCCGTACTGGACCGTGCCGTCGAACCGCCGTCCGCCGTGCGACGAGGCGGCCCGGGGTCTTTCGTTCGGATCAGGCCGGTCCGGCACGATCCGAACAAGAAGCCCTAGGAGAGCGGGAGTCCGTGGGCCGTGTAACGGTCGCCGGTGTGCTCGACGACGAGCGGCAGACCGAAGCAGAGGGAGAGGTTGCGGGAGGTGAGCTCGGTCTCCATGGGACCGGCGGCGAGCACCTTGCCCTGGCGGATCATCAAAACGTGGGTGAAGCCGGGGGCGATCTCCTCGACATGGTGGGTGACCATGATCATGGAGGGGGCGTACGGGTCACGGGCCAGTCGGCCGAGGCGGCGGACCAGGTCCTCGCGGCCACCGAGGTCGAGTCCCGCGGCGGGCTCGTCCAGGAGCAGCAGTTCGGGGTCGGTCATCATGGCGCGGGCGATCAGGGTGCGCTTGCGCTCGCCCTCGGAAAGGGTGCCGAACTTGCGGTCGAGGTACTCCGTCATGCCGAGCCGGTCGAGGAAGGCGCGGGCACGCTCCTCGTCGACGGCTTCGTAGTTCTCGTGCCAGGTGGCGGTCATGCCGTACGCGGCGGTGAGCACCGTCTGCAGGACGGTCTGGCGCCTGGGCAGCTTCTCGGCCATGGCGATGCCCGCGATGCCGATGCGGGGGCGGAGCTCGAAGACATCGGTGCCGACGCCGCCGAGTTGTTCGCCGAGGATCCTGGCGGTGCCGGTGCTCGGGAAGAGGTAGCTGGACGCGATGTTGAGGAGGGTGGTCTTGCCGGCGCCGTTCGGGCCCAGGATGACCCAGCGCTCCCCCTCCTTGACCTGCCACGAGACGTCGTCCACCAGAGCGCGTCCGTCGCGGACCACGGATACGTCCACCAGCTCCAGTACATCGCTCATGGCGCGTTGTCTCCCCATGCAGTGTCGAGATCGTCGCGTGCCTGTGGGCACAGCTCCCAGGGAAATCTACGCCACCGCGGGAACACCGCAGGCGCTGGGCCCGTGTGACGACAGGCCCCCGCTCCGTTCCCTAGGCTGTTGCCATGCTTTCGGAACCACGCTCAGGGCTGCTGGCCGCTTGGGGAAACGCGCTTCTCGCGGGGCTCGTGTCCCCGGACGACGCGGCGCTCGCCATCGTCGGGGAGGACGCGGTGCACCGTGTGGAGGGACTGCCGGGTGAGGCGGGGCCGGTGGGGCTCACGCTGGCGCTCGGACGGCTGCGGGGTCTGGGGGTGACCGGCTTCCGGGTCGCGCTGCCGGCTCCCGGACATCCGCTGGGGCTGAGCGGTCCCCCGGACTTCAACGCGCGGGCGTTGGAGGCCGAGGAGGCGGTGGTCGCCGTCGGTGCGCCGTACGGGCTGGTACCCGACGTGCGTGAGGTGGGCCCGGAGGGGGATCTGCACGTCGAGGTGGTGTGGCGTTGCCTGCCGGTGCGGGAGGCGCCGTCGGCCGATGTGCCGTCGCTGGGTGAGGCGGAGCGGGAGCTGGCCGAGGCGTTGCGGGATGCGACGGCGGTGCTGTCGCGGTTGGACGTGGCCGGTTCCGGGCCGGTGGCGGAGGCGGCGGTGGATGCGTACCGGGCGCGAGTGGAGCGGGGGCGCGAGGTGCTGGCTCCGGGGTATCCGCCGCGGGCGGTGCGGGTGCTGGAGCTGGCGCAGCGCGTCGGTCTGCTGATCTCGGTGGCGTACGAGAACGGGCACGGCGGGGCGGTGAGCGCGTCGGAGATCGCGGCCCGGGGGGAGGCGCTGCGGCCGGTGGAGCGGGTTGCTCGGCGGGCGCAGGTCGCCGCCTACAACGCTTATGTGGAGGAGCAGGAGCGCAGGCGGTAGGGCTGGGGGGCGCCCGCGCCGTGGCCGGTGGCGGAGGACGCCGCCGGCACCGGCGGCGTCCTTTCCGTCCCGCTCAGCCCGCCGCCCCGTGCCGGACGGCCCAGAGGGCCGCCTGCGTCCGGTCCGAGAGGTCGAGCTTCATCAGGATGTTCGAGACGTGTGTCTTGACGGTCTTCTCGGAGAGGACCAGTGCTCGCGCGATCTCCCGGTTGGAACGGCCGTCGGCGATCAGGCCCAGTACTTCCCGTTCCCGTTCGGTGAGGGAGCTCCCCCGGCCCGTACCGCCGCCCGCGTCGTCCTGGGCGAGGAGGGCCCCCGCGACCTCCGGCTGGAGCAGGACGTGGCCCGCGTGCACCGAGCGGATGGCGCCGGCCAGGGCGTCCGGGTCGACGTCCTTGTACACGTAACCGGAGGCTCCGGCGCGCAGGGCGGGGACCACGGTGCGCTGCTCGGTGAAGCTGGTGACGATGAGGACCTTGGCCGGATTCCCCAGCTCGCGGAGCTTGCGCAGGGCCTCGATCCCGTCGGTGCCGGGCATCTTGATGTCCATCAGGACGACATCGGGGCGGAGCTCCTCCGTCCTGGCCACTCCTTCGGCGCCGTCGGACGCCTCGCCGACCACTTCGATGTCGTCCTGGACCTCCAGGAACGTACGCAGACCGCGCCGGACCACCTGGTGGTCGTCGACCAGCAGCACCCTGATGATCCTGTCAGCCACCGGGTACCTCCATCTCGATCGTGGTGCCCTTGCCGGGCGCCGATTCAACGATGAGTCTTCCGCCGACCCCGCTCGCGCGGTCCCGCATGGACACCAGGCCCAGGTGCCGGCCTGCCTGCCGGGTCGCCGCGGGTTCGAATCCGCTGCCGTCGTCGGTGATCCGGAGCAGCGTGCCGCCGCCGTGCCGGGCCAGCGTGACGTCGACGTGCTCGGCGCCGGAGTGGCGCAGTGCGTTGTGCAGGGCCTCTTGGGAGACCCGGAGCAGCGCCTCCTCCTGGGCGGCGGGCAGGGCCCGTACGCCCAGGCTCTCGAAGGTGACCCGGGCCGTGTGGGCCCGGTCCAGGACCTGGATCTGGGTACGGAGCGTGGCGATAAGACCGTCCTCGTCGAGCGCGGCGGGGCGCAGTTCGACGACGGCGGCGCGCAGCTCGTCCACTGCTTCCGCGGCGAGCGCGGCGACCTGGTGCAGCTCGCCCTTGGCGCGGGCCGGGTCGCGGTCGATCAGGGCGGTGGCGGCCTGTGCGGTGAGCCGCAGCGAGAACAGCTTCTGGCTGACCGCGTCGTGCAGCTCATGGGCGAGCCGGGACCGCTCCTCGGCGATGGTGAGTTCGCGGCTGCGCTCGTACAGCCGGGCGTTGGTGAGGGCGATCGCCGCGTGCTGGGCGAGGATCGCCAGCAGTTCCTCGTCCTCGCCGGTGAACCCGCAGCTTCCTTCCGGCTTGGGACAGCGCTTGTTGGCGAGGAAGAGTGCGCCGATGGTCTCGTCGCCGTCCCGGATGGGGAGGCCGAGGAAGTCGGACATGTCGGGGTGCGCGGCGGGCCAGCCCTCGAAGCGGGGATCCTTTCGGACGTCCGCGAGGCGCTCGGGCTTCGCCTCGTGGAGCATCGCGGCGAGGATGCCGTGCTGCCGGGGCAGGGGGCCGATGGCCTTCCACTGCTCGTCGCTGACCCCGTCGACGACGAACTGGGCGAAGCCGCCGTGGTCGTCGGGGACGCCCAGGGCCGCGTACTCGGCGTCCAGCAGTTCGCGGGCCGAGGCGACGATCGTCTTGAGGACGTCGCGCACTTCGAGGTGCCGGCTCATGGCGAGCAGCGCGGCACTCACCGCTGCGAGGCCCGATGGTGGGCGATGACTCATGGCCTCACGGTACCGGCGGGGGTGGACGTGGCGTATCAGCCCGTGGAAGGCCTCTGATCGGGACGCAGGGACTAGGTCCATCGACGGCGTGGACTGCGGCGATCCCCCACGGGTCCGGTGGGCCCAGCCGGAGCCGTGGGGGCCACAGGGCGTCGAGCCCGGCCGGGCCTCGTACGGGCGCGCTGATTCATGTCGCCCCTTGTCCGGGGCCCCCTTGTACGCACGTGACGGGGCGCCCCCAGGGGTCCCGGACCGAGTGCGGGCCGGCCGGGCGTACGGCTCCCGCTGTGCCCGGGTCTGCCTGCGTGGACGCGGGGGCCGGGTGGGTCCGGAAAGGCCCAACTACCGTTCCCCGATGCGGAACCTAACACTCTGGATTGCTTGAGCAACGGTTGGTGAGTTTGTTGCCCGGCCGGTGTGAGGCCGGGCATAGGACCCACATCACTTACGAAGCTCGCTAGTGGAGGTGTAGGTGGCACATCAATAGGCATGAGCACGGGCCATCACGTTCGAGCGGAGCACTGATCCACTATGCGGGTTCGTACGTCACACCTTTGCCACCAGATTTTGCTGACGCTAAGAATTGCCCTCGTCCCCGACGGAGATGCGAAAGCTTCCCGTCTTCGTCCTCCGTGAGGACTCCCGCAATTCGAAGAGGTACGTCTGTATGTCCATGTCCAGCATCCCCGGCAGTCGTCGTCGCCTGAACAAGACCCAGAAGCTCTCCGTCGCGGGCATCTCCGCCGTTGCCGTCGCCTCGCTCTCGTTCTCGCTCGTCCCCGCCAACGCGGAATCAAAGTCCGAGGCGCAGACCCCCGCGTCCGCCGCCCCCGTGGTTCTCGCGTCGGCCGCCGGTACTCCGCAGGCCAAGGCACTGCAGGCCAGCCTCATCGAGCAGCACTCCACCGCCGCGAATCTGGTCAAGGCCGCCGATCGCGCCAGGGCCGAGAAGGCCGCCGCCGTGCAGGCGAAGGCCGAGGCCGCCGCGAAGGCCAAGGCCGCCGCCGCTGCCAAGGTCAGGGCCGAAGCCGAGGCGAAGGCCAAGGCCGCCGCCGAGAAGCGCAACGAGACGCAGGCCGCGAGCCGCTCCGAGGCGCGCACCCCGGTCTACGCCAACAACCTGGACGGCTGGATCAGGCAGTCCCTGGACATCATGCGGGCCCACGGCATCCCCGGTTCGTACGACGGTCTGCACCGCAACATCATGCGGGAGTCCACCGGCAACCCGAACGCCGTCAACGGCTGGGACATCAATGCCAAGAACGGCACCCCGTCCTGCGGCCTGCTGCAGGTCATCCGGCCGACGTTCAACGCGTACCACGTCTCCGGCACCTCGACGAACATCTACGACCCGGTCGCCAACATCACGGCCGCGGCCAACTACGCCGCCGACCGGTACGGCTCGATCGACAACGTCAACAGCGCGTACTGACCGGCTCCGGACGTCCTCGGACGGCCCCTGCGTCGAACGGCACACACCGATGCCGGAGGGCGGCAACCCCACGTGGGGTTGCCGCCCTCCGGCATTCCGTACCGGTGCTCGTGCCTACTTGCGCATGACCTCGGGCTCGTGGCGGCGCAGCAGTCGCGCGACCACGATGCCGCAGATGATGCCGAGCAACAGCAGCACCGAGATGTTGATCCCCCACTGGCCTGCCGAGTGCTCCCACAGCGGGTCCAGGTCGGTCGGGTTCTTCGGGTCCCACGGCGCCATGAGGTGGGAGAGGTCGAGCGTCGTGCCCGCACCGGCGATGGCCCAGCGGGACGGCATCAGCCAGGCGAACTGCTCCAGGCCGGGCGATCCGTACACCTGGAAGAGGATGCCGGTGAAGACGACCTGGACGATCGCGAACATGACCAGCAGCGGCATGGTCTTCTCGGATGTCTTCACCAGCGAGGAGATGACCAGGCCGAACATCATCGAGGTGAAGCCGAGCGCCGTGATCGTCAGGCAGAGCTCGACGGCCGGCGGCATGATCAGGCCCTCTGCGGGCAGCTCACGGGTGGAGAATCCGATGCCGCAGATGATGACGCCCTGGAAGGCCGTGATCACGCCGAGGACGATCACCTTGGACATCAGATAGGCGGAACGGGAGAGACCGGTGGCCCGTTCCCGTTCGTAGATGACGCGTTCCTTGATCAGTTCTCGTACGGAGTTGGCCGCGCCGGAGAAGCACATGCCGACCGCGAGGATCAGCATGATCGTTCCGGCGGCCCCGTTGAACCGGGACGGCGGCTTCGGCGGGGCCAGGCCGAAGTCGGCGGGGATGACCACGCTGACGACGCCGAGCACGGCGGGGAGGATCACCATCAGGCCCATGAAGCCCTTGTCCGACGCGATCACCGAGATGTAGCGGCGCATCAGTGTGAACAGCTGAGCCGTCCAGCTCTGCGGCTTGGGCGGTCGCAGTTGCTGCGGGGGCGACATGTGCACCGACTGCGGGGCGACGGCGTCGATGTCCGCGGCGTACATCTGGTAGTGCTGCGAACCGCGCCAGCGGCCCGCCCAGTCGTAGTCGCGGTAGTTCTCGAACGCGGAGAAGACGTCGGCCCACGTGGTGTAGCCGAAGAAGTTGAGCGCTTCCTCCGGCGGGCCGAAGTAGGCGACGGAACCGCCCGGCGCCATGACGAGCAGTTTGTCGCAGATCGCCAGCTCGGCCACGGAGTGGGTGACGACGAGGACCGTACGGCCGTCGTCGGCCAGGCCGCGCAGCAACTGCATGACGTCGCGGTCCATGCCCGGGTCGAGGCCGGAGGTCGGCTCGTCCAGGAAGATCAGCGACGGCTTGGTGAGCAGCTCCAGGGCCACGGAGACGCGCTTGCGCTGGCCGCCGGAGAGCGAGGTGACCTTCTTGTCCTTGTGGATGTCGAGCTTGAGCTCGGCGAGGACTTCGAGGATCCGGGCCTCTCGCTCGGCCTCGGTGGTGTCTGCGGGGAAGCGGAGCTTGGCCGCGTACTTGAGGGCCTTGGTGACGGTGAGTTCCTTGTGCAGGATGTCGTCCTGCGGGACCAGACCGATGCGCTGACGCAGTTCGGCGAACTGCTTGTACAGGTTCCGGTTGTCGTAGAGGACGTCGCCCTGGTTGGCGGGCCGGTAGCCGGTGAGCGCCTTGAGCAGGGTGGACTTGCCGGAGCCCGACGGGCCGATGACCGCGATGAGCGACTTCTCCGGAACGCCGAAGGACACGTCCTTGAGGATCTGCTTCCCGCCGTCGACCGTCACCGTGAGGTGGCGGGCGGAGAAGGAGACCTCGCCGGTGTCGACGAACTCCTCCAGCCGGTCGCCGACCAGGCGGAACGTCGAGTGACCGACGCCGACGATGTCGTTCGGCCCGATGAACGCGGAGCCGGACTTCGAGAGCGGCTGACCGTTGACGTAGGTGCCGTTGTGGGACCCGAGGTCACGGATCTCGAAACGGCCGTCGGGGGTCGCGTGGAACTCGGCGTGGTGGCGCGAGACCTGGAGGTCGGAGACGACCAGTTCGTTCTCCAGCGCACGACCGATGCGCATGACACGGCCGAGGGCGAACTGGTGGAACGTGGTCGGGCTGCGGTCGCCGTAGACCGACGGTGCCCCCGCGGCACCGCCGGGCCCGCCCGCGCCGGGCGTGTTCGTCCTGCCCTGCTGCTGAGGCACATGGGGCTGCTGGGGCTGCGCGGGCTGCTGCGGCTGCCCCTGAGGGGCCTGCTGCCAGCCCTGCTGCGGCTGATGTTGCTGCGGGACGGGAGCCTGCTGGCCGGGCCAGCCGGCGCCACCCTGCTGGGGCTGCTGGACGGGGGCCTGCGGCGCACCCGCGGCGGCACCGATGCTCAGCCGCGGTCCGTCAGTGGCGTTGCCCAGGTGCACGGCGGAGCCGGGCCCTATCTCCAACTGCTGGATGCGCCGCCCCTGCACATAGGTGCCGTTGGTGCTGCCGTGGTCCTCGATGAACCAACTCCGGCCGCCCCAGCTGATCGTGGCATGCCGCCACGAGACCCTGGCGTCGTCGATCGTCAGGTCCCCCTGCGGATCGCGGCCCAAGGTGTACGACCTGGACGGATCGAGCGTCCAGGTCCTGCCATTCAATTCCAGTACGAGTTCCGGCACTCCGCGCCCCACTAGTCGTCCCCCGTGTTACCCCCGTTGCAGGGAGTCTAGGGATGCTGAACATCGTGGGGAACTATTCCAGGAGCGGTCCCGGATACGAAAGTCGGGCGGGGTGAAGACCCTGCCGGGACCTGCGGCGTCGCGCCGTCGCTCGGGAGGAACGGGAACGGAGAGTGGGAAGCAACCATGACTCGATATGAACCATGAGTGAACGGGTCATTACGGGACGTACCTTCCGGTCGGGCCGGTGCCCGGTCGCCGGACGCGCCCGCGTGCGTGCCGTCCGTCGTCGGCCGCACGCTCGGGTCGGGGCCGGGTGGCGGCACGCCGTCCGACCCTCGGGACGGACCGCCGGTGCCACGAGGCGTACCGATACGGTGGGAGCACCATGAGCGCATCTCAGCCACCTCAGCCCTCTCCCTCTCCTGAGCCCCCTGAGTACCGTCAGGGGGCGGACACGCCCACCCTTCTCGTGAAGATCTTCGGGAAGGACCGCCCCGGGATCACCGCCGGGCTCTTCGACACCCTCGCCGCCTACTCGGTCGACGTCGTCGACATCGAGCAGGTCGTCACCCGTGGCCGCATCGTCCTGTGCGCGCTGGTCACGCCCCCGACCGCGGGCGGCACCACCGAGGGCGACCTGCGGGCCACCGTGCACAGCTGGGCCGATTCCCTGAAGCTGCAGGCCGAGATCATCTCCGGTACGGGTGACAACCGGCCGCGTGGCTACGGACGTTCCCATGTGACGGTGCTCGGGCACCCGCTGACCGCGGAGTCGACCGCCGCCATAGCGGCCACGATCACCTCGACCGGCGGCAACATCGACCGCATCTTCCGGCTCGCGAAGTATCCGGTCACCGCGGTCGAGTTCGCGGTGTCCGGTGCCGGAACCGAGGAGCTGCGGACGGCGCTGGCGACGGAGTCCGCCGGGATCGGTGTCGATGTGGCGGTCGTGTCGGCCGGGCTGAGCCGCCGGGCGCAGCGACTGGTCGTCATGGACGTCGACTCGACACTCATCCAGGACGAGGTCATCGAGCTCTTCGCCGCCCATGCCGGCTGCGAGGACAAGGTCGCCGAGGTGACCGAGCAGGCGATGCGCGGCGAGCTCGACTTCGAGCAGTCGCTGCACGCACGGGTGGCGCTGCTGGCGGGACTCGATGTGTCGGTCGTGGACAAGGTGCGCGCCGAGGTGCGGCTGACTCCCGGAGCCCGCACCCTGATCCGTACGCTGAAGCGGCTCGGCTACCAAGTGGGCGTGGTTTCGGGCGGGTTCACGCAGGTCACCGACGATCTGAAGGAACGGCTCGGGCTCGACTTCGCCTCTGCCAACACCTTGGAAGTGGTCGACGGAAAGCTCACCGGACGGGTCGTCGGTGACATCGTCGACCGGGCCGGCAAGGCCCGGCTGCTGCGCAGTTTCGCCGCGCAGGCAGGGGTGCCGCTGGCACAGACCGTGGCGATCGGTGACGGTGCGAACGACCTGGACATGCTGAACACCGCCGGGCTCGGGGTGGCCTTCAATGCCAAGCCGGTGGTCCGCGAGGCCGCGCACACCGCGGTGAACGTGCCGTTCCTGGACACCGTGCTGTATCTGCTCGGCATCACCCGTGAGGAGGTCGAGGCCGCCGACGGTCTCGTCGACTGACGCGTATCCGCGCGCTCACGCACCCGCGTACGCGCGAACTCGCGTAGCAGCAGGGCCCCGGCGGTTTCCGCACTGGGGCCCTGCTCGTACATACGACAGAGGGAGCCGTACGGCAGCGCGGGCCGTGCAGCAGCGGGATCAGTCGTTGGGCGTCCAGTACTCGACCAGCTTGCCCACCCCGTGCTCCACGCCCTTCCAGGAGCCGGAGAACTCGACGACGGCGAAGGCGGCGGTCGGGAACCCTCCGCGGTTCATCCGGGACAGGGCGTCACCCTCGGCCGATTCCGAGAGGGCGTCGGCGACGGCGTGCATGCCAGGGTTGTGGCCGATGACGAGGAGATCGCGCACATCGTCGGGGGTTTCGTTGATCAGGGCGATCAGCTCGCCGAGGGACGCCTCGTACAGTCGCTCCTCGTACACGGTCCTGGGTCGGTGCGGCATCTCGTGCACCGCCAGTTTCCACGTCTCTCGCGTCCTGGCCGCCGTCGAGCAGAGGGCCAGATCGAGGACGATCCCCGAGTCGACGAGCTTGCGGCCCGCGACGGGGGCGTCCTTGCGGCCGCGCTCCGCGAGTGGCCGCTCGTGGTCCGAGTCCTGCGACCATTCCGCCTTTGCATGTCTGAGAAGGACGATCCTGCGAGGTGTATCGACGCTCATACACCTCAGCTTCGCACGAAACGTGCCGCCCGTCGCAGGGTGTTGGGGGGGCTCGGGCGGTGGGCGGGAGCGCCGTCAGCGGGTCACGAAGGCCACGATTCGCTCAAGCAACCGGCCGACCGCGGGGTCGGTCGTCGCCGCGTGGGCCTCGCCGGATCCCACGATCATCAGCAGCAGCGCGGCGAACCCGATCGCGGGCAGCGCGATGGCCCACCACGGCAGCCGGACCTCGAGGGTGCCCGTGGCCGGGTGGGTGGTCCGGGTGTGCGTACGGGCCGACATGTCCGCCTCCGTGGGTCATGGTTCTGATACCTCGAACCTACGGACGCGGCGGCGCCGGTCCCATCCGGTGACCCACCCACTTCACCCTGACCCTGGCCCCCTAGGGGATGGTGGGGCCAGCCCCACCATCGGCCGCCGGGCACGGGTCAGGGGGATGCGACCGTGGCGATCACCGAGATGATCACGGTGACCAGCAGCATCGCCCCGAGTACGAGGAGGAGCTTCTTCTGACCGTTCTGCGGATTCGGGTCGAGCACAGGAGACATGGGCTCAGTCTCGCATCTCAGCATTCGTCCTCGATCGTCCGGTCCCGCCCCGCCAGGATTCCTGCCGCCATCTGCGGCACCATGAGGCCCGCCATCAGCGCGATCGGCAGCCCCCAGCCGCCGCTGTGCTGGTGGAGCACGCCGACGAGCAGGGGCCCCGGAATCGAGATCAGATAGCCGGTGGACTGCGCGAAAGCGGACAGCCGGACCACTCCGGCGCCACTGCGGGACCGCATGCCGATCATGGTCAGGGCGAGCGGAAAGGCACAGTTCGAAATGCCCAGCAGCAGTGCCCAGGCCCAGGCCCCACCGGCGGGTGCAAGGTACAGGCCCGCGTATCCGATGAGGCCGCAGGCGCCGAGGACGACGACGATCGGGCCCTGGTTCTTCATGCGGGCGGCGACCCGGGGGATGACGAAGGCGAGCGGCACACCCATCGCCATGGTCACGGCGAGCAGGACGCCCGCGGTGCCGGCCGAGACTCCGGCGTCGCGGAAGATCTGCGGCATCCATCCCATGGTGATGTACGCGGCCGTGGCCTGCAGGCCGAAGAAGCAGGCGAGGCCCCACGCGGTACGACTACGGACGATCTTGAGTGCCGGGGCTTCCTGATGGTGAGCGGCGGTCTGTCCCGCGGCGCGGCGCCGGTCCCGTACCAGCGGGACCCACGGCAGGATCGCCGCGGCGGCGAGCACGGCCCAGATGCCGAGGCCCGCCCTCCAGCTGCCTCCCAGCGCGTGGGTCATGGGCACGGTCAGGGCGGCGGCGAGCGAGGTGCCGAGGGCCAGGGACATCGAGTAGAGCCCGGTCATGGAGCCGACACGGTCCGGGAACCAGCGCTTGACGATCACCGGCATCAGGACGTTGCTGACGGCGATGCCCATGAGCGCGAGGGCGCTCGCGGCGAGGAAGCCGGCCGTACCGCCGACGAGCGGCCGGATCACCAGACCCGCCGTGATGGCGATCATGCCGGCGCAGACGACCGCACCCGGACCGAAGCGGCGGGCGAGGCGCGGCGCCATGACACCGAAGACCGCGAAGCAGAGCGGCGGTACGGAGGTGAGGACGCCGGCGACACTGCCACTCATGTGCAGGCCGTTCTGCACCTCTTCGAGGAGGGCGCCGAGGCTGGTGATGGCGGGGCGGAGATTGAGCGCGGCGAGCACCAGCCCGACGGCGACCAGTCGGAGCAGCCACGGGGAGGCCTCGGGGGCGGTCCGGTTGGCCTGTGCGGCGTGCGGGGCCGGCGTGTTCACGGGGGCGTCCACTGCGGTGGCGGGGCTCAGGGTCCGGGTCTGCGGCTGGGTCTCGTCGTCGGGCATGGGGTCATCATAGAATCATGGGATGATTGATTGTCCAATCCTTCGAGCTCTGCTCTGAGACCATGCACTCCCGGCAGAACGCCCCCGTACCTCTCTCCCCTCCCGACGCACCGAGCACCGTCCCACCGAGCACCCCTCAACCCCAGTGAACCGAGTCATCACCCAGCGACCCGAGCAAGGAGCACCATGGCGCTGACGTCACCGCGACGTTCGGCACTCGCCGACCAGGTGATTGCCCAGCTGAGGAATCAGATCACCTCGGGCGAGTGGCCCGTGGGTTCACGGATTCCCACCGAGCCCGAGCTGGTGGAGCAGTTGGGGGTGGCCCGTAACACCGTCCGCGAGGCCGTCCGCGCGCTCGCGCACAACGGTCTGCTCGACATCCGGCAGGGTTCGGGCACCTATGTCGTAGCCACGAGCGAACTGGCCGGGGTGATGCACCGCCGCTTCGCCGCCGCCGATCCGCGCCATGTCGCCGAGCTGCGCTCCACCCTGGAGTCGTCGGCCGCGCGACTGGCCGCCGCACGGCGCACCGAGCGGGATCTGAAGCAGATGGACGCGCTCATGGCACGCCGGGAGGAGACCTGGGCCGCGGGCGACGCCGAAGCGTTCGTCGCGGCTGACGCGACGCTGCACCTGGCCGTGGTCGCGGCCTCGCACAACGACGTGCTGACCGGGCTCTACGCCGACCTGGGCGATCTGCTGCGCGACTACCTCAGGGGCGACGTCGGCCATGAGCTGGGGCCGGAGAGCCTCATGGACCACGGCCGGCTGGTCGAGGCGATCCGGGCGGGGGACGCGGAGACGGCAGCGGCCGAGGCCGCGAGTCATGCGCTGAGCTGTCTGGTGGACCGGGTGTGAGGCGCCACGTCCGAGCGTGCGGAGGGAACGTCGCAGAGAACGCCACAGCGGGCATCAGACGGAATCCTGGACCCGGTGTGTGACCCAGACGGTGCCTATTTCCTTCCAGCAGCGGTCGTCGATCCGTACCGTCCGCCCCGGTCCCACGTCGACCGGGGTGGCGTCCGCGTCTATGTCCCACCAATGGCGGCACTCGGTGTGCAGCTGCACGCGGTCGGTGGAGGGGTACGGGTTGTGGCAGTAGGCGACGACCCGGGAGCCGTGGACCGAGGTACGGCATTCGGCGCCGGAGGGTTCCGGGGTGGGTGCGGCGGGTGCGGGCGCGCCGGTTCCTGACCGCCCCGCCACGGATATGCCCACAGGGGCGGCAAGCGCGGCGGCGGCCACCGAGCCGGCCAGCAGAATCCTGGTTCGGCGACGTGTGGAGCGCACAGCGACCTCCTCCCCGCAGCCTGACAAGAAGTCCGGTTCCACCACATTCTGCGGTGGATCGACCATCTTTTCGACTTGAGCGGGCCGGACCGGGCACGGACGCACGACGGCCGCGTACCGCCTGTTCGGAAGCGGTACGCGGCCGTGTCACAGCCTGGGGTGCGCGATCAGGCGCCCATCATGTGCACGCCGCCGTCGACGTGGATGATCTCGCCCGTGGTCTTCGGGAAGAAGTCCGAGAGCAGGGCGACGACACCGCGGCCGGCCGGCTCCGGGTCCGCCATGTTCCAGGACAGCGGGGAGCGGGTGTTCCACACGTCCGCGAGCTCGGAGAAGCCCGGGATGGACTTCGCGGCCATGGAGCCGATCGGTCCGGCCGAGATCAGGTTGCAGCGGATGTTGTCCTTGCCCAGGTCGCGGGCGAGGTAACGGGAGGTGGCCTCCAGCGCGGCCTTGGCCGGGCCCATCCAGTCGTACTGCGGCCAGGCGAACTGCGCGTCGAAGGTGAGGCCGACGATCGAGCCGCCCTCGCTCATCAGCGGCTTGCAGGCCATGGCGAGCGACTTCAGCGAGAACGCCGAGACGTGCATCGCGGTGGACACGGACTCGAACGGGGTGTTCAGGAAGTTGCCGCCGAGCGCGTCCTGCGGCGCGAAGCCGATGGAGTGCACGACGCCGTCGAGCGAACCGAGCTCGTCCCGGACCAGGCCGGCGAGGCGGTCCAGGTGCTCGGTATTGGTCACGTCCAGCTCGATGACCTTGGCCGGCTTCGGCAGCTTCTTGGCGATGCGTTCCGTCAGCGTGGGCCGGGGGAAGGCGGTCAGGATGATCTCGGCACCCTGCTCCTGGGCCACCTTGGCGGTGTGGAAGGCGATGGACGACTCCATCAGCACACCGGTGATGAGGATGCGCTTGCCGTCGAGAATTCCGCTCATGGTGATCAGTGACCCATGCCCAATCCGCCGTCAACGGGGATGACGGCTCCAGTGATGTACGACGCGTCGTCGGAAGCGAGGAAGCGCACCGCGGCGGCGATCTCCTCGGGCTGCGCGTAGCGGCCGAGCGGCACCTGGGACACGATGCCCTTGCGCTGTTCCTCGGTGAGCACCTGGGTCATGTCGGTGTCGACGAAACCGGGTGCGACGACGTTGAAGGTGATGTTCCGCGAGCCGAGCTCACGGGCCAGCGACCGGGCGAAGCCGACCAGACCGGCCTTGGAGGCGGCGTAGTTCGCCTGCCCGGCCGAGCCGAGGAGCCCGACGACGGAGGAGATGAGGACGACGCGGCCCTTCTTGGCCCGCAGCATGCCGCGGTTGGCACGCTTGACGACCCGGAAGGTGCCGGTGAGGTTGGTGTCGAGTACGGACGTGAAGTCCTCCTCGGACATCCGCATCAGCAACTGGTCCTTGGTGATACCGGCGTTGGCGACCAGTACCTCGACGGGACCGTGCTTCTCCTCGATCTCCTTGTAGGCCTGCTCCACCTGTTCGGCGTCCGTGATGTCGCAGCGGACGGCCAGAACGCCCGCCTCGGTGAGGATCTGGGGAGGCTCGCCCGAGCGGTACGTGATCGCGACCTTGTCGCCGTTGTCGGCGAAAGCGCGGGCGATGGCGAGGCCGATGCCCCGGTTTCCTCCGGTGACGAGAACCGAGCGGCTCAACGGATCACCCTTTCGATAGCGGTCTGGTACCTCGAAAACCTATCGGTACCACGCGCTCCGAGAGCAATCGGCCCCTGACAGCGCCTCACGCCGGGCACTGTAGGAACCCCACAGTGTCCGCTTTGGACGAACGTTTCGTGTCAGCGGCGCGTCAGCGGAAGGCCAGGCGCACCCGGCGGGCGGCCCGAAGCTCCCGGTGAGTCCGCGCTCCGTCCGACAGGCCGGATGTCGCGTCCCGCGCCGCATGGATCGGACGGACGGGAGGACCGGAGGAGGGGCGGACGGCCCTGCGGACGGACGGACCGGCGGACGAAAGGTGCACGATCACCGGCACCCGGTCCACACAGGCCCGTGGGGGCCCGGACGGCGTTCCCGGCGGGCTCCGCCACGCCGAGCCGCGCGGCCGTGTGTGCGCGTCCGGCGAAACCTGTGGCCGATCGGCGTCGGCGCACGGCATTGTTCACTGCGGACACATGCCGAAAAGACGGAGTTCTACATGGCTCATCAGGTCGATCAGTCGTTTCTCGCCCTGCCCCTGCGGGCCCTCGCCGACGCGGCGCTGGCCCGCGCGCGTGCGCTGGGGGCCGTACATGCCGACTTCCGTTTCGAACGGGTGCGCAGCGCGTCCTGGCGGTTGCGGGACGCCCGGCCCGCCGGGACGTCGGACACCACCGATCTCGGGTACGCGGTGCGCGTGGTGCACGGCGGGGCGTGGGGGTTCGCGTCCGGCGTGGATCTGACGATGGACGCCGCGGCGAAGGTGGCCTCGCAGGCCGTCGCCATGGCGAAGCTGTCGGCGAAGGTGATCGCGGCGGCCGGGTCCGACGAGCGGGTGGAACTGGCGGACGAGCCGGTGCACGGTGAACGGACCTGGGTCTCGGCCTACGACGTCGATCCCTTCGACGTACCGGACGAGGAGAAGGCGGGGCTGCTCGCCGAGTGGAGCAGCCGGCTCCTGGGTGCCGAGGGTGTCGCGCATGTGGACGCCTCCCTGATGACCGTCCACGAGAACAAGTTCTACGCGGACACGGCGGGCACCGTCACCACCCAGCAGCGGGTGCGGCTGCATCCGCAGCTCACCGCGATCGCCGTGGACGGGACCACCGGCGAGTTCGACTCGATGCGGACGATCGCCCCGCCGGTGGGCCGCGGCTGGGAGTACCTGACCGGGACCGGCTGGGACTGGGACGACGAGCTGGAGCGGATTCCCGGGTTGCTGGCCGAGAAGATGCGGGCGCCGAGCGTCGAGGCGGGGACGTACGACCTGGTCGTCGACCCGTCCAACCTCTGGCTGACCATCCACGAGTCGATCGGCCACGCCACCGAGCTGGACCGGGCGCTGGGGTACGAGGCGGCGTACGCCGGGACCTCGTTCGCCACCTTCGACCAGCTGGGGAAGCTGGCGTACGGCTCCCCCGTGATGAATGTGACGGGCGACCGCACCGCCGAGCACGGGCTCGCGACCATCGGGTACGACGACGAGGGCGTCGAGGCGCAGTCCTGGGACCTGATCAAGGACGGGACGCTGGTCGGGTACCAGCTGGACCGGCGGATCGCGAAGCTGACGGGTCTGGGCCGTTCCAACGGCTGCGCGTACGCGGACTCGCCGGGCCATGTCCCCGTGCAGCGGATGGCCAACGTGTCGCTGCGGCCGGATCCGGGCGGGCTGTCCACGGAGGATCTGATCGGCGGGGTGGAGCGCGGGATCTACGTGGTCGGCGACCGGTCGTGGTCGATCGACATGCAGCGCTACAACTTCCAGTTCACCGGGCAGCGGTTCTTCCGCATCGAGAACGGCAGGCTGGCGGGTCAGCTGCGCGATGTCGCGTACCAGGCGACGACGACGGATTTCTGGGGCTCGATGGAGAAGGTCGGCGGCCCGCAGACATATGTCCTGGGCGGCGCCTTCAACTGCGGCAAGGCCCAGCCGGGCCAGGTCGCGGCCGTCTCGCACGGCTGCCCCTCCGCCCTCTTCCGGGGCGTGAACATCCTCAACACGACGCAGGAGGCCGGACGATGAGCGCTCACCACGGAACCGGCCGGGGGTCCGGGGGTCGACACCCGGGACAGCACAGTCTCAACACGACGCAGGAGGCCGGACGATGAGCCGCGTCAGCAAGCCGCACGAGATCGTCGAGCGGGCGCTCGAACTGTCCACCGCAGACGGCTGCGTGGTCATCGCCGACGAGGAGTCGTCCGCGAATCTGCGCTGGGCCGGCAACGCGCTCACGACGAACGGGGTGACGCGGGGGCGGACCCTGACCGTCATCGCGACCGTCGACGGTGCGCAGGGCACCGCGTCCGGTGTGGTGTCCCGGTCCGCGGTCACCGCCGACGATCTGGAACCGCTGGTGCAGGCAGCCGAGGCCGCCGCACGCGGGGCCGGTCCGGCGGAGGACGCGCAGCCGCTGGTCACCGGGGTGCCCGCGTCTCCCGATTTCACGGACGGGCCGGCCGAGACGGGCTCGGACGTCTTCGCGGAGTTCGCCCCGGCGCTGGGCGACGCCTTCGCCCGTGCCCGGTCCGGTGGCCGGGAGCTGTACGGCTTCGCCCACCACCAGATGACCTCGACGTACCTCGGTACCTCGACGGGCCTGCGGCTGCGGCACGATCAGCCGAACGGAACGCTGGAACTCAACGCCAAATCCCCCGACCGGACCCGTTCGACCTGGGCCGGCCGCTCCACGCGCGATTTCAAGGACGTCGACCCCGCCGAGCTCGACGCCGAGCTGGCACGGCGGCTGCGCTGGGCCGAGCGCCGTATCGAACTGCCCGCCGGGCGGTACGAGACGCTGCTGCCGCCGACCGCCGTGGCCGATCTGCTGGTCTACCAGCTGTGGTCGTCGACGGCACGGGACGCCGCGGAGGGCCGGACGGTGTTCTCCAAGGCGGGCGGTGGGACCAGGATCGGCGAGACGCTGTCCGAGCTGCCGCTGTCGCTGCGCAGCGACCCGCACGCACCGGGCCTGGAGTCGGCACCGTTCGTGATCGCCCATGCCTCCGGGGACGGCGCCTCCGTCTTCGACAACGGTCTGCCGCTGACGTCGACCGAGTGGATCCGGGACGGCCGGCTGGAACATCTGACGACCACCCGGCACACGGCGGGGCTGACCGGGCTGCCGGTCGCGCCGGCGATCGACAACCTGGTGCTCGAAGGCGGGGGCGAGCGGTCCCTGGAGGAGATGGTGGCCGCGACGACCGGCCGCGGGCTGCTGCTGACCTGCATGTGGTACATCCGGGAGGTCGATCCGGCGACGCTGCTGCTGACCGGGCTGACCCGCGACGGGGTGTACCTCGTCGAGGACGGCGAGGTCGTCGGGGAGGTGAACAACTTCCGGTTCAACGAGTCGCCGGTGGACCTGCTGTCGCGGGCCACGGAGGCGGGCCGTACGGAGAAGACGCTGCCGCGCGAGTGGGGCGACTGGTTCACCCGGGCCGCCATGCCCGCGCTGCGGATCCCGGACTTCAACATGAGCTCGGTGAGTCCGGGCGTGTGACCCGCCTAGACTGGCTGTTGCCTTTCGACACACGTAGCTGAGGAGACACGGAACCGTGACGGACATCGTCGACGAGCTGAAGTGGCGTGGGCTGTTCGCCCAGTCCACTGACGAGGACGCACTGCGCAAGGCTCTCGCGGACGGTCCCGTCACGTTCTATTGCGGCTACGACCCCACCGCGGCGAGTCTGCACGTCGGTCATCTGGTGCAGGTGCTCACCATGCGCCGGCTCCAGCGGGCCGGTCTGCGGCCGCTCGCCCTGGTGGGTGGCGCCACCGGCCAGATCGGTGACCCGAGGCCGACCGCCGAGCGCACGCTGAACGACCCGGAGACGGTCGCCAACTGGGTGTCGCGGCTGCGGTCCCAGATCGAGCCGTTCCTGTCCTTCGAAGGCGAGAACGCGGCGGTCATGGTGAACAACCTGGACTGGACCGCGGGCATGTCCGCGATCGAGTTCCTCCGGGACATCGGCAAGCACTTCCGCGTCAACAAGATGCTGACCAAGGACTCCATCGCCCGGCGGCTGGAGTCCGACGAAGGCATCAGTTACACCGAGTTCAGCTACCAGTTGCTCCAGAGCATGGACTACCTGGAGCTCTACCGTCGCTACGGCTGCACCCTCCAGCAGGGCGGCAGCGACCAGTGGGGCAACCTCACCGCGGGCCTCGACCTGATCCACCGCCTGGAGCCGGGCGCCGAGGTGCACGCGCTGGCGACGCCGCTGATGACGAAGGCGGACGGGACCAAGTTCGGCAAGTCCGAGAGCGGTGCCGTCTGGCTCGACCCGTCGATGACGACGCCGTACGCGTTCTACCAGTTCTGGCTGAACGTGGACGACCGGGACATCTCCCGGTACATGCGCATCCTCAGCTTCCTCAGCCCCGCGGAGCTGGAGGAGCTGGAGAAGGTCACGCAGGAGCGTCCGCAGGCCCGGACGGCGCAGCGCGCGCTGGCCGAGGAGCTGACGACGCTGGTGCACGGCGCCGATCAGTGCGCCGCGGTCGTCGCGGCGTCGAAGGCGCTCTTCGGTCAGGGTGAGCTGGGCGAGCTGGACGAGGCCACGCTGAGCGCCGCGCTGTCCGAGGTGCCGCACGCGCGGGTCACCGAGCTCGGGCCGCTGGTGGACCTCCTGGTGGAGGTGGGCCTGGCGCCGAGCAAGTCGGGTGCCCGCCGTACGGTGAAGGAGGGCGGCGCGTACGTGAACAACGTCAAGGTCACGGACGGTGAGAGCGCGCCGGCCCGCGAGGAGCTGCTGCACGGGCGCTGGCTGGTGCTGCGCCGGGGCAAGAAGAACCTCGCCGCCGTCGAGGTCACCGGCTGATCCCGTTGCATCGGCACTGCGGCCGGGCACGCGTGACGCGTGCCCGGCCGCAGTGCGTTCAGCAGTGCGTCGTGGCCCGGTGGCCCAGGCGCCCCGCTCGGCTCAGGCTCTTTGTTTGGTGCCGCGGAACGACGTCCACAGCATGTCGCCGACACCGACGACGACCACCGCGCCGATCAGCTGGAACAGATGGCGCGTCCAGTCGATGCCCTTGGTGTCGTTGACGCCGATCCCGGTGGCGACGGCATTCCCGAGGACACTGCCCAGGATGCCGAAGACCGTCGTCAGCCAGAGTGGGATGTTCTGTTTGCCGGGCAGGATCGCCCTCGCGATCACACCGAGCACCAGACCCACGATGATTGCCCACAACCAGCCCATGTCGCCTCCTCGTGCGACGCCATGTCGCGCATGTGGGCCCAGTCTCCGCCGGTGGGCCGTGTGCCGCATGCCGGGCACGTCCGTATGTGCGGCCCGGCTGCCGATTCGCGCGAATGCGGCGCGCCCCGGTCTCGAAGCCGTCGGACGCCGGGCGTACCGTGGATGCGGTCCGGTCCGGGGAGTGTCCGGCGCGGGAACGAGGTCCCTCCGGTCCGCCGGGTGCCGGGGGAAGGGTGGTGGAGACGTGATGCGGAAGCAGGGCGGTACCGAGGTCTTCCGGATCACGGAGGCCCGGCGGGGGCTCGCGGACGATGTGCGCGGCAGGCAGCGGCGCTATGTGATCTCGATGTCGGTGCGCACGGTTTCGGTGATCCTGGCCGCCGTGCTCTGGAACGTGGAGCGGTACGTCGCGATCGTGGCACTGGTGCTCGGGGTTCTGCTCCCGTACGTGGCGGTGGTCATCGCCAACGCGGGCCGGGAGAACACCCCTTCGCTTCCGTCGACCTTCGTCCCGGCGCCGATGCGGCCGATGCTCGATGCCGCACCCGTGCCCGGTGCCGCCGAATCCGGTCCGGAGGCCGACGGGGCCCGTCACGGCGGGGAAACGTCGTGAGCCACGGGCCCTCGATGTGAGCCGAAGGCGACCGTCGTGAGCCACGGGCCCTCGGCATGAGCCATGAGGAGTCGGTTCGGGGCGTGAGGATCCGGCATGAGCACAGGTGAGGCCGCACCGCACCCGAAGCTCGTGAAAACCTCAGATCAATCGTGAAGTTACGGTGCACCGCACCCCCGTCTGCGTGACATACTTCGTACGCGCTCCGCATCCCCCGTCGGAGCGACGGACCGACGCCGGGCAGCTCCCCCCGTGGCTGCTCGGCGTCGCTTTTTCTCCGGCCGGGGATGCGTTCGGGCCCTCCGCCGCGCGGGCCGCCGGGAGTCCGGAACCGGCGCCGGCCCAGGCCCTCTCGTTTGGATCACGCCGGGCCGGCCCGAACGAAAGATCCAACGAAAGACCCTACGATTGAGCCGTGAACTCCCCTGAATCCGCGGCCGAGAGCGCTGCCGCCGCCCCCGTCTGTTCCGCCAAGGGCTGCCGGACCGACGCCGTGTGGGTACTGGCCTGGAACAATCCGAAGCTGCACACCCCTGAGCGTCGGAAGACCTGGCTGGCCTGCGAGGAGCACCGGGAGCATCTGTCCTCGTTCCTGGATGTCCGGGGCTTCCTCAAGGATGTCGTGAAGCTGACGGAGTGGGAGTCCGACGGTCCGGGATCGGGCAGGCCGTAGGAAGGAAGGTCCGCCCGGGTCCGGCACCCCCGGCCTCGCGGAATCCGTCCGTCCCCTCTCGGCCCTCGACCGCCTCAGCCTCCGATCGCCGACATCGGCCGGTCCGGCTGCAGGAAGGACGGGTCGTCCAGACCGGATCCGGCCTTCTTCCCCCACATCGCCAGCGTCCAGATCCGGGCGATCTCCTCATCCGGCGCGTCGGAGCGCAGGGCGCCGCGCAGATCGGTCTCCTCGCGAGCGAACAGGCAGGTGCGCACCTGCCCGTCGGCGGTGAGTCTGGTGCGGTCGCAGGCCCGGCAGAAGGGACGGGTGACGGAGGCGATGACACCGACGCGATGGGGGCCGCCGTCGACGAGCCAGCGCTCGGCGGGGGCGGAACCGCGTCGGTCGTCGCCCTCCTCGGTGAGGGTGGAGCGGGTGCGCAGCGACTGGAGTATGTCGCCTGCCGTGATCATGCCGTCGCGCTTCCAGCCGTGCTGTGCGTCGAGGGGCATCTGCTCGATGAAGCGGAGCTCGTAGCCGTGCTCGACGGCCCAGGCCAGCAGGTCGGGGGCCTCGTCGTCGTTGAGTCCCGGCATCAGGACGGTGTTGACCTTGACCGGGGTGAGTCCGGCCTCGCGGGCGGCTTCGAGGCCGGCCAGCACGTCGTGGTGGCGGTCGCGGCGGGTGAGTGTTTTGAAGACGTCGGGGCGCAGGGTGTCCAGCGAGACGTTGACCCGGTCCAGGCCGGCGGCCCGGAGCGCGGACGCCGTGCGCTTCAGTCCGATGCCGTTGGTGGTGAGCGACATCCTGGGGCGGGGGCTCAGGGCCGCGCACCGCTCGACGATGGAGACCAGGCCGGGGCGCAGCAGCGGCTCACCGCCGGTGAAGCGGACGTCGGTGATGCCGAGCCGGGTGACGGCGATGCCGACCAGCCGGACGATCTCGTCGTCGCTCAGCAGGTCGGGCTTGGCCAGCCATTGCAGGCCTTCCTCCGGCATGCAGTACGTGCATCGCAGATTGCACCGGTCGGTCAGCGACACGCGCAGGTCGGTGGCGACCCGATCGTAGGTGTCGATGAGCATGTGAGCCCCCTCCCCCAGTTGCTGTCCGGCCGCCGTGCCCGGCGCGTCCGGCCTTCCCGCTCGCCCGTCCGGTCGGTTGTCCCGGTCGGCGCTTCCGGCTGACCTTTTCGAGACTACGCGAGACCTGTGACATCGGATGGGGCTCGTATGACACAAGGAGCGGCACGGCCGTGTCGTAGGACTCTACGACACGGCCGTTCAAGGGGGTGCGGCCCGGCACGGGCCGCTCTCGCCGGGTTCTCCCCGGTCAGTGCGCTCCGACTCCTGTGAGGGACTTGACCTCCAGTTCGGCGTACTTGCCCTTGTCCGGTTCCTCCTTCGAGAGGAGCGAACCGATCCAGCCGAGCAGGAAGCCCAGCGGGATGGAGATCAGCCCCGGGTTCTCCAGCGGGAACCAGGAGAAGTCGACGCCCTTGAACATCGAGGTCTTCGGGTTGCCGGAGACGACCGGGGAGAAGAGCACGAGGATCACCGAGCTCGCCAGGCCGCCGTAGATCGACCACAGCGCGCCCTGGGTGGTGAAGCGCTTCCAGAAGAGGCTGTAGAGGATCGTCGGCAGGTTGGCGGAGGCGGCGACGGCGAAGGCGAGTGCCACCAGTCCGGCGACGTTCATGTCGCGCGCGAAGGCGCCGAGGACGATGGCGACGGCACCGATGAGGACGGTGGCCCAGCGAGCGGCACGCATCTCCTCCTTCTCGGTGGCCTTCCCCTTGCGGATGACGTTGGCGTAGATGTCGTGAGCGAAGGAGGACGAGGAGGCGAGGGTGAGGCCCGCGACGACGGCGAGGATGGTGGCGAAGGCGACGGCCGAGATCACGGCCAGCAGCACGGCGCCGCCCGTGGAGCCGACCCCGCCGAGGTACTCGGCGAGCTGCGGGGCGGCCGCGTTTCCGGCCGGGTTCTTCGCCTTGATCTCGTCCGGGCCGATCAGGGCCGCGGCGCCGAAGCCGAGCGCGATCGTCATCAGGTAGAAGGCGCCGATGATGCCGATGGCCCAGTTGACCGACTTACGGGCGGCCTTCGCGGTCGGCACCGTGTAGAAGCGGATCAGGATGTGCGGCAGACCGGCGGTGCCGAGGACCAGCGCGATGCCGAGGGAGAGGAAGTCCAGCTTCGAGGTGCCGGTCGCGCCGTACTTGAGTCCGGGCTCCAGGAACGCCGCTCCGTGACCGCTCTTGGCGGCGGCCGTGCCCAGCAGGTCGGAGATGTTGAAGTCGAACTTCAGCAGCACCAGGAAGGTCATCAGAAGCGCACCCGCGATGAGCAGCACGGCCTTGACCATCTGGACCCAGGTGGTGCCCTTCATGCCGCCGATGGTGACGTACACGATCATCAGCACGCCGACCAGCGCGACGATGAGGATCTTGCCCGCGTCGCTGGTGATGCCGAGGAGGAGGGAGACCAGGACGCCCGCACCCGCCATCTGCGCCAGCAGATAGAAGATCGAGACGACGATGGTGGAGACGCCGGAGGCGGTACGGACCGGGCGCTGCCGCATCCGGTAGGCGAGGACGTCGCCCATCGTGTAGCGGCCCGAGTTGCGCAGCGGCTCGGCGACCAGCAGCAGGGCCACCAGCCAGGCGACGAGGAAGCCGATGGAGTACAGGAAGCCGTCGTAGCCGAAGAGGGCGATGGCCCCGGCGATCCCGAGGAACGAGGCCGCCGACATGTAGTCGCCGGAGACCGCGAGTCCGTTCTGGAAGGCGGTGAACTGGCGGCCGCCGGCGTAGAAGTCGGAGGCGCTCTTGGTCTGCCGGCCGGCCCAGACGGTGATGCCCAGCGTCGCGGCGACGAACACGGCGAAGAGCGTGATGATCAGCGGCCGGTGCTCGGTGGTCGAGGAGGCGGCCAGTTGGAGGGCGGGGTGCGAGTGGTACACGGCGCTCATGCGTCGGCCTCCATACGGGACTTGATGGCCTCGGCCCTCGGGTCGAGCTTCGCGGCCGCGTGGCGCGAGTAGAACCAGGCGATGAGGAACGTGGTGACGAACTGGGCGAGGCCGAAGACGAAGGCCACGTTGATGTTGGCGTAGACCTTGGTGCCCATGAAGCCGCCGGCGTAGTTGGACAGCAGCACGTACAGCAGGTACCAGAGGACGAAGGCGATGGTGAGCGGGAAGGCGAACGAGCGGTGCGCGCGGCGCAGTTCGCCGAACTCCGCGCTCTCCTGCGTCGCGATGAACGCCTCGGTCGTGGGCTGGGCAGTGCGGGTGTCCGTACTGACCTCGGGCGGCGGTGCATCGGTAGTCACGGAATCTCCTCGCGACGCGGGTGCGGTGGTGGGGACGGTGGATTTCACTGCGGAACCTCGATGGCCGGGGACGGTGGTGCGCTTCCCCTGACAACGGCACGGACGGCGCGGCGAAGCGGTTCACCGCACAACCGCACTTCTCCGACTGCCTCTGCGCGGCCATCCGGCCCAGCCCCGCCCCGCACCTCTTCGAACAGGTCCTTCGAATTCATTGATGACAACTCATTGATCAGCAAGGATGATCAGCGATAGCTTCACTCGTCATGTACGCGACTGGGCACACGCCGTGTCCGGTCGCCCGGCACGGATGATGTGGAGACCCCATGGCTCATCTGGGATCCAGACGGACGCGCGCACTGACGCTGCCCGTCGGATTGGCACTCACGGCCTCGCTCGGCTTCCTGCCGACGGGGGCCGCCTCCGCCGCACCGGTGGACGCGCAGCCCACGGCGGCGGTGTCCACTGACGGCCCGAAGCTCTCATACGTCGTCAACACGCGGAGCAACCACGGCACCGTCAAGCAGGTGAAGAAGGCGATCGCCGAGGCCGGCGGCACGGTGGTGATCGCCTATGAGCAGATCGGCGTCATCGTCGTCGAGTCGCAGAACCCGGACTTCGCGCAGTCGATCCGCCGGGTCAAGGGTGTCGATTCGGCGGGGGCCACCCGGACCAGCCCCATCGTTCCGCAGGCCACCACGGACATCGGGGTCGAGCAGCCGCTCACCGCCGAGCAGGCGCGGAGCGCGGCGGCGGAGGCGACGGCGGACCAGGATCCGATGGAGCCCCTGCAGTGGGATCTGCCCGCCATCAAGGCGGACCAGGCGCACCAGAAGACACTGGGCAGCAGCAAGGTGACGGTCGGTGTCATCGACACGGGTGTCGATGACACCCACCCGGACCTGGCGCCGAACTTCAACCGCGGGGCCTCCGCGAGCTGCGTGTCCGGGGCGCCGGACACGACGGACGGCGCCTGGCGTCCCAAGGCCGGTGAGAGCGACCACGGCACGCACGTCGCGGGCACCATCGCCGCCGCGAAGAACGGCATCGGGGTGACGGGTGTCGCGCCTGGCGTGAAGGTCGCCGGCATCAAGGTCGCGAACCCGGACGGCTTCTTCTACACCGAGTCGATCGTCTGCGGCTTCGTCTGGGCCGCCGAGCACGGCATCGATGTCGCCAACAACAGCTACTACACCGACCCGTGGATGTTCAACTGCAAGAACGACCCGGACCAGGGCGCCCTGGTCGAGGCCGTCACCCGCGCCACCGGATACGCGGAGCGGAAGGGCACGGTGAACGTCGCCTCGGCCGGCAACAGCAAGTTCGACCTGGCTTCCGGCGCGATCGACGACACGACCAGCCCGAACGACACCACGGCCGTGACCCGGACGATCAACCCGCGCGAGTGCCTCGACATCCCGGCGATGCTGCCGGGTGTCGTGACCGTCTCGGCAACCGGTGCCAAGGGTCTGAAGTCCTCGTACTCGAACTACGGCAACGGCGTCATCGACGTCGCGGCTCCCGGCGGCGACTCGACGGTCTACCAGACGCCCGCACCGCCTGCCACGAACGGTGCGATCCTGTCCACGCTGCCGGGCGGCAAGTACGGCTACAAGAACGGTACGTCGATGGCCTCCCCGCATGTCGCGGGTGTCGCGGCCCTGATCAAGTCGACGCACCCGCACGCTTCGGCGGCCCAGGTGAAGGCGCTCCTGACATCCGGGGCCGACGCCACTGAGTGTGGCGCTCCGTACGACATCAACGGCGACGGCAAGATCGACGCCGTCTGCGAGGGCAGCAAGAACCACAACGGCTTCTACGGGGCCGGTGTGGTGAACGCGCTGAACGCGGTCCGCCGGTAGGAACGCGACGCAGTGGGCGGGGCCGGAGTCATCGGCCCCGCCCGCCGTCCTCCCGCAGCGCCGTACCGGGCTCTCCCGGCACCCCTTTCCGATGGTGGCACTCAGTGCCATAGTGCGGACATGACTCATGCGCACACGTCCGGTACGGAGCAGGCCTGGGCGGCACTCGGCGGGGATCCCGCGCTCCTCGCGCGCATCGGGACGAGTGGCCCCGAGGGTCTGCTGCCCTCCCGGCTGCCCGTCATGGAGCTGGCCCGTTCCGCCGTCGCGGTCTGCTCCCTGGCCGCCGCCGAACTGGCCGCCCGCCGCACCGGGCACCCGGTGCCCCGGGTCCACGTCGACGCCGGCGCGGTGGCCACGGCGTTCACCAGCGAGCGCCATCTGCGGATCGACGGGCGCGCGCCGATGTCCTTCGCCCCGCTGTCCCGGTTCTGGCGCACGGCGGACGGCTGGGTCCGTACACATGCCAACTACCCGCACCATCGGGCCCGGCTGCTCGCCACGCTGGGGCTGCCGCCGGACACCTCGGACGACCTCGCCGTGGCCGCCGTCGCCGCCTCGTTCGCCGGGCGGCGGGGCGACGAGATCGAGCAGACCGTGTACGCCGCGGGCGGCCTGGCCGTCGCGGCCCGTACCCCCGGGGAGTGGTCGGCCGACCCTCGGGGTGCCGCGGTGGCGGGCACCCCGCTGGTGACCGGCGACCGTATCGACGGCGCGCCGGTTCGTCGGACGACGGCGCCGGCCGGCACACCGCTGCTGCCCGCCACCGGGATGCGCGTACTGGACCTCACCCGGGTCATCGCGGGCCCCGTCGCCACCCGTACGCTCGCGCTGCTCGGCGCGGACGTCCTGCGGATCGACTCCCCACGGCTCCCGGAGAGCCCGGACGCGCACGCCGACACCGGTTTCGGGAAGCGGTCGGTGAACCTGGACCTCGGCAGCCGCTTTGGCGCGGCCGTGTTCGACGAGCTGCTGGCCGAGGCGGACGTGGTCGTCATCGGCTACCGACCCGGTGCGGTCGAGCGGTTCGGGCTGACCACGGAGTCCCTGGCCGCGCGCAGACCGGGGCTGGTGATCGGGCGGCTCTCGGCCTGGGGCCACGGTCCATGGGCCGAGCGGCGCGGTTTCGACAGTCTGGTGCAGGTGGCCACCGGCATCGCCTCGGTCGAGACCACGGCCGGAGCGGAGCACCCGCCCGGCGCGCTGCCCGCCCAGGCACTCGACCACGGCACGGGCTATCTGCTGGCCGCCGCTGTGCTGCGCGCGCTGACCGCACAGCACGACGAGGGGGGCTCCCGGCTGGTCACGCTCTCGCTCGCCCGTACCGCCGCGTGGCTGCTCGACGAGCTGCCCGCCCGTCGGGAAGCGGGGGCCGCGGGTGCGTCGTACGACCCTCGGAAGTGGCTCACGGAGACGGCCGGCCCACTCGGCCGGCTGCGTCACGCCCTGCCGCCGGTCGCCTTCGACGGTTCGCCCACCGACTGGTCGCGCCCGCCCGGCCCGCTGGGGGCGGACGCGGCCGCCTGGCTCACGGCTTGATGAGCACCTTCAGCGCCGTGCGCTCGTCCATCGCCTTGTAACCGGCGGGGACGTCGTCGAGACCGATGGTCAGGTCGAAGACGGGTGACGGGTCGATCGTGCCGGACAGCACGTCGGGGAGGAGCTCCGGAATGTACGTGCGCACGGGTGCGACGCCGCCGCGCAGGGCGATGTTCCGGTCGAACATGACGCCGAGGTCCAGGCCGGTGCCGCTGCCGTGCGGTACGCCGACGTAGCCGATGGCGCCGCCGTCGCGGGTGATCCCGACGGCGGTGCGCATCGACTGCTCGGTGCCGACGGCCTCGATCACCGCGTGGGCGCCCTCGCCGCCGAGCAGTTCCCGTACGGCTTCGACGGCGGCCTCGCCGCGCTCGGCGACGACGTCCGTGGCGCCGAAGGTGCGGGCGATGTCCGTACGGACCTGGTGGCGGCCGAGCGCGATGATCCGCTCGGCGCCGAGCCGCTTGGCGGCCAGGACGCCGCACAGTCCGACCGCCCCGTCACCGACGACCGCGACCGTGCTGCCGATCTTCACGCCCGCGCCGACGGCGGCGTGATGTCCGGTGCCCAGCACATCGGACAGGGCCAGCAGAGCGGTGAGCAGATGGTCGTCGGAAGCCGCGGCCGCGGGGAGCTTGACCAGCGTGCCGTCGGCGAACGGGACGCGGACGGCCTCGCCCTGCCCTCCGTCGGAGCCGACGGAGCCCCAGAAGCCGCCCTGCGGGCAGGAGGTGGTCAGGCCCTCCGCGCAGTACGCGCAGGTGCCGTCGGACCAGACGAAGGGTGCGACGACGAGGTCACCGACGGCGAAACCGGCCACCTCGGAGCCCGCCTCCTCGACGATCCCGAGGAACTCGTGCCCGATCCGCTGGCCGGGCTCCCGGGCGGCCTCGCCGCGGTAGGCCCACAGGTCGCTGCCGCAGATGCAGGCCCGCAGGACCCGCAGGACCACATCGGTGGGCTGCTGGACCGACGGGTCCGGCACTTCCTGCACACGTATGTCGTGGGGGGCGTGGATGACGGTGGCGCGCATGCGTGGGGGTCCTTGCCGATCTCAGATGCTGGTACTCCGTTCACGGTACGCCCCAGGGGTGACACCGGCCCCTTTCGCACCCGGTGCCAGCGTTCCGGCGGTCAGCAGGAACTGCGCGGCGATGTAGGTGAGCATGATCCAGAAGTCGGGGGCGGGCAGCTGGGGCCAGTCGGCGACACCGGTGCCGATGAGCGTGTCGGAGAGCAGGAAGAGCGCCCCGCCGACGGCCGCGTACCGGCCGCGGGTGCCGGCCCGGTAGGCCATGGCTGTGAGCAGCAGGCTGTAGCCGGTCATCGGAATCCGCATGTCCGCCGGCAATCCGCTCCAGAGCAGCGCGACGACGGTGACCAGGACGGCCGCGTACACCGCCCCGACGGCCGGGGAACTCCGGGCACGTCCGAAGAGCAGCAGGTAGCAGACGTGCCCCGCGGCGAAGGAACCCATCCCGATGAGGAAGGTGGCATCGGCGTCGGGCAGCAGGAGCGTGTCGCCGCCCCAGCCGAACAGGAGTGCCGCGATGAGCAGCCGGGGGCCGCGCCGGGCGGCGGCGTACCCGGCCAGCAGCGGCATCAGCAGGGGCTTCGCGACGAGGTGGGCGACCGGGACGTCGGCGAGCACGCCGAACAGGTCGACGACGGCGGCCAGAAGGAAGGCTACGAGCAGCGGTCGTACGAGACGTTCCCGCCGGTCCGGGAGGGTGTCGGCGCTCATCCGATGCGCTCCTGGGCGGGGAGGGGCGTGGGTGCGGCCGTTGTGGACGGCTGCCAGCCGGGGCCGCGGAAGATCCGCCCGGCGCGCTCGCTCCAACTGCCCGCCGCGCGCACGTCGCGGGCGATCGCGGCGTACTCGTGGGTGGCGACGCGGAGCGGGTTGAACGTGTCGATGTTCTTGGTGAGTCCGAACACGGGCCGCTCCGTCTCGGCGGTGAAGGACCCGAAGAGGCGGTCCCACACGATCAGGATGCCGCCGAAGTTCCGGTCCAGGTAGCCGCCCTGCGACGCGTGGTGCACCCGGTGGTGGGACGGCGTGTTCAGTACGAACTCGAAGGGCCGGGGGAGTGTGCCGACGCGCTCCGTGTGCACCCAGAACTGGTAGACGAGGTTCGCCGACGAGCAGAACGCCAGCGCGGCAGGGTGGACACCGCAGGCGATGAGCGGCACGTAGAACGGCCAGACGGTCAGCGACGTCCAGGGCTGGCGCAGCGCGGTGGAGAGGTTGAACTTCCGGCTGGAGTGGTGGACCACGTGGCAGGCCCAGAGGATCCGGATGACGTGGTGTCCCCGGTGGGACCAGTAGTAGAAGAAGTCCTGCGCGAGCAGCATCAGCAGGACGGTCCACCACAGGACGGGGACGCGGAGCGGGGTCAGCTGGTAGACCGCGGTGTAGATGGCGACGATGGGCACTTTCCACAGCAGGTCGAAGACCAGGCTGCCGAGCCCCATCGTGATGCTGGTGGCGGCGTCCTTGGCCTCGTATCCGGCGGCTTCCTCATCGGGATGGAAGTGATGGAGTGCCATTTCGAGGACGGTGAGCAGCACGAAGGCCGGTATGGACCAGAGCACGACATCGGGCAGGTTCGGCGGCATGCGAGCACCGTAGAGCCGCAGGTCGGCTGCGGACTAGGGGTTGTTACCAACAAGTATGCGAGACACATTGTCAGCAGTCTTTGGTGGCTTCTGCCAATGCGGGGCCCGGACGGTCCCTGCACCGCAGCTTGAGCGGCGGAAGAACCGCCGTGCGGGGCCCGGCAGTTGCGAGGGTCCGGCCGGCCATGACGACGAACGGCAACGGTCGCCCGGACGCCGGCGGCGCCGAAGCCCCGTGCGGGCCTCCCGGAGCGCGCGGCGCCCCTCGTGCGCGCCCACGGGGACCCGTCGCATGGAACCGCCGAGGCGCCAGGCACACTCTGCGTGTTGTAGTACCCGTGACAGAAGGATGGCCCGCGCATGATCACACTCACCAAGGAAGACGGTCCCGCAGACCTGGACGGAGTGACCCATCTGTCCATCGGCGTGTCCTGGGACCCCACGGCCGGCAGCAGCGGCGGTGTCATGGGCCTGCTCCGCCGCAAGGCCGGAACGGACCTCGACCTGATCGCCGTCGCCACGCAGGACGGGGACCCGGTGCGCCTGGCCGGCCTCGACTCGCTGGACCCCATGGGAAACGGCTCCCTGGTGCACAGCGGCGACAACCAGACCGGGCGCGGGGACGGCGACGACGAGACCGTCACGGTCGAGTTCGCGCGCATCCCGCGCAACATCACGTCGATCGTGTTCGTCGCTGCCGCCTTCAAGAAGGGCAGTTCCTTCCAGAAGGCCCGCAACATCAGCTTCAAGGTCTACGACGCCACCGGGGGGAGCTCGCAGCAGGTCGCCGACATATGGCCCAGCCTGCTCACCCAGGACAACGGCTGCGCGGTGGCGAAGGCCGTGCGGTTCGGCGACACGTGGAAACTCGAAGTGATCAATGTGACGGGGAAGATCAAGCAGGGCGACGAGCATGCCCTGATGCGCTTCGCCGTCAGCAAGTAGTACGTCCCCGGGGCCGGGCGTCCGAGTGGCGCCCGGGCCCTGGGACACGGCCCGCGCCGCCGGGGCACTACTGCCGCCCCCGTGCGGTACGAGAGCCGGACCCGCTGGATGCCGTGTCGCGGTCCCAGGTGTCCGCCAGGACGCGGGCGGCCGCCGGGTCCTGGGCGGCGACGAGATGGGGCAGCTCCTCGGGGTCGGCGACCTGTGCGATGAACGGGGCGCCCAACAGCTCGTCGCCCCAGGGGCGAATCTTGTTGGCGAGCCTCCCGCTGAAGGCGAGATCCGCGTAGTCATGGTGCTCCCACAGGTCGTGGGCCAGCGGATGAAGGAGCCGACGCCGTCCACCCGGAGCAGCGCGGAGGGACCGAGCCGGTGCCGGGCCTCTTCGGGTGCGGCGAGGGCGGCGTCGGGCAGGTTGAATCCGACGTCGATGCGCCGCTCGTCCGTGAGGGCGTCGCCGCAGCAGGAACAGGAAGTCCGGTGGTTGGTCACGCCGCGAGCCTAGGTCGTGTCCGCGGCACGGGCCCTGCTCGCCGATCCGACCCGGTCCGGACGAGAAGACCGTCAGCCCCCCACCGCCCCCAACAACTCCCCTGCCGCGTACGTGACCGCCATCGCCATCGCTCCCCCGCCCATGTTCCGCAGCACCGCGGGTCCTGCCGCCGCCTCGCCCAGACGGGCGCTCCACCAGCCCGTCAGTGCCAGCGCCGCCAGTACCGACACCACGGTCACGATCAGTCGCAGCGGCGCCGGGGGCAGCACGATCGCCAGCAGCGGCAGCAGCGCGCCCACCGTGAAGGCCAGGAAGCTCGCGCCCGCCGCGTGCCACGGGTTCGTCAGCTCGTCCGGGTCGATGCCCAGCTCCACCTCGGCGTGGGCGCGGAGTGCGTCGCGTTCGGTCAGCTGGAGCGCGGCCTCGCGGGCGACCTCCCGGCTCAGCCCCTTGTCCTCCAACAGGCCGGTGAGTTCGACAAGTTCGGCCTCCGGAGTGTCGGCCAGCTCCCGCTTCTCCATGGCCAGCGCGGCCCGTTCCGAGTCGCGCTGGGTGGACACCGAGACGTACTCGCCCGCCGCCATCGACATGGACCCGGCCAGCAGTCCGGCCAGGCCCGCCGTGAGCAGGGTGGCGCGGTCGCCGGTGGCGCCGGCCACGCCGACGACCAGGCCGGCGGTGGAGACCACACCGTCGTTCGCGCCGAGGACCGCGGCGCGCAGCCAGTTCAGCCGCGCGCCGAGGCCGTTGTCGTGTGCTTCGTCATGCGTCTGGGTACCCGTCACCCGCGGATGGTCTCACCCTGCCCCGTCACCAGACGCGTACCGACCCGCCGGGCGCGAAGGCGGGGCTGGTCGCGTCGGACGGGGCCTCCTTCAGGGGTTGAGCGATCTCGTCCACCGTCGGGCCGACGGTCGCGGCGATACGGTCGAGGGCGGCCAGGTCGAAGCCGTAGACACGGGCGGCGTTGCCGCCGGTCATCGCCGCGACCTCGGAGGGCGGCAGGCCCGCGTACGCGATCCGCAGGCCCTCCCGGGAGTACGGATGGGTGCCCTCGTCGTGCGGGTAGTCGCTGCCCCACATGATCTTGTCGAGGCCGATCCGGTCCCGCAGCGGCACCTCGTGCGGTCGCATGAAGCTGGCGCCGACGTAGCAGTTGTCGCGCCACACCTCGCTCGGGCTCGCACCCATGGAAGCGGCAAGGCCCGCACCGAACTTGGACTCGGCGGTGGCGGCCCGTCCGGCCGCCGCCACCAGTCGGCCGTGGTAGTAGTCCAGCATCTCCACCACACCAGGGATCCAGCCGGATCCCTGTTCGGTGAGGACGAGTTTCAGTCCGGGATGGCGGCGGAACGCCCCGCCGAAGACCAGGTGCCACAGCGCCCGGTGCGAGAACCAGGTCGTCTCCACCATGAAGACGGCACGGGCCGCCGGTTCGTCGCCGAGCGGCGGGGAGGCCGAGCCGCCGTGGTGGTTCACCGGTACGTCGAGTTCCGCGCAGACCGCCCACAGCGGGTCGTACACCTGGGAGTACAGCTCCGGGATGCCGGAGCCGGGCGGAGCACCGGGCAGCAGGATGCCGCCGGTCAGGCCCGCCTCCTTGGTGCGGCGGACCTCTCGGACGGCCTCCTCGGGATCGTTGAGGAGGATCTGCGCGACACCCGCGCGCCGGCCCGGCGCCTGCGCGCAGAAGTCGGCGAGCCAGCGGTTGTGGGCGCGCAGACCCGCCCAGCGCTGCTCGTACTCGGCCCGGGAGGGCGCGGGCGCCATCAGGGCGGCGGAGGGGAAGAAGGGCGGGATGGTGTTGGGGAAGACCACCTCCGCGACGATGCCGTCCGCCTCCAGCTCCGTGACGCGGCGTGCGGAGTTCCAGTTGCGGTCGGCGGTGTCGGCGAGGAGGTCCTCGTACGGGTTGACGTAGGCCGTCGCCCACGCGTCGAAGTCGTCGTGGTGCTTCGTCTCCAGGTACGACCGGTAGTCGAGGAGGTCGGCTCCGGCGTGGCAGTCGGCGGAGATGACGGTGTAGCGATCCGAACGACGGTCCATCAGCCGGCCCCCAGGACCGGGAAGTCGTGGCCGGTCAGCCAGTGCCGGCCCACGTCGCGCGACCGCGCCCAGGACGCCTCGACCGCTGTCTGGTCGGGGCTCTGGCCCAGGTCGCCGGGGGTGGGACCGATGCGCTCGGCGATCGGGGCGAGCTTCGCCGTGTCGAAGCCGAAGACGTCCGCGGCGGCGAGGCCCAGCATGCGGCGGGTCTCGGCGACGGGGATGTCGTGGAAGGTGTCGCGCAGCCACTGGGCGGTGTTCGGCCAGGTGCCTTCCGGGTGGGGGAAGTCGCTGCCCCACAGGATGTTGTCGACGCCGATCTCGTACCGCTGGGCGAGTTCGCGGCGTTTGGTGTTGGTGGCGCAGACGAAGACCTGGCGGTCGAGGTACTCGTGCGGGGGCCGCCTCAGTTCGGCGAACGGCGAGAGCTTCTTTCCGCCGTGGGCACCGAGATAGAGCCGGTCCATGAACCAGAGGAGATTCGGCAGCCACCAGCAGCCGGACTCGGCGACCCCGAACCGCAGCCCGGGGTGGCGTTCGAAGGCCCCCGACCAGAGCAGGAACCAGAGCGGGCGGGACGGCCACCAGGTGACCTCGGAGACATAGATGCCGAGGTGGTCCCCGTACTCGTGGCGCGGGGCCGCTCCGGAGTGCGTGACGACCGGCATGGCCGTCTCGGCGGCGGCCGCCCACACGGGGTCGTAACGTCGGTCGTGGTACGGGGCCTTGTCCACCCACATGGAGGGGATCATGAGCGCGCCGAGCCCGGACTCCTTCGCCCGGTGGATCTCCGCGACGACCCGGTCGACCTCGCCGGTGACGGGCAACAGGGCGACCCCGCAGTGGCGTTCGGGGTTCTGCGAGACGAAGTCGGCGAGCCAGCGGTTGTGGGCCTGCGCGCCGGCCATGCCCAGCTCCGGGTCCTGGTCGCCGGAGAGCCCGAGGCCCACACCGAACGGGGCGGCGGTCCGGCTGTCGACGGCGTCCGCGTCCGGGAAGACGACCTCGGCCGCCACCCCGTCGCCGTCCAGTTCCTTCAGGCGCCGGGCGGCGTCCCAACCGCCCTTCAGGCCTTGCTCGTTGTCATGGAACCACTTGTCCGCGAAGGCCTCGTTGCGTACGCCGAGGCGGGTCATCTCCTCGCGGCGGCGGTCGCGGCCGGCGAGGAAGTCGTCGAAGTCCCGGTGGAAACGGGGGTCGAGATAGGGCCGGTACTCCTCGGTGGGAAGTCCGGCGTGGCAGTCGGAGGAGATGATCAGGTACGGGTCGTCGGTCATCGCTCGCTCCTCAGTCGAGTATGAAACTCTCCAGGTACGACGGTTCGGCCCGGTCGAGCATCGACTGCGACCTGGCGCGGATCTGCCGGTCGCTGTGCTCGCTCTCCGGCAGCATCCAGAAACGGTCGGCGCGTATCCCGTCCACGACGGTCTGCGCGACGTCCTCGACCGGGGTGAACTCCACCTCGTGGCCCGCCTCCCGCATGGCGGACTCCCACTGGTCGAGGCTGCGGTACGGGGTCCTGCGCGGGCGCTCCTTGGCGTACCGCTCGGGCCGGTTGCGGTGCGACTCCCACAGCCCGGTGCGGAGCATGTGCGGGCCGGGGAAGAGCACCGAGGCGCCGACCGCCGCCCCCTCCGCCTTCAGATGCGCGTACAGCGACTCGGTCATCGTGACGACGGCGGACTTGGTGACCGCGTACACGGAGGCGGTCGGCAGCGGGGCGATCCCGCCGTCGCCGGACGAGGTGTTGACGACGTGCCCCGGGCCGCCGTCCGCAATCATGCGGGGCACGAACGCCTGGATGCCGTGGAAGACACCCCACACGTTGACGGCGAAGGCCCACTTCCAGTCGTTCGGCTCGTGCTCCCACATCCGACCCTCGGCCCCGGAGCCGACACCGGCGTTGTTGCACAGCACGTGCACCGCGCCGAAGGTGTCGTACGCGGCTTCGGCCATGGCCTGTACGGACTCCCGTTCGCCGACGTCGACGACCCGGGCCAGCACCCGCGCGCCCTCCCGGCGCAGTTCGTCCGCCGCCCTCTCCAGCGCGCCCTCCTCCACATCGGCGAGGACGACCTTCAGCCCCTCGGCCGCGAACCTGCGCGCCAGCGCGAGGCCGATGCCGCTCGCCGCACCCGTGACGACGGCGACCTGGCCCTCCTCCAGCCTCATCGGGCACTCCCTTCCGGCGGGCCGTCATGGATCTGCTGCGGGTCGTCGTAACGCTGGTGGATGTACGGCAGCAGCGCCTCGGCGCTCACCCGCCGCACGGCTTCGCCCCGCTGGTCGCTGGTCTTCTCGCCGATGGTGAGGTCGACCAGCCGGCGCACGGGGAGGTCAGCGACCGGGTCGTACACCGACTCGCGCAGCACCACGTCGCCCGAGATCCTCTCCAGCCTGCGGACCTTCTCGTGGCGGGTGCAGTGGATCAGGACGGGGGCGGAGTCGAAGCCCTCGCCGTCCACGGCGGGCAGGAACTTGAAATAGAAGTCGAGCTTGGCCGTCGGTTCCGGCAACGGAAGCGGTCCGCCGACCGCGCCGCGCACCTCGACGAACGCGATCCCGTGCCGGGCGAGTGCGGCACGGACGACGAGACCGTCGCGTTCGACGGTCACCTCACCGAGCTTCTTCGGTTCGCCGAACACCTCACGGCCGCCGATCAGCGCCCGTTCATGGGTCATCGGCATGACGAGCGGATACCAGCCCTCGTGCCCGTCATGGACGGCGGCGACGGAGACGGAGCCCGCGCCGAGTGGATAACCGGGCAGTTCGACCGTGCTGATGTTGGCCCGGACCAGCGGGCGTCCGGCGGGTTCGAGGGGC
The DNA here is from genome assembly GCF_043083485.1 of Streptomyces sp. NPDC014727. NCBI lineage: Bacteria > Bacillati > Actinomycetota > Actinomycetes > Kitasatosporales > Streptomycetaceae > Streptomyces > Streptomyces sp. NPDC014727. The sequence continues at coordinate 745,028 of NZ_JBIBYR010000001.1, read as the reverse complement.
GGCGGGAGAACGGCCGCCACCGCGTCGGGGTCGCTCTCCCAGAGGGCCACCACACCGGTGGACCAGATGTCGGGGAGCTTGGAGCGGGCCGCGCGGGCCGCCGCGATCTCGGCCGTGGTGCGCGCGCCGTACCGTACACGTGCCATGCCGTACCACCCTTCTCGGCCGTCCGTGGACCGGTCGGCCGTGAATCGGTTCTCCGTGTCTCCGTGACTCCGTGACTCCGTGACTTCTCGTCTTCGTTTCTTCGCGTCTTCGCGTCTTCGCGTCTTCGCGTCTTCGCGTCTTCGCGTCTTCGCGTCTTCGCGTCTTCGCGTCCGGGCCTTCCATAGGGTTCTGTAACACAGTTACACCGTCGTCGATGAAGGGTAAATAGACGTGCACGTAACGGAGTTCGGAAGTCAAGGAGCACTGTGCCGCGATCGTCACTGACCCGCGAAGAGGTCCTGGAAACGGCCGCCGCCCTGGTGAGGCGACACGGCTCGCAGTCCCTCACCATGCGTGGGCTCGCCGCCGAACTCGGCACGGCGGTCACGTCGATCTACTGGCACGTCGGCAACCGCGAGTCATTGCTGGACGCCCTCGTCGAGCGCACCGTGCGGGAGATGGGCACCCTCCGCCCCGCCGGCCGGACCCCGGCGTCCCGCATCGTCTCCGTCGCCCGCGGTCTGCGCCGTGAACTGCGGGCCCGTCCGCATCTGATCGCGATGGTCCATGAACGGGGCCTCACCGAGCGGATGTTCCTCCCCGCGCAGCAGGCCCTCGTCCGCGAGGTGCACGCCGCGGGGCTGCGCGGGGCGCGGGCGGCCGCCGCGGTCCGGGCGGTGCAATTCCACACCGTCGGCTTCCTGCTCGTCGAACGCAACCGCGAGCGTTCCCCCGTGCAGTCCCCCGGCGAGGGCGATCTGTGGACCGTGGCCGCCTCGGAGGACGACCCGGCACTGGCCCGCGCACTGGCCCGGCCCGCAGATCCGGACCGGCTGTTCACGGATTCCGTACGGGCCTTGGTGGCGGGGCTGCTGGCCGGCCCCGTACAGCACGCCTCGCGCCCCGGAACCTCCGCGCCGGAGCGGGAGGCGGCCGAATAGGAGACTGTCAGTCGCGGCCCGTATTCTCTGTGACCATGCTCGACGACCGCCAGACCGCAGCACCGTGGCCGACCGCGTACCCGCAGGGGTACGCGGTCGTCGACGTGGAGACCACCGGACTCGCACGGGACGACCGGATCGTGTCCGCCGCCGTCTACCGCCTGGACGCGCAGGGCGATGTCGAGGACCACTGGTACACCCTCGTCAACCCCCAGCGTGATCCCGGTCCTGTCTGGATCCACGGACTGACCAGCGACGTCCTCGAAGGCGCTCCGCTCTTCCCGGAGATCGCCGCCGAACTGTCCGAACGGCTCGCGGACCGTGTGCTCGTCGCGCACAACGCGGCCTTCGACTGGTCGATGCTGGCCCGGGAGTACGCACGGGCCTCGGTCACCGCCCCCGTCGAGCACCGGCTGTGCACCATCGCCCTCTCCAAGGAACTGCGGCTGCCGCTGCCCAACCACAAGCTGGAGTCGCTGGCCGCGCACTTCGGGGTCGTGCAGCAGCGCGCCCACCACGCGCTGGACGACGCCAGGGTGCTGGCCGAGGCGTTCCGGCCGAGTCTGCACGCGGCGGCGCGGGGCGGGGTGCGGCTGCCGCTGCTGGAGTGCCGGCCGCTGACCGAGTGGTCGGACTCCCCGGTCACGCCCCGGATCGGGTACCAGCCTTCGTACGGTCACACCAGCTGGCGTCCCTCGCGCAAGCGTCCGGCGTGCCCGTATCCGAACCCCGGACGGTACGAGAAGGACAAACCCCTCATGCAGGGCATGCGGGTCGCGTTCTCCGGGGACACCTCCGTCGACCGCGAGTTGTTGGAGGACCGGGCCGTGGAGGCCGGGCTGCATGTGGCGACCAGCGTGTCCCGGCTGACCAGTCTGCTCGTCACCAACGACCCGGACTCGGCGACGTCGAAGACGGTGAAGGCGAAGTCGTTCGGCACCCCCGTCCTGGACGAGAGCGCCTTCACGCATCTGCTGCGCGATGTGGCGCCGGCCCGGACGCAGCCGGCCGCGCCGTCATCGGAGTGAACCGGGGCGACTCGCCCGCCCGCCGCTCGCCCGCCGCGGCTCCGGCGTCCCACCCTGTGGCGCATGGCACGTTGCGAGGTTTGCGGAAACGACTACGGCATGTCCTTCGAGGTGCACGCGCAGGGCGCCGTGCATGTCTTCGACTGCTTCTCCTGCGCCATTCACCGCATGGCGCCCATCTGTGAACACTGCAGGGTCCAGATCATCGGCCAGGGTGTCGAGGTCGACGGGCACTGGTTCTGCGGCGGTCACTGCGCCCGCGCCGAGGGGAAGGTGGGCATCATCGACAAAGTCTGACCCACCGGCCGCCGCGCCCCCTTCCCCCACCCCTGCGCGATGCACCCCATGACGCAGTTGTACCGTCATGGGGTGTACCGCTTCCTGTTGACCCGGCAGTGGCTGATCCTCGCCCTCCTCTCCCTCGTGCTGATTCCCACGATGATCGAGCTGGGGTTCTGGCAGCTGCACCGGCATGAGCACAAGGTCGCGCAGAACGCACTGATCTCCCGCAACCTCAAGGCGAGACCGGTTCCTGTCGCCTCGCTCACCTCCCCGGGCCACACGGTTCCGCGCTCCGACTACTGGCGCACGGTGACCGCCACGGGTACGTACGACACCGCGCACGAAGTGGTCGTACGCCGCAGGACCTCCACCGACGGCCGGATCGGTGTCCACGTCCTGATCCCGCTCGACCTCAAGGGCGGCGGCACGGTCCTGGTCAATCGCGGCTGGGTGCCCTCCGCCGAGAGTCAGCGCGCCTTCCCCCACGTGCCCGCCGCGCCCAGGGGCGAGGTGACCGTCACCGGACGGCTCAAGGCCGACGAGACGACGAGTGCCAGCGGCATCAAGGACATCTCGGACCTGCCGGATCGCCAGGTGATGCTGATCAGCAGCTCGCAGGAGGCCAAGAGGCTCTCCCGGCCGGTGCTCGGCGGGTACATCGAGCAGACCGGCCCCGAGCCGGCCGGCGGCTCCCCGGAACTGATCGCCTCCCCCGACGACGGCTCGATCGGCCCGCACATGGCGTACGCCGTGCAGTGGTGGCTGTTCGCCGCCGGTGTTCCGGTCGGCTTCGTGGTCCTCGCCCGCAGGGAGAAGCGCGACCGGACGGAGGCCGCGGCCAAGGCCGCCGCCGAGGAGCGGGAGACGTCCGGCCCGCAGCAGCCGGAACCCGCGAAGGCCTGAGCCCGGCCCTGCGGCTGCCGGCCGGACCGTCCGGGCTCTGCGTCGGCGTGACCCCCCGCTTCTCGTGGGACAGGAACTGCTTAACGGGGTCCAGGTTCGGGAACACGCCAGAACGTGACCCCACGCATCGAGGACTACGCCCTCATCGGCGATCTGCAGACAGCCGCCCTGGTCGGCAGGAACGGTTCCGTGGACTGGCTCTGTCTGCCCCGCTTCGACTCGGGCGCCTGTTTCGCGGCCCTCCTCGGCAACGAGGACAACGGCCACTGGCGGATCGCCCCGAAGGGCGCCGACTCCTGCACCCGGCGCCGCTATGCGGGTGACTCCCTCGTCCTGGAGACGTACTGGGTGACCCGTACCGGCACGGTCAAGGTCATCGACTTCATGCCGCAGCGCGACCAGGAACCCGATGTCATGCGGATCGTCGAGGGCATCAGCGGCACCGTCGACATGACCTCCGTGATCCGGCTGCGCTTCGACTTCGGCACGGTCGTGCCGTGGGTGCGCCGCTCAGAGGGGCACCGGGTGGCGGTCGCGGGACCGGATTCCGCCTGGCTGCGCAGCGAACCGCCGGTCAAGACCTGGGGCCAGCAGTTCTCCACCTGCTCGTCGTTCACCATTTCCACCGGCGAGCGGGTGGCGTTCGTCCTGACCTGGCACCCCTCCCACTCGCCCCGCCCCGATCTCGTCGACCCGTTCGAAGCCCTGGAGAACACTCTGTCCGACTGGGCCGAGTGGTCCGCACAGTGCAAGTACCGGGGCCCGTACCGGGAGGCGGTGATCCGTTCGCTGATCACGCTGAAGGCGCTCACCTTCGCCCCGACCGGCGGCATCGTGGCGGCTCCCACCACCTCGCTGCCCGAGGAGATCGGCGGCGTACGGAACTGGGACTACCGCTACTGCTGGCTGCGGGACTCCACGCTCACCCTCGGCGCCCTCGTCTCGGCCGGCTATCTGGAGGAGGCCGCCGCCTGGAGGGACTGGCTGCTGCGGGCCGTTGCCGGGGACCCGGCCGATCTGCAGATCATGTACGGCCTGGCGGGCGAGCGCCGGCTGCCCGAGTCGGAGCTCCCGTGGCTGAGCGGTTACGAGAACTCCACCCCGGTCCGGATCGGCAACGCAGCGGTCCGCCAGCGCCAACTCGATGTGTACGGCGAGGTCATCGACTCGTTGCGGCTCGCGCGCGAGGCGGGTCTGGACGAGAGGCCGCACGCCTGGAATCTGCAGCTCAGCCTGCTCGGCTTCCTGGAGTCGGCCTGGCGCGAGCCGGACGAGGGCCTGTGGGAGATCCGTGGCCAGCGCCGCCACTTCGTGCACTCCAAGGTGATGGCCTGGGTCGCCGCCGACCGTGCCGTGCGCTCCCTGGAGAAGAACCCTTCGCTGGCCGGCGACGCGGACCGGTGGCGGGCGATGCGGGACGCCGTGCACCGGGAGGTGTGCGAGAAGGGCTTCGACCCGGTACGGAACACCTTCACCCAGTCCTACGGCTCCCGGAATCTGGACGCCGCCACGCTGCTGATCGCCCGGAGCGGTTTCCTGCCGCCGGACGATCCCCGGATGATCGGGACGGTCGACGCGGTCCGGGAGGAGCTGGGCAGCGGCTGCCTGGTCCGCCGCTACAGCACGGACGGCTCCTCGATCGACGGGCTGCCCGGCAGCGAAGGAGCCTTTCTGGCCTGCTCGTTCTGGCTGGCCGACGCCCTGCTCCTGACCGGGCGCGCCGAGGAGGCCGGAGAACTCTTCGAGCAGCTCCTGACACTCCGCAACGATGTGGGTCTGCTCGCCGAGGAGTACGACATCGTCGGGCAGCGGCAGCTCGGCAACTTCCCGCAGGCGTTCAGCCATATCGGACTGGTGGGCACCGCCATGGCGCTGGCCGGGGAGGACACGCTGGAGGGCAGCACGGCAGGATAGGCCCCATGGATCTTGGACTGAAGGACCGTGTGTACATCGTCACCGGAGCGACCCGGGGGCTGGGCAACGCCACCGCTCGGGCGCTGGCCGAGGACGGCGCGAGGGTGATCATCACCGGTCGGGACGAGAAGCGCGCCGAGTCGGCCGCCGCCGACCTGGGGCCGGACGCCGTCGGCGTCGCCGCCGACAACGGCGACCCCGCCTCCGCGCAGCGCCTGGTGGACGGCGCGCACGAACGCTTCGGACGGCTCGACGGCATTCTGATCAGCGTCGGCGGGCCGGCGCCCGGCTTCGTCGCCGACAACACCGACGAGCAGTGGCAGTCTGCCTTCGAGTCGGTGTTCCTGGGCGCGGTGCGCCTGGCCAGGGCCGCGGCGGCCACGCTCGGCGAGGGCGGCGTCATCGGTTTCGTGCTCTCCGGCTCCGTGTACGAGCCGATCGCCGGGCTGACGATCTCCAACGGTCTGCGCCCCGGTCTGGCCGGATTCGCCAAGTCCCTGGCCGACGAGCTCGGCCCCCGGGGCATCCGGGTGGTGGGCGTGCTGCCGGGCCGGATCGGCACGGACCGGATGCGTGAGCTGGATGCGCTCTCGGGCGATGCGGAAGCCTCTCGTGCGGCCAATGAGGCAGGTATTCCGCTGCGGCGCTACGGCACGCCGGATGAGTTCGGCCGGACCGCTGCGTTCCTGCTCTCGCCCGCGGCGTCGTATCTGACGGGCGTCATGCTGCCGATCGACGGCGGCTCCCGGCACGGCTTCTGAACCGGGCCGCTGCGCCGATGACCGGACGGGGCACTCTCCTCGTCCCCGTCCGGTCATCGCGGACAGCCGTCGCGCGGCCGGTCAACTCACCCTTTCCGCACGGTGCTTGACCGCCCTCAACCGCACCTCGGCCGGCAGCTGCGCCAGCCCCGCGGAATCCCGTGCATGGGCCAGCGCCTCGTCGCCGAGGCGGCCGAGCGTCTCCTCCGGCGCCGCGTGCGGCTCCATCAGCAGACGGATCCTGGCGTGCGGTGAACTGCGCCGGCCGGTCAGCACGACCTGGGCTCGGGCCACGCCGTCCAGGTTTCCCGCCTCGTCGGCGAGCGCTCCTTCCAGGGCCCGGCCCCTGAGCAGCGCGCCCTCGCCGTCACCGCTGTCCACCAGCACCTCGGCGAGGCGGGCCCGGCGCGGCTGGGCCAGCAGCCACCACAGGGCGAGGACGACCACGATCGCGAGGGCCGCGATCACCGTCGGCCACCACCAGCCCTCGCCGCGCCAGCGGTCCCGGTCGGCCTCGCTGAGGAGCACATCGCTCCTGCCGTACCAGGGCCACCAGGACGGCACGGCGAGACCGAGCCCGGCGGCGAGCACCGCACCGCCGACGCAGACCAGCACCACCGCGGCCAGGCCGAGCAGTATCCGGTTGACGGTCCTGAGCAACGGGCTCACCCCTTTCTCGTGGGACGGCGGACATGCACGGACAGTCGCGGCGGCCTGGCCAGCCCCAACTCCTTGATGCCGGTCGCGAGCACGGTGTCCAGATCGGCCCGCACGTCGTCGAGCTCGCGGAAGTGCGACACCGCACGCACCACGGCCCTGGTCCGGCTCATCCGGACCCGTACCGACTGCACACCGGAGATCTCGACGGCCCGGTCGCGCAGGGCCAGAGCCGCCGCGGGCCGGTCGAGTCCCGCCCGTACTCCGGGCCGGTCGCGGCGCATCGGCAGCACGGCGCGGAGTCCTGGGGTGACGGCGAGCACCAGCAGCCACAGCCCGATCGCCACGGCGGCCGCGGCGCCGGCCAGCACCCAGACGTCGTCCAGCGGCCGGTGGGCGAGTTCGTCGGCCAGTGTGCGGCGCCATCTCATCGCGGGGCGGTCGGCCCGTACCGCCGCCACGTCGTAGAGCAGCAGACCGGTGGCGCCGAGGACCACCAGGGCGAGGACCGCCGCGGGGATGCGGCGCGCGGACCAGAAGCGGCCCGCCCTGCCGTCGCCGTCCTGCCGGACGGGCACCGGGTCGTACGCCGCGGAGGAGGCGGACTGGTCGAGTCCGAGCAGGTCCCTCTGTTCGACGGGCCGGGCGGTGGGCGGCCGTCCTGTGCCGTGTTCCGGGTCCTGGGGCTCCGTCATCGGACCCTCCCCCGTGCCGCGACACCCGCTCCCGTCGGATACAGGCGCTCGACCCGTACGGCGACCTCGGGCACCTCCATTCCGGCCAACGCCATCACCCGCTCGACGACGTGCCGACGCACCACGCCGCACTGGCGGCCGATGTCGGTGGGGTATCCGAGCTCCAGGCTCACCCGCACCCGGGCGGCGCCCCGGTGCACCGTGACCGTGGCACGCGGCGAGGCGCCCTCCTCCGGCGGTTCGTCGATCGCCTCCTTCGCCGCCTGTGCGGCGATCTTCGCGACCACCCGGTCGGCGATCCTGGTCTCCCCGCGCTCACCGGCGGCCACCCGGCCGCTCAACCCCGTCACCGCCGTCGGTCGCCGCGCTCGCGACCCCGGAAGAAGTCGCCGGGCTCCAGGTCGCCCTCCAGGAAGCGACCCACGACGAAGCCGATCGCCCCCAACGCGGCCACCAGTACAAAGGCCCCGAATCCCCCGAAGTATCCGGCGAATCCGAGTGCCATGCCGGCCACCAGGCCGACCACAGCCATGTTCATCCTGTGCTCCTCAACCGCCTCGCGTCAGAGGCCTACTGGAGACGTGGCTCGGGCTCTTCTTCTTCCTCGTCGGGCAGCTTCACATCGCTGACCGCGATATTGACCTCGACGACTTCGAGGTCCGTCATCCGCTCGACCGCCGCAACGACGTTCTCCCGTACGTCCCGGGCGACATCGCCGATCGACACTCCGTAGTCGACGACGATCTCCAGGTCGAGGGCTGTCTGCGATTCGCCGACCTCCGCCTTGACCCCCCGGGTGACGGACTTGCCTCCGCCCGGAACCCGTTCGCGCACCGCCCCGAACGTACGCGCGAAGCCGCTGCCCATCGCATGGACGCCGACCACGTCACGGGCTGCCATTCCCGCGATCTTCTCCACCACGCCGTCGGCGATGGTCGTGCGGCCACGGGTGGCGGGGTCTCCGCCGCCGCGCTTGATGAGCGGGCTCGATTCCTTGTCGGGGCTGTTGGGACGGTTCCGCTGTGGGGTCTCGGTCATCGTCACTCTTCCCTTCGGGGCAGGTAGGACTCGTTGCCCACATTAGGTGCGCTTTCCCCATCTCGCGCCGTGGATGCGGCAGGCTGGGGAAATGACGACGGCTGACAGCCCGCACGGGGTCGACGGGTGGACGGCGGCGGTTCGGCGACGGCTCGGACCGGGCCGGCTGCTTCCACTGGGCGGCCCGGCGGACGGGGCATGGATCTCGGAGCGGGCCGCGGTGGCGGTGCTGCGTGACGCGGTGGGCGGACCGGTACCCGGTCCGGTGCTCGGGGAGCTCAGGATCCGGGTGGCGGATCCGGACGGGGCCCCGGCCCCGGAGGTGGAACCGCCGCCGAGCGGGCTGCCGCCGGGGCCGCTGTGGATGGAGGCGACCATGTCGGCGATGTCCGACCGGCCGCTGCCCGCGGCGGCGTCCGCGCTGCGCTCGGCGTTGCTGACGGCGGCCGGGCAGCGGCTGGGTCTGGTGGTCGCCGGGGCCGATCTTCGGGTGACGGAACTGCTGGACACCCCGGCCCGGCCGGTGCGGGCGCCCGCACCGGCCGGGGTGCCCACGGCGAGCCCGCAGGGGCCGGCGGGGATCGCGGCCGCGGCTGTTCCCGGTGTCGTGACGCTGACCCGGGTACTGGGCGATGCCGTGCACACCGGGCCCGATCATGTGCGGGTGGAGCTGGCGACCGATCCGGACCATCGGGCGCTCGACGTGGCACGTGCGGTGCGCGGCGCGGTGGCGGCCGCGGTGGACGGGAACCCCTCGGTCGCGGTGCTGGTCACGGCGGTGGTGGGGCGGGACTGATCGCCGGACGGGCGGAGAACCGGGCCCGCCCGGCAACGGCGGTCGTCGGTGCTCAGTCGGTGATGCCCGCCAGGTCGCGCAGTCGCCGGCCCTGCGCGGCGCGTTCGGCGGTGCGCTGCTCCTCGTAGCCACGGGAGACGGCGCCGCTCAGCAGCGCCTTGGTCTCCACGACCGCGTCGCGCGGGGCGGCCAGCAGCGCGCCGGCCAGGTCGCGGGCCGCGGAGTCCAGCTCGTCGCCGGGGACCACGAGGTTGGCCAGTCCGGTGCGCTCGGCCTCCTCGGCGTGCACGAAGCGGCCCGTGGCACAGATCTCGAGCGCGCGGGCGTACCCCACCAGGTGCACCAAGGGGTGGGTGCCGGTGAGGTCGGGGACGAGACCGAGGCTGGTCTCACGCATGGCGAACTGCACGTCCTCGGCGACGATCCGCAGATCGCAGGCGAGAGCGAGCTGGAATCCGGCACCGATCGCATGCCCCTGGACGGCCGCGATCGACACGATGTCGTTGCGGCGCCACCAGGTGAACGCCTCCTGGTACTCGGCGATGGTCGCGTCGAGCTCGGACTCCGGGCCGCGCGCCATGTCGTGGAAGGACGGCTCGCCGTCGAACCCCTCGGGGGTGAACGCCTGCCGGTCGAGACCCGCGGAGAAGGACTGGCCCTCGCCACGGAGCACGACGACCCGCACACTGCCGGGCAGCGCCCGTCCGGCCTCCGTCAACGCCCGCCACAGAGCGGGGGACTGAGCGTTGCGCTTGGCCGGATTGGTGAGGGTCACCGTGGCAACCGCGTCATCGACGGTGAGTCGTACGCCGTCCTGGTCGAGCACAGAGTCGAGCGAGGTCATGGAGCCCCTCCGGTTCAGGTCGGTCAGCAGCTAAGTGACTGAACAGTAACCACCCGATCGACATCACGATCGACCGGGTGGGCACCGCCGAAACCGGTGAGCCCCGGGACGGGCCTGACGGCCCTGCCCCGATCCGCCGAGGGCCGTCAGGCCGTGGCGGCCTTCTTGCCTCGTGTCGCTCCGCCGCGTCCACGCAGCGTGACTCCGGACTCACTGAGCATCCGGTGGACGAATCCATAGGAGCGGCCGGTCTCTTCGGCCAACGCCCGGATGCTCGCACCGGAGTCGTACTTCTTCTTCAGGTCTGCCGCGAGCTTGTCGCGCGCGGCGCCGGTAACCCGGCTGCCCTTCTTCAGAGTCTCGGCCACCCGTGCCTCCTCATGGGAAGTGCGCTCTGGACTCTCATGATCACCCCTCGGGGGCTTCCTGGCCACCCATTCGGCAAGGTCCGTGCCACCGGATTACCGCCTGAGGAACGGGCCTACACGACCGGAATCCCGCATTCCGTGGGGCTGTGGAGAAGGGTGGGGACCAGCCAGGGATGAACCGCCAGGTCAGGGCCACACGGGGATCGCCGGCCCCGAACGGGTGCGCCCGGCAGCCATCTGCCGGGCGCCGCGCCGAGGTACGAGACGTACTCACGCAGATGATGGATCACGCGTAGGCCGAATGATCCATTCGGAGTGGATCAGACGGTGACCGGACGGGGATCAGGCCAGGGCGACCAGGTCCCGGTAGTCCGCACCCCACAGGTCCTCGACCCCGTCCGGCAGCAGGATGATCCGCTCCGGTTGGAGGGCCTCGACCGCCCCCTCGTCGTGCGTGACGAGGACGACGGCGCCCTTGTACGTGCGCAGCGCGCCGAGGATCTCCTCGCGGCTGGCCGGGTCGAGGTTGTTCGTCGGCTCGTCCAGGAGCAACACATTGGCGGAGGAGACCACCAGGGTCGCGAGCGCCAGACGGGTCTTCTCACCGCCGGAGAGGACTCCGGCGGGCTTGTCGACGTCGTCGCCGGAGAAGAGGAACGAGCCCAGCGTCTTGCGGACCTCGACGAGGTCCAGATCCGGCGCGGCGGAGCGCATGTTCTCAAGGACGGTGCGCTCCGGGTCGAGGGTCTCGTGCTCCTGGGCGTAGTAGCCGAGCTTGAGCCCATGGCCCTCGATGACCTCGCCGGTGTCGGGCTTCTCGGCACCGCCGAGCAGCCGGAGCAGCGTGGTCTTGCCCGCGCCGTTGAGGCCGAGGATGACGACCCGGGAGCCCTTGTCGATGGCGAGGTCCACATCGGTGAAGATTTCGAGCGAGCCGTACGACTTGGACAGACCCTCCGCCATCAGGGGGGTCTTGCCGCACGGCGAGGGCTCGGGGAAGCGGAGCTTGGCAACCTTGTCGGAGACCCGGACGGCCTCCAGGCCGGAGAGCAGCCGCTCGGCACGCTTGGCCATGTTCTGCGCGGCGACGGTCTTGGTGGCCTTGGCGCGCATCTTGTCGGCCTGCGAGTTGAGGGCCGCGGCCTTCTTCTCGGCGTTCTGCCGCTCGCGCTTGCGGCGCTTCTCGTCCGCCTCTCGCTGCTGCTGGTAGAGCTTCCAGCCCATGTTGTAGATGTCGATCTGCGAGCGGTTGGCGTCGAGGTAGAAGACCTTGTTGACGACCGTCTCGACGAGCTCGACATCGTGGGAGATCACGATGAAGCCGCCGCGGTAGGTCTTGAGGTAGTCGCGCAGCCAGACGATCGAGTCGGCGTCGAGGTGGTTGGTCGGCTCGTCGAGCAGCAGGATGTCGGCGTCCGAGAACAGGATGCGGGCCAGCTCGACGCGGCGTCGCTGACCGCCGGAGAGCGTGTGGAGCGGCTGTCCGAGCACCCGGTCGGGCAGGCTGAGCGCGGCGGCGATGGTGGCGGCCTCGGCCTCGGCGGCGTAACCGCCCTTGGTGAGGAACTCCGTCTCCAGGCGCTCGTACTTCTTCATCGCCTTCTCACGGGTGGCGCCCTTGCCGTTCGCCATCCGTTCCTCGTTCTCACGCATCTTGCGCAGGATCTCGTCGAGACCGCGGGCGGAGAGGATGCGGTCCCGGGCGAGCACGTCGAGGTCACCGGTGCGCGGGTCCTGCGGGAGATAGCCGACCTCGCCGGAGCGCGTGATGCTGCCGCCCGCGGGGCTGCCCTCGCCCGCCAGGCATTTGGTGAGAGTGGTCTTGCCCGCACCGTTGCGGCCGACGAGGCCGATCCGGTCACCCTTGGAGATACGGAAGGAGGCGGACTCGATGAGGATGCGGGCGCCGGCGCGCAGCTCGATGCCGGAAGCGGTGATCACGGTAAAACTCCAGGGCGGTGTGGACGGCGGACGGGACGATGACTGAGTTCGACTCGACGCCGCTACTCATGCACAGGGAGATTTGCCATGGGGGTCAGTCTACTGGCGGTGTGCAACTGCTTTTCTGCATGAGTCCAGGGCACTTGTCGGGACTGGCTCGGCGCTGCCGCCCCACTCCACCGCGCGACGGCCGGGCCGTTGTCGGTGGCCGATGGAAGACTGGGACCAGATCTGAGACGCGGATCACAGAATTCAGGGAAACGGTTCATGGAGTACGGGAAGAGGTGAGCGCCATGGCAGGCGCACCGACCGGCGTTCCGACGATCTATCCGACGATTCTGTACGACGACGCGAAGGCCGCGATCAAGACGCTGACGGAGGGCCTCGGCTTCACCCAGGAAGCGGTGTACGAGGGTGAGAACGGCCAGGTGCTCCACGCGGAGCTGTCCTGCGGCAACGGCAGGGTGATGCTGGGATCCAAGGGGCGTGAGGGTGTCTTCGCCAAGGCGATGCGGGACGCGGGCCCGGCCGGTGTCTACGTCGTGGTGGACGAGGTCGACGCGCATCACGCCCGTGCCGTGGAGCACGGGGTGGAGATCCTGATGCCGCCCACGGACCAGGACTACGGCTCGCGCGACTACATGGCGCGGGACGCGGAGGGCAATGTGTGGAGCTTCGGGACGTACGCACCGGGGTCGGCCGGCTGACGGCCGGACGGGCCCTGGACCGGGCCCGTCCGGCGCGGACACACCCGCGCTACGCGCCGCCCGTGTGCACCTGGAACGCGGCGCGGCGCATCGCTTTGGCCAGCGCGGGGTCCGGGTGCGCGGCGGCCAGGGCGACCAGGACCTGCACGGTGCGCGGGTGTCCGACAGCCCGTACCTCGTCCAGCAGCGCCGGGACGGTGCCCTGGACGGCCGAGTCGAGATGGCGGACCAGCAGCCCGGACTCCCCGTGGTCGGCGACGGCCGCGGCGGTGTCCACCCAGAGCCAGGTGGCCTCCTCCCGGCTGAGGACGTCCTGGGCGTCCTCGGGGTCGGTTCCCTCGTACTCGGCCAGCCACAGCAGTGCGTAGGGGCGCAGCGAGGGATCGTCGGCGACGGAGCGCACCTCGGGTTCGGCGGGGGCGCCCACGACCCGGAGCGCCTCGAAGGCGAGCCCGCGCAGCAGCGCGTCCTCGCCCCGGGCGACGGCGAGGAGTTCGGCGACGGCGCTGCCGACGGGGCGGGCGGCGAGCCAGGCGCGGTACTCGTCGCGGGCCGGGCCGGGGGTGAGCCGGGCGCAGCCGAGGAGCATGTCGGCGGCGGACTGCTCGATGTTCCCGGCCGGGCTCTGGGCCGCCACGCAGATCTGTTCCAGCTTGACCCAGACCGCCCAGTTGCCGAGCGGGGTGAGGGTGGCGTGCCCGGCGCCCAGGGTGAGCGCACCGACGGCGGCCAGCCCCTCCAGGGCCCAGTCCAGAAGAAGGGCGACCAGGGCGGCGGGGTGTGCCGCGGGGGCGGCTTCGGCCGGTCCGGGCACCGCCTCCGGTCCGTACGGCACCTCGCAGCGTTCCTCGTGGAGTTCCGCGACGCGCTGGCCGAGAAGGTCCAGGAGGGCGGGCACGGTGACCGGGCCGGCCGAGAGCTGGAGGAGGGAGAGCACCTGCGGCACGGCCTCGACGGCCTCGGCGACCGCGGTCGACTCGATGCCGTCGGGCGCGGGATGGACGAGCGACCAGGCGTCGAAGAGCGCCACCCAGCCGCGCAGCACGGCGGAGTCGTCGCGGTCCCAGGCGCGCAGCCGCCAACCGGGACGCGCGGTGCCCCCGTGCAGTTCGACGAGTCCGGCGAGGCGGGCCCGGTCCCAGCCGGAGCGCACCTGGGCCGGGGACAACTCCAGGGCCGTCGCGGCCCGTTCGAGAGCATGGGCGGCCGTCGGCGGAGCGCCGGGGATCACGCCGTCCGCCGCCCAGCGGGCGATCCGTACGGCGTCGGCGAGGGCCGTCCTGGCCTGGCGGGCCAGTTCCGCCCGGGGTGGGGTGCCCTCCGGGGGGCGCGGGGCCGGCCTGGTGCGCCGGGTGGTCACGGCCTTGCGAGCGGTGGCAAGGGGTCGCGGGCGGACAAGTCGCAGCCTGGAGTCGCGCGGAGTACGGGACGTCACGGGGAGCAGTCTTGCCCCTGACGGCCCGAAAGCCCAAACGGAACCTGAATTCGCGGGCGGAGGGGTGCCGGGCCGGCTCCGGCACCAATCGGCCGATCCCTCGCATCAGCTCACATCAGAGGTGTGAGGAAGCGGCGCAGGATCTCCTCGTAGTGGACCGGATCGGCATTCCACATCGCCGCATGCGGAGCCTGCGGTACGGCGTGCAGCGCCACGAGTTCCGGGCGACGGGCGGCGAGATCGCGGGAGGGCTGCCAGGGGGCCAGGGTGTCGTCCGGGCCGTGGAAGATCAGGGTCGGGGCACGCAGCGCCGATGCGAGGGAGCCGTCCAGGAGCCGGGCGCCGTGCAGCCCGGTCTGCCCCTGCGCGGCCCGGACGGCGAGGGGCAGCAACGCGGCGGGGACACCGCGGGCGGTGGCCAGGGCGCGCAGCGTGGCGGCCCAGTCCAGGACCGGGGAGTCGAGGACGAGACCGCCGATCCGGTCGCGCAGCGCGGAGTTGACGGCCGCGTGCAGTGCCATCGAGGCGCCGGTGGACCAGCCGTACAGGACGACCTTCTCGGCCCCGTACCGCACGGCGAAGCGGATCGCCGCGTCCAGGTCGCGCCATTCGGATTCGCCGAGATGGGCGAGGCCGTCGGGGGAACGCGGGGCCCCGGCGTCGCCGCGGTAGGCGAGATCGAGCACGGGCAGACGCAGATCGTTCAGGAACCCCATGACGTTCATGGGGTGTTCCCAGGTGGTCCCGAGTCCGTGCACGGTGATCACCCAGGTGTCGCGGGGGCCGGGCAGGAACCAGGCGGGCAGGGTGCCGAGTTCACCGGGGATCTCGACCTCCTCGTGTTCGAGGCCGAGGGCCGAGGAGGGGTCGCCGCTGTGCAGCTGCGGGGTGATCCGGACCTTGGCGCCGGGTTCCAGGCTGCCCCGGTCGACGCGTTCCAGTCTGCGGACGACGGTGTCGGGGGCGTGGTGGGCGTGTTCGATCACCGGGCCGACCACGGCGTGCAGGTCGTCGCCCACCAGTCCGTACGTACCCGGCCGCAGGGCGGCGAAGGAGCGGGTCAGAGTGATCTGCCCGGCGGCCGTGGCGTGCACGGTGAGTCTGCGGTCGGCGGGGAGCGGTCGTCCGGACGGCGCCCTGAGGGCGGCGTCGCTGGCGTACCGGCCGGCGGCGACCGCTGCCGCACCGACGCCGAGGATCGTGGTGACGGCTGCTGCCGTGACTGTTGCCGGGCGCACGGCTCCAGTGTCGTGGGGTGCTGCGCACCCTGCCAGCGGACGGGGCCGTCCGGTGGCCCGGCGGGGCGGGACAGGCCGCGTCAGCCCGGCTGTCCGTACCCCTTCAGTGCTTCCTGTACATCGCGCAGCTGGGCCGTGGAGAGGAGGTTCGGGGTCCGTCCGGGTACGGAGCTCGCGGCGAGCCAGAGCCGGCAGAGCCATTCCAGCTGGGCGGTCCGGTCGTACGCCTCTTCGAGGGTGGCTCCGTGGGTGACGGTCCCGTGGTTCTGGAGCAGGCAGCCCGTGCGGTCCCGCAGGGCGGCGAGCATGTTCTCGGCCAGCTCCTCGGTTCCGTAGCGCGCGTAGGCCGCGACCCGGACGGTGCCGCCGAGCATGGCGGCGGCGTAGTGGACCGGGGGCACCTCGGGGACCAGGGTGGAGACGGCCGTGGCGTGCACCGCGTGGGTGTGCACGACAGCGGCCGCGTCGCTGTTCCGGTACACCGCGAGATGGAGCGGGAGTTCGCTGGTCGGGGCAAGTTCGCCGAGGACCCGGTTGCCCTCCAGGTCGACGCCGATGGCATCCTCGGGGCCGAGCCTCTCGTACGGCACTCCGCTGGGGGTGACCAGGACCGTCCCGCCGACCCGGGCCGACACGTTTCCCGAGGTTCCCACGACGAGGCCGTCCGCCGCCGTCCTGCAGGCGGTGGCGACGACCGCGTCCCAGGCCCGTCCGATCGCGTCCCGCTGCTGATCGCTCATGCGGAGATCCTGTCAGCCCGGATGCCGGACGGACATGCGATCGGCCACAGAAGTCACAAACCGGTGAAGTTCACAAAAGGGGTGCCGGGGGCCGAAATCAGCCCCCTTGAGGCCCCGCCCCCGGCGCGTGCCGCACCGGGGAGGACGAACAGCGTGACCCGACTCCGCTTCGAGTCACCACAGCGCCCTTCTCAGTTCATCTTCCGTTCACCCAGGTTGCCTACGGTCCACGTGCCAATGACGTCGAACGATTGCCTGGGTAAATGGAACACATCACGCTGCTCCTCGCGATTGTGATCGTGACAGCTCTAGTGTTCGATTTCACGAACGGTTTCCACGACACCGCCAACGCGATGGCGACGACCATCTCGACCGGTGCGCTCAGACCGAAGACAGCGGTGGCCATGTCCGCCGTTCTCAACCTCGTCGGCGCGTTCCTGTCCGTGGAGGTCGCCAAGACGATCTCCGGCGGGATCATCAACGAGGACGGGTTGCGGACAGAAGTCATCTTCGCGGCACTCGTCGGCGCCATTCTCTGGAATCTGCTGACCTGGCTGGTCGGACTGCCGTCCAGCTCCTCGCACGCCCTGTTCGGTGGCCTGATCGGTGCCGCCGTGATGTCCGCGGGCTGGTCGTCGGTCAACGGCGGCACGGTCGTCACCAAGGTGCTGCTCCCCGCCGTCGCCGCCCCGATCGTCGCCGGCCTGGCCGCGCTGCTGGCCACCAGGCTGACGTACCGGATCGGCGGGAAGGTCCGCAACGACGCCCAGGAGAAGGCCACCGCCAAGGGCTACCGCGCCGGTCAGATCGCCTCGGCCGGACTGGTCTCCCTCGCCCACGGCACCAACGACGCGCAGAAGACCATGGGCATCATCACCCTGGCCCTGGTCACCGGCGGCGTCCTGCACCCCGGCGCCAACCCGCCGGTCTGGGTCATCGTCGCCGCCGGTACGGCCATCGCCCTCGGCACCTACCTGGGCGGCTGGCGCATCATCCGCACCATGGGCAGCGGCCTCACCGACCTCAGGCCGCCGCAGGGCTTCGCCGCCCAGACCAGCGCGGCCACGGTCATCCTGGCTTCCTCGCACCTCGGCTTCTCCCTCTCCACCACCCAGTCCTGCTCCGGCGCCGTGATGGGCGCGGGCCTCGGCCGTCAGGGCGGTGTGGTCCGCTGGTCCACCGCCACCCGGATGTTCGTCGCCTGGGGTCTGACCCTGCCGGCCGCGGGTCTGGTCGGCGCGGGCGCGGAACTCCTCACCAAGCAGGGCACCTGGGGTGTCGTCGTCGTCGCGGCGCTGCTGGTCGCGGGCTCCGGATCGATCTGGCTGGTGTCGCGCCGCAAGCCGGTCGGCCACGGCGATGTCGCGCCGGCGGACGGCGTGGCCGAGCCCGCGGGCGTCATCACCACGGCCATCGCCGCCGTCAGCCCGCCGCCCACCGCGGCCCAGGCGACGGCCCAGGACCTCAAGACCACCATTCCGGCCCCGGCCGGAACCCCCCAGGACCCGGCGCGACCCGCCACCGTCTAGGCCAGCCGTCTAAGGATTCAGCATGAACATCGACTGGGCAGCCCTCGGCTCCGTCTTCGGCGTCTCCCTCGTCGTCACCGTCGCGCTGGTGGGTCTCTTCACCCTGGGCATCGTCGGTCTCTCCAAGCAGCCCGAACCGGCGGCGCAGGGCGGCTCCGGCGGCTCACTGCTGCTGGCCCGCGCCGGCGCGTACATCTGCTTCGGGCTGTGCGCGGCGGCGGTCGCGTACGGGATCTATCTGATCGTCGCCTGAGCCCTCCCCCGCGCACTCCCCGACGGGCCGGACACACCTCGTGTGCCCGGCCCGTTCCGGCGTGCCCGGCCCGATGTGTGCCTCAGCACACTGCGCCGTCGCAGGTCAACGGCAAGTTGACGGGCGTTCGCGGAGCGTGGTGGACTGCCGGAGCCAATTACGGCGACAGCAGAGGAAGCCGGTGCGAATCCGGCGCGGTCCCGCCACTGTCACCGGGGAGCAGTCCCCCACACCGGAAGTCACGGCGCGCGCGAGCGGGCTGGAAGGCCGGGGGAACTGCGGATCCGGGAGCCAGGAGACTCTCGTCGCCGGTCACGTCGAACCAGGGCGCGGACCCTGAGTGAGGACATATCGCCATGCCTGGCTGCCGTGCGTCCGCTGCTGTGGCGCTCTCGTCGAGAGCCGCCTGTACGAAGGTCCTTCGAGGCGCGTCGGCCGGTTGAGCCGTGCGTGCCGACCGCATTTTCGCGTACGGCGCCACGGCCGGTCTGATCGGCGACCTGCTGCTCGGTGACCCCCGCAGGGGGCATCCGGTCGCCGTCTTCGGGCGGGCCGCGGCGGGCGTCGAACGCCGTCTGTGGCGCGACCACCGCGGGTGGGGCGCGCTGCACACCCTTGTCCTGGCCGGGGGCGCAGTGGGTGGTGCCGCGCTGATCACTCGTGCCGTGCGCGGCCGTCCCGCCGCCCGTGTCGTGCTGACCGCGGCCGCCACCTGGTCCGTCGTCGGCGGTACGTCCCTGGGGCGTGAGGCCCGGACGATCGGCGACGCCCTGGCGGCCGGTGACATCGAGTCGGCCCGCGAGCGGCTGCCGCATCTGTGCGGACGCGACCCGCACTCCCTCGACGGACCGCAGATCGCCCGCGCCGTGGTGGAGTCCGTGGCCGAGAACACCTCGGACGCGGTGGTCGGCGCCCTGGTGTGGGGCGCGCTGGGCGGGGTGCCGGGGCTCGTCGGTTTCCGGGCCGTCAACACCCTCGACGCCATGGTCGGCCACAAGTCCCCCCGCCACCGGCGCTACGGCTGGGCCTCCGCCCGCCTCGACGACGTCGCGGGCTGGCCCGGTGCCCGGCTCACAGCCCTGCTCGCCGCGGCCGCCGGGGGGCGGCCACGTGGCGCGGTACGGGCCTGGCGGGCCGACGCGGCCGAGCACCCGAGCCCCAACGCGGGCCCGGTGGAGGCCGCGTTCGCGGGCGCGCTCGGCGTGCGGCTCGGCGGGACCCTCGCGTACGGCGGGAGAGTCGAGCACCGTCCCGTCCTCAACGGGGCACAGGGCCGGGCGGTGGAGACCGAGGACATCGAACACGCGGTGCGGCTGTCGCGCCGGGTGAGCGCGCTCGCCCTGGGCGTGTGCGTGGCGGGACGGCTGGGCGCGGGCCTCGCCGCACGACGCATCGCGGGGCGCCGAACCGCGGCAACTGCTGCGGCAGGGACTCGGATCGCAGGACGGAGACATACATGAGCGGCGGACTGCTGGTCGCCGGAACCACCTCGGACGCGGGCAAGAGCGTCGTCACGGCAGGCATCTGCCGCTGGCTGGTGCGCCAGGGCGTGAAGGTGGCGCCGTTCAAGGCGCAGAACATGTCGCTGAACTCGTTCGTCACCCGCGAGGGCGCCGAGATCGGGCGCGCCCAGGCCATGCAGGCCCAGGCCGCGCGGGTGGAGCCGTCCGCGCTGATGAACCCCGTCCTGCTCAAGCCCGGCGGCGACCGTTCCAGCCAGGTCGTCCTGATGGGCCGGCCGGTCGGCGAGATGAGCGCCCGCGGCTACCACGGGGGCCGGCAGGAAACGCTCCTCTCCACGGTCGTGGACTGTCTGGAGCGGCTTCGGGGCACCTATGACGCAGTGATCTGCGAGGGGGCGGGCAGTCCGGCCGAGATCAATCTGCGGCGCACGGACATCGTGAACATGGGCATCGCGCGGGCGGCCCGCTTCCCGGTGGTGGTCGTCGGCGACATCGACCGCGGGGGCGTCTTCGCCTCCTTCTTCGGCACGACGGCGCTGCTCGACGCCGAGGACCAGTCGCTGATCGCGGGCTACCTCGTCAACAAGTTCCGCGGTGACGTCTCGTTGCTGGAACCCGGCCTGGAGATGCTGCGCGGGATCACCGGACGGCGGACGTACGGAGTGCTGCCCTTCGCCCACGGCCTCGGCATCGACGAGGAGGACGGGCTGCGGGTCTCGTTGCGCGGGACCGTGCGCGAGTCGGTCGTCGCGCCGCCGCACGGCGAGGACGTGCTGCGCGTCGCGGTGTGCGCCGTGCCACTGATGTCGAACTTCACCGATGTGGACGCGCTGGCCGCCGAACCGGGCGTCGTCGTGCGGTTCGTGGACCGCGCCGAGGAGCTGGCCGACGCCGACCTCGTCGTCGTGCCGGGCACCCGCGGCACCGTGAAGGCGCTGGCCTGGCTGCGCGAGCGGGGTCTCGCCGACGCCCTGGTCCGGCGCGCCGCCGAGGGCAGACCGGTCCTCGGCATCTGCGGCGGCTTCCAGATCCTCGGCGAACACATCGAGGACGAGGTCGAGTCGCGGGCCGGGCACGTCGACGGCCTCGGCCTGCTGCCCGTACGCGTCCGCTTCGACCGCGAGAAGACCCTCGCCCGCCCCTCGGGCGAGGCGCTCGGCGCCCCCGTCGAGGGGTACGAGATCCACCACGGCGTCGCCGACGTACGCGGCGGCGAACCGTTCCTGGACGGCTGCCGGGCCGGCGCCGTGTGGGGCACCCACTGGCACGGCTCGCTGGAGAGTGACGCATTCCGCCGCCGCTTCCTGACCGAGGTCGCGCGGGCCGCCGGCCGACGCTTCGTCCCGGCTCCCGACACCGCGTTCGCCACGCTGCGCGAGGAACAGCTCGACCGCCTCGGCGACCTCGTCGAAGAACACGCGGACACCGACGCGCTGCTCCGGCTCATCGAGTCGGGCGCGCCCTCAGGACTTCCCTTCATCGCCCCCGGAGCACCTGGAGCACGCGCATGAACGCCCCTACGAGCACCGTGCTGTTGCTGTCGACCGCCGACACGGACCTCCTCGCCGCCCGCGCCAGTGGCGCGCCGTACCGGATCGGCAACCCCACCCGCCTCGACGTCCAGGAGGAACTCCCCGCACTGATCGAGGGCGCCTCCGTCGCCGTCGTCCGCCTCCTGGGCGGCAAGCGCGCCTGGGAGGACGGGCTGGCCGTCCTCAAGGCGTCCGGTGTCCCCACCGTGCTGCTGGGCGGCGAGGCCGTGCCGGACGCGGAGCTGATGGCCGAGTCGTCCGTACCCGCCGGTGTCGTCGCCGAGGCGCTGCGCTACCTCGTGCAGGGCGGCCCCGGAAACCTCGTGGAACTGGCCCGTTTCCTCTCCGACACCGTCCTGCTGACCGGTCACGGCTTCGCCGAGCCGCAGAAGATGCCCGAGTGGGGCCTGCACGGCGGCCGCGAGTTCGTCGAGGGCCGCCCGACCGTCGGCGTGCTCTTCTACCGGGCGCACCAGCTGTCGGGGAACACGTCGTTCGTCGACGTCCTCTGCGACGCGGTCGAGGCACGCGGCGCCAACGCCCTGCCGGTGTACTGCGGTTCGCTGCGCGGCGCGGACGCCGGTCTCTACGAGCTGCTCGGCAGGGCCGACGCCCTGGTCGCCACGGTGCTCGCGGCGGGCGGCACCCGCGCGTCGGACGCCTCCGCCGGGGGCGACGACGAGGCCTGGGACATCGGCGCGCTGGCCGATCTGGACGTCCCGGTGCTGCAGGGCCTGTGTCTGACCTCCTCGCGTGCCGCGTGGGAGGCGTCGGACGCCGCGCTCTCCCCCATGGACGCCGCGATGCAGGTCGCGATCCCCGAGTTCGACGGCCGGCTGATCACCGTTCCGTTCTCCTTCAAGGAGCAGGGCCCCGACGACGTGCCGGTGTACCGCGCCGACCCCGAGCGCGCCGCGCGTGTCGCCGGTATCGCGGTGCGCCACGCCGTCCTCAAGCACAAGGCGAACGCGGAGAAGAAGCTCGCGCTCGTCTTCACCGCCTACCCGACCAAGCACTCCCGCGTCGGCAACGCCGTCGGCCTGGACACGCCCGCGTCGGCGGTACGGGTCCTGGACGCCCTGCGGGAGGCCGGTTACGCGGTCGACGGGTACCCGGACAACGGCGACGAGCTGATCCACCGTCTGATCGAGGCCGGTGGGCACGACGTCGAGTGGCTGACCGAGGATCAGCTCGCGGCCGCCCCCGCGCGGGTGCCGCTCGCCGACTACCGGGCCTGGTTCGACACGCTGGAACCGGGGCTGCGCGACTCGATGCTGGAGCACTGGGGCGAGCCGCCGGGTTCGCTGTACGTGGACGGGGACGAGATCGTCCTCGCCTCGCTGCAGTTCGGGAACGTGGTGGTGCTGATCCAGCCGCCGCGCGGCTTCGGCGAGAACCCGATCGCGATCTACCACGACCCGGACATGCCGCCGTCGCACCACTACATGGCGACGTACCGCTGGCTGGAGGCCGCAACATCGGAGGGGGGCTTCGGCGCGGATGCCGTCGTCCACATGGGCAAGCACGGAACGATGGAGTGGCTGCCGGGCAAGGGCCTCGGTCTGTCCGCCGGCTGCGGCCCCGACGCCGTACTCGGCGAACTGCCGCTGATCTACCCGTTCATCGTCAACGACCCGGGCGAGGGCACCCAGGCCAAGCGACGCGGACACGCCACGGTGGTGGACCATCTGGTGCCGCCGATGGCCCGTGCCGACACCTATGGCGACCTGGCCAAGCTGGAGCAGCTGCTCGACGAGTACGCGCTGGTCAGCGATCTCGACCCGGCCAAGGCTCCCTCGGTGCGGGCGCAGATCTGGACGCTGGTGAAGGCCGCCGAGCTGCACCACGACCTCCATGTCGACGAACAGCCGGGCGACGACGACTTCGACTCGTTCGTCATGCACATCGACGGCTACCTCTGCGAGATCAAGGACGTCCAGATCCGCGACGGCCTGCACGTCCTCGGTGGCGGTCCCGTCGACGAGGCGCGGGTCAACCTGGTGCTGGCCGTGCTGCGCGCCTCCCAGGTGTGGGGCGGCACGGCGAACGCGCTGCCGGGGCTGCGGGCCTCGATCGCCGGGCACTTCGGGCTCAGCGAGAAGGAATTGCTGGCCGAGCCCGGCGCCGCGGTCAAGGTGCCGGTCGAGCTGACCGAGCTGGTCGACGGTCCGGCGCGCACCGGATCCGACGCGATCGATCTGCTGGAGCGGCTGTGCCGCCGGCTCGCGGAGGGCATGGAGGAGCGCGGCTGGGACATCGCCGCCGCGGCGGGGCTGGTACGGGACGTACTGGGCTTCGAACTCCCGGACGCGGTGGCCGTGCTGGGCTTCGCGTGCGAGGAGGTCGTACCGCGGCTGGCGCGGACGACGGACGAGATCGACCACATCCTGCGGGCCCTGGACGGCGGCTTCGTACCGGCCGGCCCGTCCGGATCGCCGACGCGCGGGCTCGTGAATGTGCTGCCGACGGGACGCAACTTCTACTCCGTGGACCCGAAGGCGATTCCGTCGCGGCTCTCGTGGGAGGTCGGTCAGTCGCTCGCCGACTCCTTGATCGCCCGGTATCTCGCCGACACGGGCGACTACCCGAAGTCGGTCGGCCTGACCGTGTGGGGCACCTCCGCCATGCGTACGCAGGGCGACGACATCGCGGAGATCCTGGCGCTGCTCGGCTGCCGGCCGGTGTGGGACGACGCCTCGCGGCGGGTGACCGGGTTCGAGGTCGTGCCGGTGAGCGAGCTGGGGCGCCCGCGCATCGATGTGACGGTGCGGATCTCCGGGTTCTTCCGCGACGCGTTCCCGCATGTGGTGGGGCTGATCGACGACGCGGTGCGGACCGTGGCGGAGCTCGACGAGCCGGCCGACGTCAACTACGTACGGGCACACGCCGACGAGGACACGGCGGTCCACGGCGACCGGCGGCGGGCCACGGCACGCGTCTTCGGGTCCAAGCCGGGGGCGTACGGGGCGGGGCTGCTGCCGCTGATCGACGCGCGGAACTGGCGCAGCGACGCGGACCTGGCCGAGGTGTACGCGGTCTGGGGCGGCTACGCGTACGGGCGCGGGCTCGACGGGCGGGCGGCGCGCGGCGACATGGAGACGGCGTTCCGGCGGATCGCGGTGGCGGCGAAGAACGTCGACACGCGCGAGCACGACCTGGTCGACGCGGACGACTACTTCCAGTACCACGGCGGCATGGTCGCCATGGTGCGGCATCTGACCGGCGAGTCGCCGGAGGCGTACGTCGGCGACAGCGCCACGCCCGACCAGGTGAAGACGCGCACGCTGGGCGAGGAGACCCACCGGGTGTTCCGGGCGCGGGTGGTGAACCCGCGATGGATGGCCGCCATGCGCCGGCACGGCTACAAGGGCGCCTTCGAGATGGCCGCGACCGTGGACTACCTCTTCGGGTACGACGCGACGGCCGGGGTCGTCGACGACTGGATGTACGAGCGGCTTGCGTCGGAGTACGTGTTCTCGCCGGAGAACCGGGAGTTCATGCAGAAGTCCAACCCCTGGGCGCTGCGCGGGATTTCGGAGCGGCTGCTGGAGGCGGCCGAGCGCGGGCTGTGGGCGGAGCCGGACGCCGGGACGCTGGAGCGCCTGCGGGCCACCTATCTGGAACTCGAAGGCGATCTGGAGGGGGACGAGTGAGCGGGGTGCGTGCGTCCGCTGAACGGGGGCTGCGCCCCCGGCCCCCCGCTCCTCGAACGCCGGAGGGGCTGACATCACGCCGTTCACCCAAGGAGGCATCGTGAGTACGCCGTACCCCTTCACCGCCATCGTCGGGCAGGACGATCTCCGTCTCGGGCTGCTGCTCAACGCCGTCTCTCCCGCTGTCGGCGGAGTACTGGTGCGCGGCGAGAAGGGCACCGCCAAGTCCACCGCCGTGCGCGCCCTCGCCGCGCTCATGCCGGAGATTTCCGTCGTCTCCGGCTGCCGGTTCTCGTGCGACCCCTCGTCGCCCGATCCGATGTGTCCGGACGGCCCCCACGAACCCGGACCCGGCGTGTCGCGGAACGCGCGCATGGTCGAGCTTCCCGTCGGCGCGTCCGAGGACCGGCTCGTCGGCGCGCTCGACATCGAGCGGGCGCTCGCCGAGGGCGTGAAGGCGTTCGAGCCGGGGCTGCTCGCCGACGCGCATCGCGGGATCCTGTACGTCGACGAGGTCAATCTCCTCCACGACCACCTCGTGGACCTGCTGCTGGACGCCGCCGCCATGGGCGCCTCGTACGTGGAGCGCGAAGGTGTCTCCGTACGACACGCCGCACGTTTCCTGCTCGTCGGGACGATGAACCCCGAAGAGGGGGAACTGCGACCGCAGTTGCTCGACCGGTTCGGGCTGACCGTCGAGGTCGCCGCGTCCCGCGAGACCGATCAGCGGGTCGAGGTGGTGCGGCGACGCCTGGCTTACGACGACGATCCGGCGAGGTTCGCCGCCATGTGGGCCGACGAGGAGGGCGCGTTGCGCGCCCGGATCGTCGCCGCGCGGGCCCTGCTCCCCGAAGTGCGCCTCGGAGACGGGGCGTTGCGGCAGATCGCGGCCACCTGTGCGGCTTTCGAGGTCGACGGGATGCGCGCGGACATCGTGATGGCCCGGACCGCCACGGCGCTGGCCGCCTGGGCGGGACGTACGGATGTACTGGCCGAGGACGTGCGGCAGGCCGCTCTGCTCGCGCTCCCGCACCGGCGTCGGCGCAATCCCTTCGACGCGCCGGGCCTGGACGAGGACAAGCTCGACGACACGCTGGAGCAGAACAGCGGCGAGGACGACGACCCGGATCCGGACGGCCCCGGTGGCGGCGGCCGCCCTCCGCGGGGCGACGGGCCCGACACGCCGCCGCAGCCCGAGGGCGAGGCCGGCGACACGCCCGCGCAGTCCGTGCCCGAGCAGGGGCAGGGCCAGGGGCAGCAGCATTCCGGGGGCGGTGAGCAGCAGCCCGTACGCGCCGCCGAGCCGTTCCGTACGAAGATGCTGAGCGTGCCCGGTCTGGGCGAGGGTGCGGCGGGGCGGCGGTCCCGGGCGCGCACCGAGCACGGCCGTACGACCGGCGCACGGCGTCCGCAGGGCGCCCTGACCAAGCTGCATCTGGCGGCGACCGTGCAGGCCGCCGCCCCGCATCAGCGGGCACGCGGGCGGTCGGGGCGCGGACTGGTGGTCCGGCGGGACGATCTGCGGCAGGCGACCCGGGAGGGGCGCGAGGGAAATCTCGTGCTGTTCGTGGTGGACGCCTCCGGGTCGATGGCCGCCCGGCAGCGGATGAGCGCCGTGAAGGGTGCGGTCCTTTCGCTGCTGCTGGACGCGTACCAGCGGCGGGACAAGGTCGGGCTCATCACCTTCCGGGGCAAGGCCGCCGAGGTGGTACTGCCTCCGACGTCGTCGGTGGACGCGGCGGCGGCGCGGCTGGAGATGCTGCCGACCGGGGGACGCACCCCCGTGGCGGCCGGGCTGCTGAAGGCGCATGAGGTGTTGCGGGTGGAGCGGCTGCGCGATCCGTCGCGGCGGCCGTTGCTGGTCGTGGTGACCGACGGGCGGGCGACCGGGGGGCCCGAGCCGGTGGCGCTGGCGTCGCGGGCGGCGCGGCTGCACGAGGTCGAGGGCACCGCCTCCGTCGTCGTGGACTGCGAGTCGGGGCCGGTACGGCTCGGTCTCGCGGGAAGCCTCGCGCGCGATCTGGGGGGCACCGCCGTCACGCTCGACGAACTGCGGGCCGAGTCGATCGCCGGGCTCGTCAAGGACGTTCAGGGAACCGGCAGGAGGGCCGCGTAATGCCGCAGGGACAGCCGACCACCGTGCCGGACGACGGGCTCACCACCCGTCAGCGCCGCAACCGCCCGCTGCTGGTGGTGCACACCGGCATCGGGAAGGGCAAGTCGACGGCGGCCTTCGGGCTGGCACTGCGCGCCTGGAATCAGGGGTGGCCGATCGGCGTCTTCCAGTTCGTCAAGTCGGCGAAGTGGAAGGTCGGCGAGGAGAACGCGCTGAAGGTCCTCGGGGCCAGCGGCGAGGGCGGGTCCGTCGCCTGGCACAAGATGGGCGAGGGCTGGTCGTGGGTGCAGCGCGACGAGCAGTTCGACAACGAGGAGGCGGCGCGCGAGGGCTGGGAGCAGGTCAAGCGCGACCTGGCCGCCGAGACGTACCGGCTCTACGTCCTCGACGAGTTCGCGTACCCGATGCACTGGGGCTGGGTCGACACCGACGAGGTGATCGAGGTGCTGCGCGGCCGTCCCGGTACGCAGCATGTGGTCATCACCGGGCGCAACGCACCCGAGAAGCTGGTGGCGGCCGCCGACCTGGTGACCGACATGTCGAAGGTCAAGCACCCGATGGACGCCGGTCAGAAGGGTCAGCGGGGCATCGAATGGTGAGGTGCCCGCGGTGAACGTTCCGCGTCTGGTGATCGCCGCGCCCTCTTCGGGGAGCGGCAAGACCACCGTGGCCACGGGGCTGATGGCGGCCTTCGCGGGGCGGGGTCTTGCCGTGTCCGCGCACAAGGTCGGGCCCGACTACATCGATCCCGGGTACCACACGCTGGCCACGGGACGCCCGGGGCGCAATCTCGACGCGTACATGTGCGGGCCCGAGCTGATCGCCCCGCTGTTCGCGCACGGGGCGCTGGGCTGCGATCTGGCGGTCGTCGAGGGTGTGATGGGGCTGTACGACGGGGCGTCGGGGGAAGGCGAGCTGGCGTCCACCGCCCAGGTCGCGAAGCTGCTGCGGGCGCCCGTGGTGCTGGTCGTCGACGCGTCGTCGCAGTCGCGGTCCGTGGCCGCGCTGGTGCACGGCTTCGCCTCGTGGGACCCGCGGGTGCGGATCGGCGGAGTGATCCTGAACAAGGTCGGATCCCCGCGGCACGAGGCGCTGTTGCGGGACGCGTTGGACGAGTCGGGCGTGCCGGTGCTGGGGGTGCTGCGGCGGACGGAGCGGGTGGCCGTGCCGTCGCGGCATCTGGGGCTGGTGCCGGTGGCCGAGCGACGGGCCGACGCGTCGGCCGCCGTGGCGGCGATGGCGGACCGGGTGCGGGCGGGGTGCGACCTGGACGCGCTCATGGCGTTGGCCCGGTCGGCGCCCGGGGTGCCGGGTGAGGTGTGGGACGCGGCCGGTGCGGTGGCCGGCTGCGGCGGGCCGGTTGCCGGGGCCGGAAGGGTCGCCGTCGCGGCCGGGCCCGCGTTCACGTTCTCCTACGCCGAGCACACCGAGCTGCTCGCCGCCGCCGGGGCCGAGGTCGTGCCGTTCGATCCGTTGCGGGACGAGGCACTGCCCGAGGGCACTCGGGGGCTGGTCGTCGGTGGCGGATTCCCGGAGGTGTACACGTCGGAGCTGTCGGCCAACGGGGCACTGCGCAAGGCCGTTGTCGAGCTGGTGGAGTCCGGGGCGCCGGTGGCTGCCGAGTGTGCGGGACTGCTGTATCTGGCGCGTTCGCTCGACGGGCTGCCGATGTGCGGGGTACTCGATGCCCGGGGGCGGATGTCCGAACGGCTGACGCTCGGCTACCGGGAGGCCGTGGCGGTCTGTGACAGCGTGCTGGCGGCGCCCGGGACGCGGGTGCGCGGGCACGAGTTCCACCGGACCGTGCTGGAGCCGGGCGCCGGGGCCCAACCGGCATGGGGCCTGCATCAGCCGGAGCGCCGTGTGGAGGGGTTCGTGCAGCAGGGCGTGCACGCGAGTTATCTGCATACGCATGGGGCTTCGTCGCCCGCTATGGCCCGCCGATTCGTCGAGAGGTGCAAGGGATGAACCACGGTGACGTGACGCGCAGGCTGGTCGGCGTCGGTGTCGGGCCCGGTGACCCGGAGCTGGTGACCGTCAAGGGCGTGAACGCGCTGCGTGACGCGGCGGTCGTCGTCGTGCCGGTGATGGACACCGGCGAGCGGGGGCGGGCCGAGGCGACGGTGCTGCACTACGTGTCGGCCGACAAGGTCGTGCGGGTGGTGTTCGCGCTGAACGAGCGGACGGACCGGGCGCGCCGGGAAGCGGCGTGGGACGCGGCGGGCGAGCGGGTCGCGGAGCTGCTGCGTACGCACGGTTCGGTGGCGTTCGCGACGATCGGCGACCCCAATGTGTACTCGACGTTCACGTATCTCGCGCACACGATCGGTGAGTTGCTGCCGGGGACGGCCGTGGAGACCGTGCCGGGGATCACCGCCATGCAGGATCTGGCCGCCCGCAGCGGTGCGGTGCTGACGGAGGGGACGGAGCCGTTGACGCTGGTGCCGGTGACCGCCGGGGCCGCGGTCCTCAAGGAGGCTCTCGAAGGTCCGGGCACGGTCGTCGCGTACAAGTTCGGGCGGCTGGCCGCGGAGGTGGCCACGGCGCTGCGGGAGACGGGACGTGCCGAGGACGCGGTGTGGGGTTCGGCGCTCGGGCTGCCCGAGGAGTCGATACGGCCGGCGGCGGAGCTGGACGAGGGGCCGTTGCCGTATCTGTCGACGCTGATCGCGCCCGCGCCGCGCGACGGCGGACGGGGCGGGAAGTTGTGAGGCGCCGGGGTCCGGCACGGTGGTCAGTCCGCGATGCCCACCACCAGCCAGATGAAGCCCACCCCCACCACGGTGCACAGCAGCGTGGAGCGGGCCGGGTGTGCGTGGTGTGCCTCGGGCAGGATCTCGGCGGCGGCGAGGTAGAGCAGTACACCGCCGAAGAAGCCGAGATAGCAGCCGAGCGCTTCCTCCGGAAGGGTGAACAGCAGCGTCGTCGCCGCGCCCACGAGCGGTGCCAGGGCGTCCGCGAACAGCATGAACATCGACTTGCGGCGGGCGTTCCCGTACAGGCTGGTGACCGTGTAGGTGTTGAAGCCGTCGGCGAAGTCGTGCGTGATGACGGCGAGGGCGACGGCGGCTCCCATGCCGGCGCCCACCTGGAAGGCCGCACCGAGCGCGACACCGTCCATCAGGCTGTGGCCGACCATCGCGGCCGCTGCCGTGAGTCCGACCTGCGGGACCCTGCCCTCGCCCGCGCCGTGTGCCGCCTGGCGTACGGCGAGCAGACGCTCCACCAGATGGGCGGCCAGGAAGCCGCCCACGAACAGCAGCAGGGCCGCCGGGACGCCGAAGACCGGATCGCCCGCGGCGCCGATCGCCTCCGGCAGCAGATCCAGGCCGACCACGCCGAGCATCAGTCCGCCGGCGAAGCCGAGCACCAGGTGACGGCGGTCGGTGACGCGTTGGGCGACCCAGCCGCCGGCCAGGGTCATCAGGAACGCGCCGAGCGCGACGAACACCGCCATGCGCTCTTGCTAGCCGATTGACCCCGGTGCGCGCATCTCACCGCGCCCTGCCTCACGTCCCGCCCTTGTGTCCGCTCTTCCCGTTTCCCGTTTCCCGAAAGGACCCCGTTTCATGTCCGAAGCAGTCGACGCAGCCGGCACGGTCGCCGCGCCCACCCACGGCAAGGTGACGTTCGTCGGTGCCGGCCCCGGCGCCGCCGATCTGCTGACCTTCCGGGCGGCGCGGGCCATCGCGGACGCCGACATCGTCATCTGGGCGGCCAGCCTGGTGCAGGCGGAAGTCCTGGAGCATGCCCGGGAGGGCGCGGAGATCCTCGACTCGGCGCAGATGTCGCTGGAGCAGGTCGTCGCCGTCTACGAACGCGCGGCGGCCGAGGGGCTGAAGGTGGCCCGTATCCACTCCGGCGATCCGGCGCTGTGGGGCGGCACCCAGGAACAGGTCGACCGGTGTGCCGGTCTGGGGGTCGCGGTCGAGATCGTGCCGGGGGTGTCGTCGTTCTCCGCCGTCGCGGCGATCGCGCAGCGGGAGCTGACGATTCCGGAGGTCGCGCAGTCCGTGATCCTGACCCGTCTCGGTGGCGGCAAGACGCCGATGCCGCCGGGCGAGGAAGTACGGGAATTCGCGCGCCACGGCACGACGATGGCGCTGTTCCTGTCGGCCGCCCGGTCCGGCCAGCTCACCCAGGAGCTGCTGGAGGGCGGCTATCCGACGTCGACGCCGGTCGTGATCGCGTACCAGGCGACCTGGCCGGAGGAGCTGATACTGCACTGCACGATCGAGACCCTGGAGGAAACGGTCAAGGAGCACAAGCTCTGGAAGCACACCCTCTTCCTGGTCGGCCCGGCGCTTTCGGCTTCGGGGACACGCTCTCACCTCTACCACCCGGGGCACTTCCACGGCTTCCGCAAGGCCGACAAGGCGGCGCGGGCCGAACTGCGCGCCCGGCGGTCCGGCTCGTGAACCCGGTCTTCGGCATGGGGACCGTGCCGATCCGGGTCTTCGGTACGGGGACGGGTCAGCCGCTCGGTTCCGACGCCCAGGACGCGCTGGCCGCGGCCACGTTGGTGGTCGGCGCCCGGCGGCATCTGGAAGCCGCGGGGCTGCCGGAGCAGGTCGAGCGCATCGTGCTCGGCCCGCTCGCGCCGGCGCTGGACCGGATCGCGGAGCATGCGCACGGGGGCGGGGCGCGGGTGATCGTGCTGGCCTCCGGTGACCCCGGCTTCTTCGGGGTCGTACGGGCGCTGGCTGAGCGTTTCGGGGCAAGTGCACTCGATGTGCGGCCGGGTTCGCCCTCCGTCGCGGTCGCGTTCGCCCGGCTCGGGCTGGCCTGGGACGACTCGGTCGTGGTCAGTGCGCACGGCCGTGACCCGCGTACCGCGGTGAACGCGTGTATGGCGCACCCGAAGGTGGCCGTCCTGACCGGGCCCGGCGCCGGGCCCGCGGAGCTGGCGGCCGGGCTGGTGCACGGTGCGAAGGAGCGCACCCTGGTCGTGGCGACGGCGCTCGGCGATCCGGAGCGGGAGCGCATCGAGCGGCTGACCCCTGCCGAGGCGGTGGCCCGCGACTGGCCGGATCCGGTGAGCGTGGTGCTGTGTCTGGACGAGTCCCGGGTGCTCTCCCCGGTACGGACCGTCGCGGGGCCGCCCGCGGGGCCCGGCGGATGGGCGCTGGACGAGACGGAGTTCGAGCACCGCGACTCGATGATCACCAAGTTCGAGGTGCGGGCGCTGGCACTGGCCCGGCTGGGACCGCGCACCGGTGATCTGGTGTGGGACATCGGGGCAGGATCGGGTTCGGTGGCGGTGGAGTGCGCGCGCCTCGGCGCGGCCGCCGTCGCCGTGGAGAAGGCCCCGGACGGGGTCGCGAGGATCAGGGCGAACGCGGCGGCGCACGGGGTGTACGTCCACGCGGTGCACGGCTCCGCTCCCGCCGCGCTCGACGCTCTGCCCGACCCGGACGCGGTGTTCGTCGGGGGCGGCGGGCGTGAGCTGCCCGCCATCGTGACGGCGTGCGCCCGGCGTGCGCGGCGCTCGGTGGTGGTGGCGCTGGCGGCGCTGGACCGGGTGCCCCAGGTGCGGGCGGCGCTGGCCGGTGCCGGGCTCGTGCCCGAGGGCGTACTGCTGCAGTCCTCCCGGCTGCGGCCGCTGCCGGGCGAGGTGACGCGGCTCGCCGCTGCCAACCCGGTCCTTCTGCTGTGGGGCACCCGCCCCGCGGTTCGTGCAAGTGAAGGAGTAACCCAGTGATCGGCCTGATCTCCGCCACGGCGGCGGGCACCGTCGCCCGCGACCGGCTGGCCGCGGCCTGGCCCGGCCGCACCGTGGTCTACGAGGGACCGGTGCGCGAGGCCGTGCAGCGGGCGTTCGCCGAGTGCGAGCAGCTGGTGTGTTTCCTGGCGACGGGGGCCGTGGTGCGGCTGCTGGCGCCGCTGCTGTCGGACAAGGCCTCGGACCCGGGTGTCGTCTGCGTCGACGAGGCGGGACGCCATGCGGTGGCGCTGCTCGGCGGGCACGGCGGCGGGGCGAACGCGCTGGCCGGGGCGGTCGGTGAGGTACTGGGCGCGGCGCCGGTCGTGACGACGGCGACGGACGCGGCGGGGGTGCCGGGGCTGGACATGCTGGGCCTGCCCGTGGAGGGCGATGTGGCGGGGGTGTCGCGCGCGATGCTCGACGGGGCTCCGGTGGAGCTGCGCGCGGACGCGGTGCGGCCGTTGCCACCGCTGCCGCCGAACGTGTCCCCCGGTGCCGAGGGCCCCGCGATCCTGCGTGTCACCGACCGGATCGTCGAACCCGGTTCCCTGGCTGCCGTGTTGCGGCCCGCTTCGCTCGCCGTCGGGGTCGGTGCGTCCAGGGGCGCGCCGGTCGAGGAGGTCGTCGGGCTGATCCGCGACGCCCTGGACGAGGCCGGGCTTTCGCCGCTGAGCATCGCGGAGTTGGTGACGGTCGACGCGAAGGCGGACGAGCCGGGGATCGTCGCGGCGGCGGCGCGGTTCGGCGTGCCGCTGCGGACGTACGCCGCCGAACAGCTGGCCCGCATCGAGGTGCCCAACCCGTCGGGCGCGCCGCTCGCCGCCGTCGGGACGCCGTCCGTCGCGGAGGCCGCCGCACTCGCGGCGGGGGGCGAACTCCTCGTACCGAAGCGGAAGTCGGCACCGGAGGGGCGGGCGGCGATGGCCACCTGCGCGGTGGTGCGCCGGGCCCCGCGCGGGCGCCTGGCCGTCGTCGGTCTCGGCCCCGGCGCGCGTGATCTGCTGACGCCGCGCGCCCGTGAGGAGCTGCGGCGGGCCTCGGTGCTGGTCGGGCTCGACCAGTACGTCGACCAGATCCGGGACCTGCTGCGGCCCGGCACCACGGTCCTGGAGTCGGGGCTGGGCGCCGAGGAGGAGCGGGCCCGCACCGCAGTCGCCGAGGCGCGCAAGGGGCATGCGGTGGCACTGATCGGCAGCGGTGACGCGGGCGTGTACGCGATGGCGTCGCCCGCGCTCGCCGAGGCCGGCGCCGACATCGACGTGGTGGGTGTGCCGGGTGTGACGGCCGCGCTGGCGGCCGCCGCGATCCTCGGCGCCCCGCTGGGCCACGACCATGTGTCGATCAGCCTCTCCGATCTGCACACGCCGTGGGAGGTCATCGAGCGCCGGGTACGGGCCGCGGCCGAGGCCGACATCATCGTGACGTTCTACAACCCGCGCAGCCGGGGCCGTGACTGGCAGCTCCCGAAGGCCCTGTCGATCCTGTCCGAGCACCGGGAGGCGGCCACTCCGGTCGGTGTCGTACGCAATGCCTCGCGCCCCGACGAGAGCAGCCGGGTGACCTCACTGGCGGCTCTGGACCCGGCGGCGGTGGACATGATGACGGTCGTCACGGTCGGCAACACGGCCACCCGGGAGATCGCCGGCCGCATGGTGACGCCGCGCGGCTACCGCTGGCAGTCGGCCACCGCGGCCCCCGCACAGGAGGGAGCCGAGTGAACCGGCCCTGGGAGAGAACCGTCCACCCCATCGAGCAGGAGTCGTACCGGCGGCTGCGCGCCCGCCTGGACACCTCCCACTTCCCCCCGCTGACCCGGGCCGTCGTGGAGCGGGTCATCCACTCCGCGGCGGATCCGGCGTACGCGACGGACCTGGTCTGCGACGAGGCGTCGCTCGTCGTCGCGCACGCGGCGCTGCACGCCGGCGCTCCGGTCGTCACCGACGTGGAGATGGTCGCGGCGGGCATCACCCGCCGCGAGACCGTGTGCCGTCTGAAGGAGGCCAGGTCCGCTCCCGGGCTGACCCGTTCGGCACACGCGATCCGGCTCGCGTACGAGCAGGTCGGGCCCGGCGCGATCTGGGTGATCGGCAACGCGCCGACCGCACTGGAGGAACTGCTCGTCCTCGACACCGCGCCCGCGCTCGTCATC
Source organism: Streptomyces sp. NPDC014727 (assembly GCF_043083485.1). Taxonomy (NCBI): domain Bacteria; kingdom Bacillati; phylum Actinomycetota; class Actinomycetes; order Kitasatosporales; family Streptomycetaceae; genus Streptomyces; species Streptomyces sp. NPDC014727. The sequence continues at coordinate 710,194 of NZ_JBIBYR010000001.1, read as the reverse complement.
GGGCTGCCGGTCGGCTTCGTCGGCGCGACCGAGTCGAAGGCGGCACTGCGCGAGAGCGGCCTGCCCGCCGTGAGCAACGTGTCCGAGAAGGGTGGCTCGGCGGTCGCCGCCGCCGCCCTGAACGCCCTGCTGTACCACCCCGTACCCCCCACGAACACCGAGGAGAACCTGTGACCACCGCGTCCACCCGGCCCGCACTGCTCATCGCCGGACACGGCACCAGGGACGAGGGCGGGGCCGCGGCGTTCCGTGACTTCGTGACCGAGCTGGGCGAGCGCCACCCCGAACTGTCCGTCGCGGGCGGCTTCATCGAGCTGTCCCCGCCGCCGCTCGGCGACGCCGTGACCGAGCTGGTCGAGCGCGGTGTGAAGCGCTTCGCCGCCGTGCCGCTGATGCTGGTGTCGGCCGGGCACGCCAAGGGGGACATTCCGGCGGCGCTGGCCCGTGAGAAGGAGCGCCACCCCGGCATCTCCTACACCTACGGCCGCCCGCTCGGCCCGCACCCGGCGCTGCTGAAGGTACTGGAGCGCCGGGTCGACGCGGTGCTCGGCGACACCGACCGGTCCGAGGTGACGGTGCTGCTGGTCGGGCGCGGTTCGACCGACCCGGACGCCAACGCCGAGGTGTACAAGGCGGCGCGGCTGTTCTGGGAGGGCCGTGGCTACGCGGGGGTGGAGACGGCGTTCGTCTCGCTCGCGGCCCCGGACGTACCGTCCGGTCTCGACCGTTGCGTGAAGCTGGGTGCCGGGCGCATAGTCGTTCTGCCGTACTTCCTCTTCACCGGCATCCTGCCGGACCGGGTGCGTCATCAGACCGAGGAGTGGGCCGCCGCCCACCCGGAGCCCGATGTCCGCTCGGCCGAAGTCATCGGTGCGGCCGAGGAATTGTACGACCTGGTCATGGAGCGCTACCGGGAGGCCGTCGAGGGCGATCTGCGGATGAACTGCGACTCATGCGTGTACCGGATCGCGCTGCCGGGCTTCGAGGACAAGGTGGGGCTGCCGCAGCAGCCGCACTTCCACCCCGACGACGACGGCCATCATCACCACCACCCCCATGGCGGTCATGCACACTCCCACTGAAAGTCCCGACGCGACCAGCGCGGGCACGCACGATCTGCGGCACCACGGTGACGCGGAAGTACGGGGACGGGGACGGGATCTGACCGATCTCGCCGTCAACGTACGGGCGGATACGCCACCGGCCTGGCTGAGGGCGCGGATAGCCGCATCGCTGGGCACGCTCGCCGCCTACCCGGACGGGCGCCCGGCGCGGGCGGCGGTCGCGGCCCGGCACGGGCTTGCGACCGAGCGCGTGCTCCTGACGGCGGGGGCGGCGGAGGCGTTCGTGCTGATCGCACGGGCGTTGCCGGCCCGCCGTCCGGTCGTGGTCCATCCGCAGTTCACCGAGCCGGAGTCGGCGCTGCGCGCGGCCGGGCACGAGGTGCGGCGGGTACTGCTGCCGGCTGAGGACGGCTTCCGGCTGGATCCGGCGGCCGTGCCCGAGGACGCGGATCTGGTGGTGGTCGGCAATCCGACCAACCCCACGTCGGTCCTGCATCCGGCGGCCGTGCTGGAGCAACTGGCGCGTCCCGGGCGGACGCTGGTCGTCGACGAGGCGTTCATGGACGCGGTGCCGGGCGAGCGCGAGGCGCTGTGCGGGCGTACGGACGTCCCCGGGCTCGTGGTGCTGCGCAGCCTCACCAAGACCTGGGGGCTCGCGGGGCTGCGGATCGGTTACGTACTGGCCGCCCCGGAGACGATCCGCGCGCTGGCGCAGGCGCAGCCGTTGTGGCCGGTGTCGGCCCCGGCGCTGGCTGCGGCCGAGGCGTGCGTGGAGCCGCGGGCCCTGGCCGAGGCGGCTGCCGCGGCGGAGCGGATCGCGGTGGACCGGACCCATCTGGTCGCGGGGCTCCGGGAGTTCACCGAAGTGCGGGTGATGGAGCCGGCCGAGGCGCCGTTCGTGCTGGTGCGAGTCGAAGGGGCCGACGAGGTGCGGGAGCGGTTGCGGGCGCTGGGGTTCGCGGCGCGGCGTGGAGATACGTTTCCGGGGCTCGGTCCGCAGTGGCTGCGGCTGGCGGTTCGCGACCGTGCGACGACCAATCGCTTCCTGCAGGCGTTCGACCAGGCGCTGCAGACGCTGACCGCGGTCACGCGCTGAGCTGACGGCTCGCGGGGAGCGGCGTTCCGTCACGCGAACGCCGCTCCCCGCCCCCTGGCCCACGGCCACCCCCTCGGGCCCCGGGCCCCGAGCCGAGCGGCTCAGTCCTGGGCGCGCCGCCTGGTCACGACCATCGCCCCGGCGCCCACCGCCAGCAGCAGGGCCGCACCACCCGCGATGTACGGGGTCGCCGAACTTCCGCCCGTCTCCGCGAGGTTGGAGTCGACGTCGGGGGCATGGCCGGTGCCGGTCTGGGGCTTCACATCGCCGCCTGTGCTGCCGCCGCCGGAGGTGTTCGCGCCACTGGTCCCGCCGTCGCCGGAGCCACCACTGGTGGTACCGCCATTGCCGGAGCCGCCGTCACTGGAGCCACCACCGGTCGAACCGCCGTTGCCGGAGCCGCCGTTGTCACCGCCGCCCGGCTCCCCCTTCGGCGTCTCGCAGGTCGCCTCGGCGAGCGTGACCTCGCCCTGCACATCGGCGACATTGAGCTTGAGCGGATTGACGGAGACCTTCAGCTGGAGCGCTGCCGCGGCGGCGGTGCGCGAGGTGGTGTGCGTCTTCGACAGGTCGAGGGTCACCTCTCCGACGCCCGGCACCTTCACCTGCGTGGTACCGCCCGCGGTGAGGCTGACCCGCTTGCCGAGGATCGTCACGTGCCCGAGCACGTTCGATTCGGCGACCGGCTTCCTGCCCACCTCGCAGACCGCCTTGGAGGTGACCTGCTCGACCTCGATCAGCGAGAGCAGCGGCAGTCCGGGCACATGGACGCGGGCCTTCGCCACATTGCTGTACCCCTCGGCCTTGTGCTTGCCGACGGTGGCCCTCGCGGTGGCCACATCGGCGCTCAGGACGCTGAACGGCCGTCCGTCGTCCACCTCGTCGAGCCGGACGCTCAGCGCGGTCCGGTCGGCGCTGGCGGGCGCCTGCACCTCGTTGAGCGTGGCCTTGAGCGGCACATCGATCGTCTTGTTCAGGAGCGAGACGTCGAGTGCGGTACGGAGCACGACCGCGCTCGCCTTCCCGTCGCCGGTGGTCGTGGTGGTCGCGGCGGTGGCGTGCGCCGGGGCCGCTGCCAGCAGGGCGACGGGAGCGACGGCGACCGCCAGGGCGGCCAGGCGGAAGGTATTGCTGTTCAAGATGGTGGAACCCCCACATGAGACATGGAGCCACCGGCGCCGTCCAATGGGGGACATCGCGGGCACCGGTGGCCTCGACCCCGAAAGCTTTACGCACGGAGGGTGAACTGGCAGACACCTGACGTGAGTTCACCCCAAAGGGGGGTTTTCGCGTTTGTATTCGAATATCTCGGTACGTTCGTTCCTCGCAGTCACCCGATCCGCTGAGCGTGGAGGGCTCGGAGGCCGACTGCGCCGGAGTGCGCGCGAACATGGCCCAACGACCCGGCAGGGGCGCGGTAACCGCCTGTCAACGCGACGCCCCGGCCCGCAGCCGCCCCGCGATCCACCGCTCAGCCGATCACCCGCCCGTTCAGTACCACCCGTCGCGGCGCCGCCAGCACCCGTACATCCGCCCGCGGATCCTCGTCGTACACCACCAGGTCCGCCGGGGCGCCCTCCTCCAGCACCGGCCGCCCGAGCCACCGACGCGCGCCCCAGGTGGTCGCGGACAGCGCGTCCAGGGCCGGGATGCCCGCCTTCACCAGCTCGGCGACCTCGTCCGCCACCAGCCCGTGGGCGAGCACCCCGCCCGCGTCGGTTCCGACGAAGACCGGAATCCCGGCGTCGTACGCGGCGCGCACGGTGTCGTAGCGCCGCTCGTGCAGCCGCCGCATATGGGCCGACCAGCGGGGGAACTTGGCGTCGCCGTTCGCCGCGAGCGAGGGGAACGTGGCGATGTTCACCAGGGTCGGGACGATCGCGACACCGCGTTCGGCGAAGAGCGGAATGGTCTCCTCGGTGAGCCCGGTGGCGTGCTCGATGCAGTCGATCCCGGCCTCGACGAGATCGCGCAGCGAGTCCTCGGCGAAGCAGTGCGCGGTGACCCGGGCGCCGAGCCGGTGCGCCTCGGCGATGGCCGCCTCGACCGCCTCACGCGGCCAGAGGGCGGTCAGGTCACCCACCTCCCGGTCGATCCAGTCGCCGACCAGCTTCACCCAGCCGTCGCCCCGGCGCGCCTCCTGCGCGACGTACGCGACCAGTTCGTCGGGCTCGATCTCGTGGGCGTAGTTCCGGGTGTACCTGCGGGGCCTGGCGATGTGACGGCCGGCCCTGACGATCTTCGGCAGGTCCTCCCGGTCGTCGATCCACCGGGTGTCGGCCGGCGAACCCGCGTCCCGCAGCAGCAGCGCGCCCGCCTCCCGGTCGGCCAGGGCCTGCTTCTCGCTGGTGGCCGCGTCGACGGCGCCCTGGTGGTCGAGCCCGACGTGGCAGTGCGCGTCGACCAGGCCCGGCAGCGCCCAGCCGGTGACGGTCACCGCGTCGTCCGCGCCGGCCGGCCTCCCGTACGAGATCCGTCCGTCGACGGCCCAGAGCTCGTCCCGGACGTCCTCGGGACCGACGAGCACCCGCCCCTTCACGTGCAGCACCCGCGGTGCCGTGTGATCACTCATGAGCAGCACTGTACGAGGCGGCGTCCGGCCCCCTGGGTACGCTTCGACGGAAACCCCGTCCGTACGCGGCACCCGCGCCGCGCCGACCCGATCCGAAGAGAGCACCACCGTGACGCACCCCTTCCTCGACCTCGCCCCGCTCACCGCCGCGCACTTCGCGGCCATCGAGAAGCGGGTGGCCGGCCTCCTCGCCACCGAGCAGGACGTCGTCATCATGCAGGGCGAGGCGCTGCTCCCCCTCGAAGGCTGCATCCGGGGCGGCGCCCGGCCCGGCTCGACCGCGCTGAACATCGTCACCGGCCCGTACGGGCAGACCTTCGGGAACTGGCTGCGGGACTGCGGTGCCAATGTGGTCGATCTGGCGGTTCCGTTCCACACGGCGGTCACCGCCGACCAGGTCGCGCGGGCGCTGGCCGAGCACCCGGAGATCGACTTCGTCTCCCTGGTGCACGCCGAGGCGGCGACGGGCAACACCAATCCGGTCGGCGAGATCGGTGAGGTGGTCCGTTCGCACGGGGCCCTGTTCATGCTGGACGCCGTCGCCTCGGTGGGCGCCGAGCCGCTGCTGCCGGACGTGTGGGGCGTCGACCTCTGCGTGATCGGCGCGCAGAAGGCGATGGGCGGTCCGGCCGGGGTCTCGGCGGTGTCGGTGAGCGAACGGGCCTGGGAGCGGATCGCCGCCAACCCCGTGGCCCCGCGCCGCTCGTACCTCTCGCTCCTGGACTGGAAGGAGCGCTGGATCGACGGCGGCCGCAAGGCGCTGCTGCACGCCCCCGCCCAGCTGGAGATGCTGGCCCTGGAAGCCTGTGTGGAGCGGATCGAGGCCGAGGGCCTGGACGCGCTGATGGCCCGGCACGCCTCGGCCGCCGCGGCGACCCGGGCCGGCGCGGTGGCTCTCGGCGGCGGACTGTCGCCGTATGTGCACGAGGCGAAGGAGGCGGCCCCGGTCGCGACCACGCTGCGCGCCCCCGCGGGGGTCGACGCCGCGGAGCTGGTCGCGCGGGCGCTCGCGGCCGACCCGTCGCTGCCGCTGATCGCGGGTGGCGGGGCGCTGTCCAAGGAGATGATCCGGGTCAATCACTACGGTGGGGATGCGACGCGGGGCGCGGTGCGGTCCTCGCTCGCGGCTCTGGGGGCGGCGCTGGCCGATGCGGGCCGGCAGGTCGACTTCGAAGCTGCCCGCAAAGCAGTTTCGGAAACCTGGCCGAGCGAGTAAATCCACTCCTGGGCTCAATATTCCACAAATGCGGGGAGCTGCTTTATTCAGAGCAGCTCCCCGCATTCTTCTGCCCGCTTTCCCGATCCCTAAACACCCGAGTTTTCCGGCGTCCGACCTGGAACCGATCCACGCAATTCCGTTGCGCCATCCGAGAGTTACGACCTTGTGACCGACTCCACAACGCGACCGTTATGCCGGATAAATAGCCACCAAAACGGTAGAAAGCGCAGCCGGATCGCACCGGCGCACGCGCCCGCGTGATAACACGACGGATCGCCCAGCCCAACCCCTTGCGTCGATGCAATTTGAGAATTTGCTGGGTAAATTCAATTCGCATGACCGCCGCACCAGCAGATTTTGCACGTGCCCGAAGCGAATTTCTCACCATCGACACCCCACGAGTGGAGGACGGGGCCGCGATCTGGCGCATCGCCCGCGACTCCGAGGTCCTGGACCTCAACTCCTCGTACAGCTACCTGCTGTGGTGCCGCGACTTCGCGGAGACCTCCGTGGTCGCCCGCGACGAGACCGGCGAACCCATCGCCTTCGTGACGGGGTACCTCCGGCCGGACCGCCCCGAGACGCTCGTCGTCTGGCAGGTGGCCGTCGACCAGGACCGTCGCGGGACCGGACTGGCGGGAAAGCTGCTGGACGCACTGACCTCACGGGTCGCCGCCGCACAGGGACTGGCCTGGGTCGAGACGACCGTCACCCCGGACAACACCGCGTCGGACCGGCTGTTCACCTCCTACGCGCAGCGCCACGACGTCGCCCTGGAACGCGAAGTGCTCTTCGAGGGCGAACTGTTCCCCGAGGGAACGCATCTGCCGGAAGTGCTGTACCGCATCGGCCCGTTCCACACCTGAGCGCGTCCGCCCGCTCCGGCCGCTCCGTTCCCGAGCACCCCCGCACCGTCGTCCGTCACACCCCCCTCAAGCAGGAGATTCCCTGTGACCATCACCCCGCCCGCACTGAGTGTCTTCGAGACCCTGGAGTCGGAGGTACGGAGCTACTGCCGCGGCTGGCCCGCGGTGTTCGACCGTGCGCAGGGCTCCCGTCTGACCGACGAGGACGGCCACAGCTACCTGGACTTCTTCGCCGGCGCGGGCTCGCTCAACTACGGCCACAACAACCCCGTGCTGAAACGCGCGCTGATCGACTACATCGAGCGCGACGGCATCACCCACGGCCTCGACATGGCCACCACCGCCAAGCGCGCCTTCCTGGAGTCCTTCCAGAACAACGTGCTGCGCCCGCGCGACCTCCCGTACAAGGTGATGTTCCCCGGCCCGACCGGCACCAACGCCGTCGAAGCGGCGCTGAAGCTGGCCCGCAAGGTGAAGGGGCGCGAGTCGATCGTCTCGTTCACCAACGCCTTCCACGGCATGTCGCTGGGCTCGCTGGCCGTCACCGGCAACGCCTTCAAACGGGCCGGGGCGGGTATCCCGCTGGTGCACGGCACCCCGATGCCCTTCGACAACTACCTCGACGGCAGGGTGCCCGACTTCCTCTGGTTCGAACGGCTCCTGGAGGACCAGGGGTCCGGTCTCAACAAGCCCGCTGCCGTGATCGTCGAGACGGTGCAGGGCGAGGGCGGCATCAATGTGGCGCGCCCCGAGTGGCTGCGGGCGCTCGCCGATCTGTGCCACCGCCGGGACATGCTCCTGATCGTCGACGACATCCAGATGGGCTGCGGGCGCACGGGGGCGTTCTTCTCGTTCGAGGAGGCCGGTGTCACCCCCGACATCGTCACCCTGTCGAAGTCCATCAGCGGCTACGGACTGCCCATGTCGCTCTGCCTGTTCAAGCCGGAGCTGGACATCTGGGGACCGGGCGAGCACAACGGCACCTTCCGCGGCAACAACCCGGCGTTCGTCACGGCCGCCGCCGCGCTGGACGCCTACTGGGCGGACGGGCAGATGGAGAAGCAGACCCTGACCAGGGGCGAGCAGATCGAGCAGGCGCTGCTCGCGATCTGCGACGAACACGCCCGGCTGGGTGCGCGGTTCCGGGGCCGCGGCCTGGTCTGGGGCGTGGAGTTCACCGACACGTCGCGCGCCGCCGCCATCTGCGCCCGCGCCTTCGAGCTGGGTCTCCTGGTCGAGACCTCCGGTCCGCGGAGCGAGGTCGTGAAGCTGCTGCCGCCGCTGACCACCACTCCCGAGGAGCTGGACGAGGGCCTGCGGACCCTGGCCCGCGCGGTCCGCGAGACCACCTGACCACCTGTCCGGGCCCTCCCGTCCCGGACGGGTACGAACCACGAGCACCGCCACAGAGAGAAAGGCACCGACCCACCGTGATCGTCCGATCGTTCAGTGACATCGAGAACACCGACCGGCATGTGAAGGCCGCTTCCGGAACCTGGGAGAGCAAGCGCATCGTGCTCGCCCAGGAGAAGGTGGGCTTCTCGCTCCACGAGACCACGATGTACGCGGGCACCGAGACGTCGATGTGGTACGCGAACCACATCGAGGCCGTCCTGTGCGTCGAGGGCGAGGCCGAGCTCACCAATGACGAGACCGGCGAGAAGCACTGGATCACCCCCGGCACGATGTACCTGCTGGACGGCCATGAGCACCACACCATGCGGCCGAAGACCGACTTCCGCTGCGTCTGCGTCTTCAACCCTCCGGTCACCGGGCGGGAGGAGCACGACGAGAACGGTGTCTACCCGCTGCTGACCGAGGAGGGCTGAACCATGACCACCGATGTACGCGCCGATCTGTACCCCACACGCGGTGCGGCCGAGATGACCACTCCCCGCCAGGACCCGGTCATCTGGTCCGCGCCCGGCGCCCCGGGGCCGGTCTCCGTCAAGGACCTGCAGGGCTTCGAACGCGACGGGTTCCTCACCGTCGACGAACTGATCACGCCGGACGAGGTCGCCGTCTACCACGCGGAACTGGACCGGCTGATCGCCGATCCGGCGGTGCTGGCCGACGGACGCTCGATCGTGGAGCCGAAGTCGCAGAAGGTGCGGTCGGTCTTCGAGGTCCACCGGATCAGCGAGGTCTTCGCCCGGCTGGTCGGCGACGAGCGCGTGGTGGGCCGGGCCCGGCAGATCCTCGGCTCGGACGTGTACGTCCACCAGTCCCGGATCAACGTCAAGCCCGGCTTCGGTGCTTCGGGCTTCTACTGGCACTCGGACTTCGAGACCTGGCACGCCGAGGACGGTCTGCCGAACATGCGGGCGGTGTCCGTGTCGATCGCGCTGACCGAGAACCACGACACCAACGGCGGGCTGATGATCATGCCCGGTTCGCACAAGTCGTTCCTCGGCTGTGCGGGCGAGACACCGAAGGACAACTACAAGAAGTCCCTGAAGATGCAGGACGCCGGCACCCCGTCCGACGAGGCGCTGACGAAGCTGGCGGACCGGCACGGCATCAAGCTCTTCACGGGCAGGGCGGGTTCGGCGACCTGGTTCGACTGCAACTGCATGCACGGCTCGGGGGACAACATCACCCCCTACCCGCGCAGCAATGTCTTCATCGTCTTCAACAGCGTGGACAACGCCGCCGAGGAGCCGTTCGCGGCACCGGCGCGGCGCCCGGAGTTCATCGGGGCGCGGGACTTCACGCCGGTGAGGTGACGTACCGGGGAAACCTGGCCGGACAAGGGGGTGGGGCGGCATCCGTCGCCCCACCCCCTTCTTCGCGTGGGTGGACCGCGCTCGAAGTCGGTGGACCGGGACAGCCGTCAGCGGCGACAGTGGGTCCCATGACCTCACTGGTACGTCACATCACGATCGACTGCGCCGACGCCTACGCGCTCGGCGGTTTCTGGGCCGAGGTGCTCGGCACCGCGCTCTGCGACGATGACGCCCCCGGCGATCCCGAGGCGCTCGTCGAAGCCCCCGGCGCCGCGCTGCTGTTCATCTCGGTGCCGGAGCCCAAGGGCACCAAGAACCGTCTGCACCTGGACATACAGCCGCAGGACCGCACCCGCGACGAGGAGGTGGAGCGGCTGCTGGGCCTGGGCGCCACCCTCGTGGCCGACCACCGCAAGCCCGACGGTCGGGGCTGGGCGACGCTGGCCGACCCGGAGGGCAACGAGTTCTGCGTGGAGTGCAGCGCGGCGGAGCGGGCGTCGCTGACCGGAACCCGGCTGCCGGTCACCGCGGACGACGTGACCACCGCGGTCCGTCTCGCGGTCGACGCGCTCCGGGAGTCCCCGGTGGACGACTGGCTGGTCCCGGCCGGGTCGTTGGAGTGGAACTGCTGGGAGGCCGCGGAGCACCTGAGCGACGACCTCTTCTCCTACGCCACCCAGCTGGGCCCGCGACGGCCGGCGCTGGACACGTACGTGCCGTACCGCTGGGGCGCCACTCGCGAGGGCGGCCCGGCGAACGCGGTCTTCGCGGACCCGTCGGCCGGACCGGCCGGACTGCTCCGGACGCTGGAGGCGAGCGGCGCGCTGCTCGCGGCGATGGTACGGACGGCCTCACCGGAGGTCCGCTCGTACCACTCCTACGGGGTGTCCGACCCGGAGGGCTTCGCCGCCATGGGCATCGTGGAGACCCTGGTGCACACGCAGGACCTCGCCGCGAGCCTGGACATCGCCTGGGCACCGCCCGCCGGCCTCTGCGACCGGGTACTGGCCCGGCTGTTCCCGGACGCGCCGAAGGACGCCGACCGGTGGGCCGTCCTGCTCTGGGCCACCGGCCGCGGCGAACTGCCCGGCCATCCCCGGGTCACGTCGTGGAAGTGGCACAGCGCGCCGCTGGACGAGCCCGGCCAGGAGTGACGGGAGCCCGGGGCGGCCCGACCCGGTCGAAGGGCGCTGGTGCGCCTCCCGGCCTCAGGACCGATCGGCGTCCAGGGCCGGGTAGTCGATGTACCCCTTCGCGTCCCCGCCGAAGAAGGTCGACGGGTCCGGGGTGTTGAACGGGCCGCCGGCCTTCAGTCGGGCGGGCAGGTCCGGGTTGGCGATGAACAGGGCACCGTACGAGATGATGTCGGCGATCCCGTCGTCGATCACCGAGTGGTCGTCCGGCCCGGTCGGCCCGTCCGTCAGCGCGTTGAGAACGAACGTGCCGGAGAACTGCTTGCGCAGCGCGAGGGTCAGCTCGCGGATCTCCGCCGCCTCCAGGACGTGCAGATAGGCGAGGCCGAGCGGCTCGATCTCCCGCACCAGCGCGGTGTAGACGGAGTCCAGCACGGGCTCGTCGATGTCGTTGTACGTGTTTCCGGGCGAGATGCGCAGCCCGGTCCGCTCCGCGCCGATCTCGGCGGCGACGGCCTTGACCACCTCGACGGCGAACCGGATGCGGGCCTCCTCGGAGCCGCCCCACTCGTCGTCGCGCAGGTTGGTGTTGGGCGAGAGGAACTGGTGGATGAGGTAGCCGTTGGCGCCGTGCAGCTCGACCCCGTCGAAGCCGGCGTCGATCGCGTTGTGGGCGGCCGTCGCGTAGTCGGCGATGGTCTGCCGCACTTCGTCGCCGGTCAGTTCGCGCGGGGTGGTGAAGTCCTCCAGTCCCGCGCCGGTGTAGAGCTGACCGGCGGGCTTGACCGCGGAGGCGCTGACCGGGGTGAGTCCGTCCGGCAGCAGGACCGGGTGGCCGATCCGGCCCGCATGCATGAGCTGGGCGAAGATCCGGCCGCCCGCCGCGTGCACCGCGTCGGTGACCTTGCGCCAGGACGCGATCTGCTCCGCGCTGTGCAGTCCCGGGGTGTCGGGGTAGCCCTGCCCCACCACCGACGGCTGGATGCCCTCCGTGATGATCAGGCCCGCCGACGCGCGCTGGGCGTAGTACTCGACGACGAGATCCGTGGCGGTACCGCCCTCGCCGGCCCGGCTGCGGGTCATCGGAGCCATCGCTATGCGGTTGGTGAGCCGGGTGCCGGACAGGTCGATCGGGTCGAAAGCGGTGGTCATGAGAGCTCCCAGAGATTTATATGGTCGGCCAACTATTTTCCCCGTGTGTCACTGTAGCCCATTAATTGGCCGACCAAGGTAAAGTTGGCAGAAAGCGCCCGGATCCGCGCTTCCGGCCCGCCCCGCCCCGCCGGGAGCGCCGGCCCGGCACCAATCCGAGGAGTCCCGATGAAGGCCGATCCCGCCTGTACCGACCTGCCGAGCGCCGCCCTCGGCGGCCCTGTCAGCCATGCCGTCTCACGGGTCGCCCGGCTGCACCGGATCGCCGCGGGCAAGCTGCTCAAGGGGCTCGGGCTCTACCCCGGCCAGGAGTTCTTGATGATGTACCTGTGGGACGCGGGTGCGGTGCGCCAGTCCGAGCTGATCAAGGCCGTGGACCTCGACCCGTCCACCGTCACCAAGATGCTCCAACGCCTCGAACAGACCGGGCACGTCCGGCGCTCCCCCGACCCGGACGACCGACGGGCCGTCATGGTCGAGGCCACCGACGACAGCTGTGCGCTGCACACCGCCGTCGAGCGGGCCTGGACGAATCTGGAGGAGCACACCCTCGCCGGACTGGACGCGGCCGAGCGCGAGGAGTTGGCGCGGCTGCTCGGCAAGGTCGAGGCGAACCTCTGCCAGGAGACCGCGGACTGCCCCGAGCGCCGCTGATCCCCCGGCATCCGGGCGGGCTCAGCCCGCAAGCACGTCCAGGGCCCGGTCCACATCCGCCTCCGTGTTGTACAGGTGGAAGGCCGCGCGCAGACTGCCCGCCCGGTCCGAGACCACCACTCCGGCCCGCGCCAGCTCCGGCGCCCGCCCGCCGAGTCCGGGCACGGCGACGATCGCCGACTCCCCCGGCACCGCCTCGTGCCCGATTCCGGCCAGCCCCGCCCGCATGCGGGCCGCGAGACCGGTGGCGTGGGCACGGACTGCGTCGATCCCGACCTCGCCCAGCAGCGCGAGGGAACGCTCGGCACCGTGGTACGAGAGGAAGGCGGGCGGCTCGTCGTAGCGGCGGGCGCTCGGGGCGAGCCGCCCGACCGGGCCGTACGTGCTGTTCCAGGGGTCGTCGGAGGCGACCCACGCGGCGAAGACGGTCGGCAGGCTGCGCTGGGCCTCCTCGGTGACGGTGAGGAACGACGCGCCCCGCGGGCAGAGCAGGAACTTGAAGCCGCCGGTGACCGTGTAGTCGTACGCCCCGGCGTCCAGCGGAAGCCAGCCGGCCGACTGGGTGGCGTCGAGCAGTGTCCGGGCGCTGTGGGTGGCGGCCGCTTCGCGTACCGCGTCCAGATCGGCGATCCGGCCGTCGGCGGACTGCACGGAGGAGAAGGCGACCAGCGCGGTATCGGGCCGTACCGCCTCGGCCAGCCCGTCCAGCGGGACATAGCGCATCCTGAGATCGCCGCGCACCGCGAACGGACTGACGACGGAGCTGAACTCCCCCTCGGGCGCCACGACTTCGGCTCCCGGCGGCAGCGAGGCCGCGATCAGTCCGGCGTGCACGGAGACCGAGCTGCCGGTGGCGACCCGGTCGGCGTCGACTCCGGCGAGGCGGGCGAACCCGGCACGGGCGGCGTCCACCGCCTCGAAGTCACCGGAACCGTTCCTGCGCCCCGTGGCGAGCGCCCCGGCGAGCGCCCCGATCGCCGCCACCGTGCGCCGGGGCAGCAGCCCGCAGCTGGAGGTGTTGAGGTAGGTGGTCTCCGGTGCGAACTCGTCGTCCACCGCACGGCTGAGCGAAGTAGTCTCCATGAGCCCAGCCTGGAGCCCCCTTGATTCATCGTCAATTACCACGAATCAAGGGTTGCACCCAAGTAATGCTTATGCATGCGGCTCAGGACGGGCCGTCGGACGTCGCCCATCGGCGTACGGGCCGTGCGGGCACCGCCACCGCCCGCCCACGGTGCCGTGCGGGCAACCGCAACCGCCCGCTTGTCGGCCCGCTCGGGCGCCGCCGTCCCCGGCTCGGGCGCCATTGCCATCCGCCGGCGGGACCGCTCAGGCGCCGCTTCCCGTCTGCGGGACCTCACAGGCGCCGTCGGCGTCGCAGGCTGCGGCGTCGCCGCCGATCACGGTCAGCGGCCGGTCCTTCCACGCCTGTTCGAGCGCCTGGGCGAAGACCTCGGCGGGCTGGCCGCCGGAGATCCCGTACCGCCGGTCGAACACGAAGAACGGCACCGCGTTCGCCCCCAGCTCGGACGCCTCACGCTCATCGGCCCGCACCTCGGCGGCGTACGCCTCCGGGTCGGCGAGAACGGCGCGTGCCTCGTCGGCGTCGAGCCCGGCCTCGACGGCCAGCTCGACCAGCACGTCACCCTCGTAGACGGAACGCTCCTCGGCGAAGTTCGCCCGGTAGGCGAGGCCCAGCAGCTCGTCCTGACGGCCACGGGCCTTGGCGAGGTGGAGCAGCCGGTGGATGTCGAAGGTGTTGCCGTGGTCACGGCCCTCGGTGAGGTAGCCGAGCCCTTCGGCCTGCGCGTTGGCCGCGACGTTCGCCTCCATGGCCTGCGCCTCTTCACGGGTGCGCCCGTACTTCTGCGCCAGCATGTCGATCACCTGCGCGGTGTCGCCCTTGGCGCGCCCGGGGTCGAGCTCGAAGGACCGGTGCACGACCTCGACCTCGTCGCGGTGGGCGAACCCCGCCAGGCCCTTCTCGAAGCGGGCCTTGCCTATGTAGCACCAGGGGCAGGCGATGTCGCTCCAGATCTCGACGCGCATGTCTCTTCTTCTCTCCGTGTTCTCGTCACTACGGCCGGGGCAGCACTGAGCCACCCTCCGCTCCCGATGCACAACGCGGGAGCGGACTCCCTCATTCCCCGCCTGCGTGCGGTGGCTCCCCCGCCGGGGTGCTCCGGTCGTCGAGCTCGACGACCGGGCGGTCGGCGACCACGGCCACGATGACCAGCGGTGCGTCGCCGTCGCTCTGGTTGCGGCGGCTGCCCGTCCCAGCAGGTGGCTTCCACATCGATGACGTTCAGCAGGGCGGATCCGTGGCGCATGGGGCCGAGGGTAGGGATGCGCGCCCGGTTCTGCGATCCTGCCGCGATGCCCGGAGCATGTCAGATCGGCACACAGCGAGCTATGGACCAGGGCAGAGACGATCGCAGCCTGTGTCCGCGTCTGCTGTCCCAACTTGGCCACGATGTTGGATGTGTGCCTTCACCGTGCGTTCGGCGATCCCCAGTTCCCGAGCGGTGGCACGATGATGATCGGCACCGGCGTGCTGCTGCTGACCGGCGCCTGGGACCTCCTGGTGCAACAGGCGCAGACATGGTCCAGCGGCTTCTCCGTTGGAATCTGACCGGTTTCCCAGCCGAGCGTTTTGCGTGGGCGGCGGTTGAGCTGGTCGGCGACGGCGGCCAGGTGCTGAGGGCTGTGGACGGACAGGTTCGTGCCCCTGGGGAAGCACTGCCGAAGCAGGCGGTGCTGCTGGTGGAGACACGGCTGTACCCCGGGCCAGAGCGCTGATCCGAGGTACAGGGGGCTGGGTTGAAAAGCTGATCACCGGTGGTGAAACGGGCCTAGCCGTAGGCTAAGGGCCATCGGGGTGCCGCGCGGAGATCTCGGCCCAGACCGTCTTCCCGGACGGCGGGTACGCACGCACGCCCCAGTCCTCGGCGAGAGCGTCGACGATGATCAGCCCCCGGCCTCCTTCAACCGCTTCCCGGCGCTCGGCGGGGAGAAGCCGTTCGCCGCGCGGGTCGGTGACCTCGATCCGCAACTGCCCGGCCGGGAGGAGTGCGAGCCCGAGACGGAACCCCCGCCCGTCCAGCCGCCCGTGCGTGATCGCGTTCGCCGCCAGCTCGGCGACGACCAGCGCGGCCGCGTCGGTGCGCTCGCCGTCACGCGGCCATCCCCACGCCGCCAGTTGTTCCACGGCAAGCAGACGGGCGAGTCGGGCACCCCGGCGGGTGGCACTGAACAGCTGGGTGAACTGCGGCGCGCAGGGCGCCGGTTGCGGAATTTCGATCTCTACGGATTCGCTCGTCACGGCACTCAGCGTGGCTGAGCGACCGTACGCTGACCAGCGACGACAGCGGTACGTAGCGTGCGTGTACCGGTACTTACGGCGACCGGTACCGGTTGTCCCCCGTACCGGGGCGACGAACGCGGTCGGCCCCATGGAACGAAGGCGGGCAGCGATGGAGCTGGACGGTGCGATCGGTGACAACGACGACTCGGAGGAGGCCGCGGACCTGTTTCACGTGATCGGCAGCCAGCTCCGGCTGCTGCGCGAGCGGGCCGGGCTCACCCAGCGCGAGCTGGGCGACCGCCTCGGGTACAGCGAGGACCTGATCCGTTCGCTGGAACGGGGACGTAGGACTCCGCAGCCCGAATTCCTGGACGCGGCGGACGACTTGCTGGCGGCGGGCGGCCTGCTGCGGGCGGCGAAGAAGGAGGTGGCACGGGCGAAGGCGCGGGCCCGGGTGAAGCATCCGGCGTGGTTCACGGACTACGCGAAGCTGGAACGTCAGGCCGTCGAGGTGCACGAGTACGGCAGCCACGTCGTACCGGGCCTGCTCCAGACCGAGGCGCACGCACGGGCTCTCTTCGCCATGCGCAAGCCATTGTTGGACGAAGCAACGATCGAGCAGCGGATGACTGCGAGGCTCGCCCGCCAGGAGCTGTTGACCCGATGGCCTGCACCCATCGTGACCTGCATCATCGAGGAATCGGTCCTCCGCAGGCCGATTGGCGGTGCCGCAGTGCACAAGGCACAGCTGGAGCAGTTGATCGATCTCGGACAACTGAGAAGCCTGGAGCTCCAAGTCATGCCGACCATGCGTGAAGAGCACGCGGGCATGGGTGGTCCATTCATCCTGTTGACGCCGAACGGCCGCCCCCAGGTGGCATATCTGGAGGTCCAGAACATCAGCAGGCTGATCACCGATCCGGATGGAGTCCGTATCCTGGCCGCACGTTACGGCAGCATCAGAGCGCAGGCACCCACACCGTCCGAGTCCCTGACCGTCATCAAGGAGTTGCTGAGAGAAGCATGAATATCGAAGCCTCTACAGGCATCACAGAGCCCCTCACATGGATCAAGAGCAGCTACAGCTCCAACGAAGGGGGTGCGTGCGTCGAGGTAGCAGCCGCCGGACAGACGGTCCGCATCCGCGACTCCAAAGACACGACCCTCCCCCACCTGAAACTCGACCGCACCGGCTGGGCACACTTCGTGCGATACGCGGCCGGGGCCTGAACGTCGGGACCGCCCGGTGCCGGTCGCACGACGCCGGGCGTTCATCCGCGGGCCGTCGCCCGCCGACAGGAAAACCGGTGGTGGCCGGGCCCGTCCGTGGTGAAGATCGCGGCATGACCATCTTCCTGGAGACCGACCGGCTCATGCTGCGCGAGTTCACGGCGGCCGACACCGACCACCTGGTCGCGCTGGACAACGACCCCGAGGTCATGCGCTTCATCAACGGCGGCCGCCCCACCAGCCGTGAGGCCATCCAAGAGCGGACCCTGCCGCGGCTCCTGCTCGACCACCCCTGCTGGGGGGCCCGCGGCTACTGGGCCGCGCAGGACAGAGCCACCGGCACCTTCCTGGGCTGGTTCGAGTTCCGGCCGCTGCGGCAGGACAGCCCCGCTGTCGTCGAGCTCGGCTACCGGCTGAACCGGACGGCATGGGGGCGGGGCTGTGCCACCGAGGGATCCCGGGCCCTGATCCACAAGGGGTTCACGGAACTGGGGGTCGAGCGGGTCACGGCCAACACCATGGCCGTCAACGCCCGCTCCCGCCGCGTCATGGAGAAGTCGGGCCTGTCCTTCGTCCGGAACTTCACCGGGGACTGGCCGGACGCGATCGAGGGTTCCGAGCACGGCGAGGTCGAATACGAACTCACCCGGACCGCGTGGGAGAAGTCTCGCTAGTGCTGTGGCCGGAAAGGTTTGCCGGGAAGCTCGCGGCGTCCGGTGCACCGCAGCCATGGCCTGCACTTCCTGGCCCTGAGCGATGAAAACGGCCGCCTGATCCGGATCTCCGCCGCCCGGCCCGGACGCACCCACGACAACACCGCCGCCCGCCACGACCGCATCCTGGCCCATCTGCGCACCGCCGGTCTCGGGGCGTTGGCCGACCTCGGCTTCCGCGGCCTGGACAACGACATCCGCGACCCCGTGATCGTCACCGGCCATGCCGCCAGCCGCACCCACAAACTCACCGCCGGCCAGAAAGAAGCCAACCGTGTCCTCGCCGTCGGACGCGCACTGGTCGAGCATGGCTTCGCCCATCTCAAGAACTGGCGGATCCTCACCGAACTCCGTACCGATCCCGCCCGCGCCACCCACCTCCTGCACGCCCTGCTCGTCCTGACGAACCTCGAAGTCAACCGCTGACAGCCGCTCTGCTTCGCAGGCCGCCGCCCTCGACTTGATAGGCAAGCTATCACTTGCCTATTCTGTGGTCGTGGCCGACGACCTTTTCAAAGCCCTTGCCGACCCCACCCGCCGCACCATCCTCGACGAGCTCACGGAGAAGTCCGGACAGACACTGTTCGAGATCTGCTCGCGACTGAGCATGAAGCACCAGCTTGGCATCTCGCGTCAGGCGGTCTCCCAGCACCTCGCCCTGCTGGAGGCCGCCGGGCTCGTCGAGACCAGACGGGAGGGCCGCTACAAGTTCCACGACCTGAACACAGCCCCGCTGCGGCAGATAGCCGAGCGATGGCCCATGCCCGACCCATCTGGACCAGAGAAGAGCACTCCATGAAGATCCATCTGACCAGCGTCTTCGTCGACGACCAGGCCAAAGCCGAGCACTTCTACACCGAGATCCTCGGCTTCGTGAAGAAGCACGACGTCCCGCTGGGCGGCGAGGCCCGGTGGCTGACCGTCGTCGCGCCCGACGAGCCCGGCGGCACCGAGCTCCTCCTGGAGCCCGCCGACCACCCGGCCGTCAAGCCCTACCGCGACGCGCTCGTCAAGGACGGCATCCCGCTCGCCCAGTTCGCGGTCAACGACGTAGGGGCGGAGTACGAGCGCCTGCGCGGCCTCGGCGTCCGCTTCACCCAGGAGCCCCTGGAGGCGGGCCCCGTCACCACCGCCGTCTTCGACGACACCTGCGGCAACCTGATCCAGATCGCCACACCACCGCAGTAAGCCGTCGGCCTCGGCCGAGTGGCCGAGGCCGCGGTCCTGTCCTACTTGGGGGTCCAAAGGCCCAGGTCGTTCACCCGGAGCCCGCCGCCCGCTGCAGCGCCTTCGGGGAACCCAACATGCCGTGCGGCAGATAACCGGACCGGACGCCCAGCTCCCACCCGTGCACCTGGACGGCGAGGGCGGCCAGGGCAAGGGCGCCGAGCGGCAGAAGGGTCCTGGGGGCGGGATCGGGGCCCGCGCTCTCCCGGTGCTCGATGAGCCGGGCCACGAGCGCCTGCTCGAAGGCGTGCTGATCGTCGTCGAGGAGCACACGAAGGAGGCGCTGGTCCGGTGTCATGGGGCCGGCCGCGTCGAGTTGCCGGGCCGCCTCGGCGCGCCCGTCGGCGTCCGGCTTGCACAAGGTCACCGTGGGCCAGTCCCGGGGCAGGTGCCCGCGCGACTCGGTCAGGTAGCCGCACAGTGCGTCCATCGCCGCGAGGTCCGCCGGATCCGACGTCGAGGTCGGCTTCGCGTACGGCCCTCCCTCCCGGATCTCGGGAGCGTAGTCGTCCCGCAGCAGCAGGCCGATCACCCGCTGCCAGTCCCACACCAGGCCGCTGACCAGACACAGCTCGAACGTTTCGATCCATGTCCTGGCCGTAGGGGCGTGCTCGACAATGTCGCCGAAGGCGATGTCCTCGCTGCTGAGCCCCTCGTCGATGAGCGGGAAGACGATCTCCTGGTCACCGTCGGGGAAGCAGCCGATGCTCAGCACGCCCAGGGAGCACTCCGCCGCGGTCCGCAGCGCCGTGTGCGCCTGCTCGTCGAGCACCGGTTCCGCAACGGTGCGGGCGGCTATGTGGTCGAGGAGTTCGTCACGCATCTCCTGCAGCTTCTCCGGGGACGCGTCGTCGTAGCGCATCCCGTGCCACCGCCCCCGGGTCCGTCGGCGGATGTCGTCGAGCGCCTGCTCCATCCGCTCTCCGCCGACCTCATGGCGCGTCACTTCTTGCACAGCTGCCGTCCTCCCGTGATCTTTCCGGCTGGACGCGGCACGCTACCAGCGGGCTCGGACATCGCCCTGTTCCGGCCACGGGATCCGAGCGCCGGCAGGGGCATCAAGCCACTGGGAGAGGTCAGGCGTAACTGAGGATCAGCAATGCCGTCATGAACTGCGCCACGATGTGCAGGAGCAGCAGCCAGGCGCGTGCGTGGACGAACGGCAGCCACCTTCTCGGCCACGCGACCGCCGCGATGCCGAGCACGATCGCCGCCACGAAACCCCCGGGGATCCAGCTCTGGGGGACGTGGGCGCAGTCCACGCCGGATGTCACACAGCCGGACGCCCGGGTTGTGCTCAGCACGAAGAGGCCGGCACCGATCAGCACGGGCACGTGCAGGCACAGGGCGAACCAGGTGGCCGTGCGGATATTGCGGTCCGTGCGTTCATGGTCGGCAAATTCGGTGTCGGCCGTGCGGACCTTGGCGCAGGCGGGTGTGGTGTTCATGCGGACCACCCAACCCTCCGCGGACGCCGGAGGGTTGGGGGGCGGTACTCGCTTTCACTGAGTACGTGCGCTCACTCATCCGATGGTTCGACGGATGTTCGAGGGGACTCAGCTCCCGTCGCGCAGATCCTCAAGTCCCGTCGCACGGAACGCGATCCGGTCGAATGACGCCTCGCAGCCCTCGCCCGTCGGCGACTGGACCAGGAAGCCGACCGACGCCTCTGCCGCGCGCTGCGGCTCGCCGAGGGCGAAGACGCGGACAAAGGTCCACTTCTCGCCGTCGGCCGAGGCGTGGAAGGCGAACGCGTCGCCGGTGCGACTGAGGCGCAGCCAGCAGCTGTTGCCGTCCACAACGAAGGAGTTGACGTCGTCGGAGTGACCGCGGGTGACGACCGTGCAGACGGTGGGCAGGTCCGGGGAGAGCTCCAGGCAGATCTTGGCCCACTCCCGTTCCCCGACGTGGAGGTAGAGGACCCCCGCGTCGAAGGCCGCGGCGAAGTCGACCCTGACCCGGGCGAGCAACTGGAAGTCGCCCCGTGGTGCGGTGCCGAGGAGGCGGGGTGCGTCGCTCACGGAATCCAGGGCCTCGCCGCCGGGTGGTACGAACCGGTCCTGGCGGGCTCCGGCCCGGCCGGTCAGTATGCCGTTCTCGTACGTCCAGTCGCCTTCGGGACCGAACGGGCGCAGCTCAAAGGGGAGTTCGGAAAGGTGCGGGGTCATGCGCGACGGCCGTTCACTCGACGGGGCAGGTTCAGGGGGTTGTTCTCGCGGAGCTCCGGAGGGAGCAGGGCCTCGGGGGTGTTCTGGTAGGTGACCGGGCGCAGCCAGCGTTCGACGGCGGTGGCGCCGACCGAGGTGGACGTGGAGGTGGTGGCCGGGTAGGGGCCGCCGTGGTGCTGGGCGGGGGCGACGGCGACGCCGGTCGGCCAGCCGTTGACGAGGACCCGGCCGGCCAGGGGCGTGAGGGCCGCGAGAAGTCCGGGAGCGTCGGCGTCGGCGTCGTCCGTGGCGATCTGGAGGGTGGCGGTGAGGTTGCCGGGGAGGCGGGAGAGGACGGCGGTGATCTCGTCCTCGGATTCGTAGCGGGCGACGACCGTGACCGGCCCGAAGCACTCCTCCAGAAGCACGTCGTGCGGGCCCGGTGCGGCGAGGAGGCGCGCCGGCACGGTGAGGAATCCGGCCGAGACAGTGTGGTCGCCGCCCGAGCCGGGGGTGACCGGGGCCTCCACACCGGGGAGTTCGGCCCGCTCCCGTACCCCCGCGACGAAGGCGTCACGCATCCGGTGGTCGAGCAGCACCGCTGCCTCGGTGTCGCTGACGGCATCGGTCAGCGACTTCAGCAGCCGGTCGCCCCTCTCGCCCGCCGGGGCCAGGACGAAGCCGGGCTTGGTGCAGAACTGGCCCGCCCCCATGGTCATCGAGCCGGCGAGCCCGGCGCCGATCTGCTCGCCGCGTTCGGCGGCTGCCGCCTCGGTGACGACGACGGGGTTGAGGGAGCCCAGCTCACCGTGGAAGGGGATCGGTGCCGGGCGGGCCGCCGCCGCGTCGAACAGGGCACGGCCGCCGCGTACGGAGCCGGTGAAACCGGCGGCGGCGACGATCGGGTGCTTGATCAGTTCGACGCCTGCCTCGAAGCCGTGCACCAGGATCAGCACGTCCTCGGGCAGGCCGACCTGCGCCGCCGCCCGGCGCAGGAGGGAGGCGCACAGTTCGGAGGTGGCGGGGTGGTCGGGGTGCGCCTTGACGACGACCGGACAGCCGGCCGCCAGTGCGCTGGCGGTGTCGCCGCCGGGGACGGAGAAGGCGAGCGGGAAGTTGCTGGCCGCGTACACGGCGACGACGCCGAGCGGGATCTTGTAGCGGCGCAGGTCGGGCCAGGGCGGGGTGCGGGTGGCGTCCTCGTGGTCGATGTGGATGTCGAGGAAGGCGCCCTCGTCGACGACCTCCGCGAAGGCCCTCAACTGGGCTGCGGTGCGGGCGAGTTCGCCGGTGAGCCGGGCCGGTCCGAGCGCGGTCTCCGCGTCGGCGGCCTCGATGACGTGCTCCCCGGCCCCGGTGAGCAGATCGGCCGCGGCGCGCAGGAACGCGGCGCGCTGGGCGCGGTCGGCGAGCGATTCGCGTACCGCGTGGGAGGCCCGGACCGCGCGGTCGACCTCCTCGGCTGTAGCCTCCACCGCAACCTGCTCGCGCGGGTTCCCGGTGCGAGGGTCGACGCTCCAGACTGGTGCTGCTGCCACCGTGATTCCTTCCGCTCCGCTGCCACACATCAGAAGTTGTTCGGTATTCTGAACAGAGTTCCCGATCGTGAATATGGGGCGACTCTATTTCCGGGCGTTCAGTGTTGGCAAGAAGTCACTGAGGTCAAGAATTCGCAGGGTTTCGTAAGTGGGCTGGAAGGGGCGTAGGGCGATGTCGGCTGCCGAGTCTGGTGGGGCACAGGTCAAATCCGCCGTGCGGACGGTGGAACTGCTCGAATACTTCGCCGGACGGCCCGGCATGCATTCGCTCGCGGCGGTGCAGGAGGCCGTCGGCTACCCGAAGTCGAGCCTCTACATGCTGCTGCGCACGCTGGTCGAGCTGGGCTGGGTGGAGACCGACGCGACGGGCACACGGTACGGGATCGGCGTACGCGCCCTGCTGGTCGGCACCTCGTACATCGACGGCGACGAGGTCGTCGCGGCCTCCCGCCCGACCCTGGACCGGCTCTCCGACGACACGACGGAGACCATCCACCTGGCCCGCCTCGACGGCACGAACGTGGTGTACCTCGCCACCCGGCAGTCCCAGCACTATCTGCGTCCCTTCACCCGCGTCGGCCGCCGGCTGCCCGCCCACTCCACCTCGCTCGGCAAGGCGCTCCTGGCCACCCACAGCGACGAGCAGGTCCGCAAGATGCTCCCGGAGACCCTGCCCGCGCTGACCGAACACACCATCACCGACCGCGAGAAGCTCATCGAGGAGCTGCACCTCATCCGCGAGCAGGGATACGCGGTGGACCGCGAGGAGAACACCCTCGGTCTGCGCTGCTTCGGCGTGGCCATCCCGTACCGCACCCCCGCCCGCGACGCCATCAGCTGCTCGGTGCCGGTGGCCCGGCTCACGCCCGCGCACGAGCAGATGGTGAAGGACGCGCTGTTCGACGCGCGGGACCGGCTGACGCTGGCCACCCGGAGGCTCTGAATCATGCGAGTGACGCTCCGCGAGGTGTGCGACGGGGATCTGCCGCTGTTCTTCGCCTTCATGTCCGACCCGGAGTCGGTCAGTACGGCGGCCTTCACCAGCGAGGACCCCACCGACCGGCATGCGTTCGACGCCCACTGGCGCAGGATCCTGGCCGACGGGTCCGTCGTGATACGGACGGTGGTCGCGGACGGCGTCGTGGTCGGCAACGCCGGGGTGTACGGACCGCCGGGCGACCGCCAGGTCACCTACTGGATCGACCGGGCGCACTGGGGCCGCGGGCTAGCGACGGCCGCGCTGCGCGCGCTGCTCGACGCGGTACCGGACCGCCCGCTGCACGCACGGGCCGCGGCCGACAACACCGGTTCGCGCCGAGTGCTGGAGAAGTGCGGGTTCGCCGTCACGGGAAAGGACCGGGGCTTCGCACACGCCCGCGGCGAACTGACGGACGAACTGCTCTTCACGCTGGGCTGACAGCCGGGGGGGGGGGGCGGGCCCCCCCCCCCGCGGGGGCGGGGGGGGGGGGGGGCGGCGGCGCGGCGGGGGGGGGGGGGGCGGGGGGGGGGTGGGGAACCCCAACCACCCCCCCCCCCCCC